>JANMMD010000275.1:0-8054 GCA_031372905.1 Betaproteobacteria bacterium
GTACTTGCCCGGTGTGGGCGTGATGACGGTCTCGCGCCCGCTGGCCAGGTTGAGCTTGCGCACGGCGCCGAGTTGCTGGTCGTGCCAGCTGACGTAAACCAGCTCACGGCCGTCGCTGCTGAAGCTGGGGAAGAACTCGAAATGCTGGTCTTGCTTCGTCAAACGGCGTGGCGCGCTGTTGTCGGCGAGGCTCTTGACGTAGAGCTGGCCCAGGGCGGAATAGACGACGCGGCTGCCGTCGGGAGACACCGTGGCCCAGCGCAGCTGCTTCACGTCGAACTGATCGGGCGACACCGCCTGCGGCACGCGCAGCGCATCGCGCACCTCGCGCGTGTGCTGCACGCGGAACGGGATGTCTTCGGCCGTGCCCTTGAAGGGCTCCACCTTCCACAGCTTGCCCTGGGCCCAGACGACGATGTGGCGGCTGTCGGGGGTCCACGCAAAACCCGGGTAGACGCCGTAGACCGACCAGGCTTCCTGCAGGTCACGTTCCAGCCCGCCCCAGGCCGGCTTTTCTTCGCCGGTCTTCAGGTCCTTGAGGAACAGCGTGCTCTGGTTGCGCACGCGGCGCACGAAGGCGAGGTGCTTGCCGTCGGGCGACGGCACGGGCCGGATGGCGCCACCCGGGCCGGTGACGAAGGGCTCGACGCTGCCGTCGGCCAGGCTCTGGCGGAAGATGCGGAAGATCTCCTTGTTGGAGTCCTTGTTGTACTCAAAGGTGTTGCCCGGCGTGGTGTCGCGCGAGTAGTAGAGGTGCTGCCCGTCGGGCGACAGCGCCGGCTCGCCCAGGTCTTTCTGCCAATTGGGCTTCTCGTTCAGCTGCACGCCCTTGCCGCCGTCCAGGTGGTAGAGCCAGATCTCACCGCTGCCGGCCGAACGGGTGCCGGTGTAGTGCTTGCGCGCCGCGAGGTACTGGCCGTTCGGGTGCCACACCGGGTTGTTGAGCAGCCGGTAGTCCTCGTTCGTCACGGCGCGCGCGCCGGTGCCGTCCGCATTCATCACCCACACGTTGTCGCCGCCGCCAGCGTCGGTGACGTAGGCGATGCGTTTGCCGTCGGGGGAGAAGCGAGCCTGGTGGTCCCAGGCCATGCTGGTGGTCAGCGGCTTGGCGTCACCGCCGGTGATGGGCAGCAGGTAGAGGTCGCCCAGCAGGTCGAAGACCAGCGTCTTGCCGTCGGGGCTGATGTCCACGCTCATCCAGGTGCCGGTGCGCGTGTCCAGCTTCACCGTGCGCGCCGCGCCGGGGGGCTTGTTGACGTCCCATTTCGGTTTGGCGGGCGCCGCGCCCGGTGTGCCCGCTGCAGCCGGCGCAGCGGTCTGCGCCTGGGCCGTGAGTGAAACAGCGGCAAGAACCAGCGGCAGGATGAGCAGGAATCTGGGCACGGCGGTGATCTTTGAAGCAGACAACGGCGTGATTCTGGGCCCGCGGGCCGCCGGCTTCACATCGGCGCGTCGTCGGCTTCGATCTTGCGGATGCGCACCGCGGCCTTCTTTGCAGCTGCGGGCACGGGCCTTGCGGCCTTCTCGCCATCGACATCCAGAAACGCCTGGGTCGCGTCGGCCGAGCCGGCCAGCGCCGCGGCGGCCGCCGACAGCGGCCCCTCGCCCGGCACGCTGTCCTTGATGACGCGTGTGTAGGGCGCCAGGATCTGCACCATCTGGCCGTAGACCTTGGGGTTGCCGGCGACGATCTCGCGCTGGTAGAGGAAGTCGCTTTCGCCGGTGAAGTTGCCCACCAGACCACCGGCCTCGGTGATCATCAGCGAGCCTGCAGCGGCATCCCAGGGGTTCAGGCCGGTCTCGACGAAGCCGTCGTAGTAGCCGGCGGCCACATAGCCGAGATCCAGCGCCGCAGCGCCCGGGCGGCGCAGGCCGGCGCAGCTTTGCATCACCTCCTCGAACATCTTCACGTAGCGTTTGAAGTTATCGCCCTTGCGGAAGGGAAAGCCGGTGCCGATGAGCGCATCGCTGATGCGCGTGCGGCGGCTCACGCGCAGGCGGCGGTCGTTCAGGAAGGCGCCGCGGCCCTTGCTGGCATAGAACATGTCGTTGCGCGTGGGGTCGTAGACCACCGCCTGCTGCACCTGGCCGCGGAAGGCCAGCGCAATGCTCACGGCATAGACCGGAAAGCCGTGCAGGAAGTTGGTGGTGCCGTCCAGCGGGTCGATGATCCAGACGTAGTCGCTGTCCTTCGCACCGTGTTCACGCCCGCTCTCTTCGGCCAGGATGCCGTGGCCCGGGTAGGCCTCCAGCAGCGTGCGGATGATGGCGTCTTCGGCGGCCTGGTCGACCTCCGAGACGTAATCGTTCGGCCCCTTGCTGCCGACCTTCAGCACCTCGAGGTCGAGGGCTGCGCGGTTGATGATGGAACCTGCTGTGCGGGCCGCCTTGATGGCGGTGTTCAACATGGGGTGGAGCGCTTGCGACATGGGGCGGCCTGCGGGCAGAAAGGTGCGTTGAAGGGGATAAAGAACGCAGCGGCGGAAGACAATGCCGTTGGAATGAACCTGATTTTAGTGCCTTGACCGCGCCCGACCCCACCCGTTTCGTGCTGGTTGGCACCAGCCATGCTGGCAATGTGGGCGCGGCTGCGCGCGCGATGAAGGTGATGGGCTTCTCGGACCTGGTGCTGGTGCGGCCGCGCTTCGACGACGTGCTGAGCCGCGAAGACACCGTGGCCATGGCCAGTGGCGCGGCCGACGTGCTGACGCGGGCGCGCATCGTGGCCAGCCTGGCCGAAGCGTTGGAGGGCGTGAGCTGGGCCTGCGCCACCGCGATGACGCCACGCGACTTCGGCCCGCCCACCTTCACGCCACGCGAACACTTCAGCACGCTGAGCACCAGCCCGCACCGCGTGGCCTTCGTCTTCGGCCCCGAGCGCACCGGGCTGCGCAACGAAGACGTCTACCGCTGCCACGCCTGCCTGTCGATACCGGCGCCGGCCGACTACGGCTCGCTGAATCTGGCGCAAGCGGTGCAGCTCATCGCCTACGACTGGCGCCAGGCGCTGGGCGGCTATGCCGTGGCGCCGCGCACCACCGATGCCGCGCTGGCCGATGGCGTGGCCGTCGAAGGCCTGCTGCAGCACTGGCAGCAGGTGCTGCAGGACGTGGGATTTCTCGACCCCGCCGCGCCCAAGAAGCTGCTGCCGCGCCTGCAGCAGGTGCTGAACCGCGCCCAGCTGACGCAGGAGGAAGTGCACATCCTGCGCGGCATCGCGCGTGCCGTGGACAAAGCGCGGCGCTGAGGCGCCGCGCCGGACCCGCCGCTACACTGACTGCATGTTTGCTCGTCTGCGCGAAGACATCGCCTGCATCCTGGAGCGCGACCCCGCGGCGCGGTCGACGTGGGAGGTGCTGACCTGTTATCCGGGTCTGCACGCGCTGGTGCTGCATCGGCGTGCGCACTGGTTCTGGCAGCGCGGTTTTCGCTGGCTGGCGCGCTTCACCTCGCACATCGGGCGTTTCCTCACTGGCATCGAGATCCACCCTGGCGCCACCATCGGCCGCCGCGTCTTCATCGACCACGGCATGGGCGTGGTGGTGGGTGAAACGGCAGAGATCGGCGATGGCTGCACCATTTACCAGGGCGTCACCCTGGGCGGCACTTCGCTGGCCAAGGGCGCCAAGCGCCACCCCACCCTGGGCAAGGGCGTCATCGTCGGCGCCAACTCGCAGGTGCTGGGCGGTTTCACGGTGGGCGATGGCGCGCGCATCGGCAGCAGCGCGGTGGTGGTGAAACCGGTGCCGCCGGGCGCCACGGCGGTGGGCAACCCGGCGCGCATCCTCCAGCACGACGTGGAAGCCGCGCGCGAAGAGGCCGCTGCGAAGATGGGCTTCAGTGCCTACGGCGTGACACAGGGCGACGACCCCGTGTCGCAGGCGATGAAGGGCCTGATCGACAATGCCTCGGGCCACGAACACCAGATCGCGCTGCTGTGGGCAGCCATCGAAAAGCTGTCGGCGCGCGCGCGCGAACTGCCGGTGGGCGACTGCGTGCCGCAGGACGCCAACACCACCGAGAGCTTCGACGCCGAGCGCCTGAACCGGCTCGTGAAGTAGGGTTCAGCCGGCGCGCGTGAACTCTCGCGCGGGCTCAGTCCGCCAGCGCCCAGGCGTCGACGTCGGGCACCGCCCGCAGAGGCCCGACATTGCGCGCCAGGCCCGGTCGCCCGAACAGGTAACCCTGCCCATGTTTGCAGCCCAGGCGCTGCAGCAGCGTGGCCTCCTCTTCGGTTTCCACGCCCTCGGCCACGGTGTCCACGCCCAGGCTGCGTGACAGGCCGACGATGGCCGCCACGATCTTGGCGCTCTCGGGCCGGCTGCCCAGCGTGCGCACGAAGCTGCGGTCGATCTTGATCTTGTCGAAGGTCATCTCGGCGAGGTAGCTCAGGCTGCTGTAGCCGGTGCCGAAGTCGTCGAGCGTCACCGTCATGCCGGCCTGTTTCAAGGCCATGATGACCTCGCGCGCCCGCGCCGTGTCGTTGACCAGCGCGGTTTCGGTGAGTTCCACGTCCAGGCGCTGTGGCGTCACGCCGGCGGCCTTCAGCACGGCCAGCAGCGCTGGGACCAGCGTCGGGTCCTGGATCTGCTGTGGCGCGACGTTGAACGACAGGCGCCAATGCTCGGGGAAGCGCGCCAGGTCCTTGCAGGCCTGGCGCAGCAGGCTCATCGTCAGCGGCGCGATGAGGCCGGTGTCTTCGGCCAGGCGGATGAACTTGTCGGGCGACAGCAGGCCGCGTTCTGGATGCTTCCAGCGGCACAGCAGTTCCACCGACCGCACCTGGCGCGTTTCGAGGTCGACGATGGGCTGGTAGTAGGGCACCAGCTGGCCGGCGGTGATGCCTTCGCGCAGCGCCGCTTCCAGGGTATCGCGCTCGGCCAGCGCCTCGTCGAGAAAGGCGTCGTACAGGCACACGCTGCCGCGGCCCTGGTGCTTGGCGCGGTACAGCGCGCTGTCGGCCTTGCGCAGCAACTCGTCGTCGGACAGTGCGTCGTTGGGGAAGCGTGCAATGCCGACGCTGGCGCCGATGTTGACGGTGATCTCGCCGACCTGCATCGGCATGGACAAGCGCTCGACGATGCGTTCGGCCGCGGCGCGCGCGGTGCCCGGCCCTTCGCGTTCATCGACCACCACGACAAACTCATCGCCGCCATAACGCGCGCGCAGGTCGCTGCTGCGCAGGCAGCGTGCCAGGCGCCGCGCCACTTCTTTGAGCACGAGGTCACCCACCATGTGTCCGTGGCGGTCGTTGACGGGTTTGAACCGGTCGAGGTCGACCATCAGCACCGCCAGCGCTTCCTTGTGGCGGCGGGCGCGGCTCATCAGCGTCTGCATCGCGTCGTGCAGGGCAGCACGGTTGTCCAGGCCGGTGAGCAGGTCGCTCGCGGCCAGGCGCTGTATGCGCTCTTCGGCTTCCAGCAGCGAACCGCGTGACCGGTGCAGCCCGCTGCTGAGGCGGCGCCACAGCACCGCACCCACGACCAGGCTGAGCAGCAGCGCGACGCCGGTGCTGGCCAGCGACACGAGCCGCAGCGTACCGACCTCCTGCTCGGTGGCGGCCAGCGAGGCCAGCGTCAGTTCTTCGGTGGCCTCGCGCAGCAGCCGGGTCTGGGCGAGGTAACGCGAACTCTCGAACAGCGCGCGCGCGGCGTCTGGCGCGCCGGAGTTCAGCGCTTCGGCGGCCGAGGCGTGCATGCGCGCCAGCAGCGCGGCGGTGTCACGGGTGCGCTCCTGGAAGCGCGCCCCCTCGCGGTGTGGTGCCAGCAGGCTGGTGTGTTCCGTGGCCAGTGCCAGCTCGGGCACCAGCTTCTCGTAACGGTCTATCCATTCACGCCCGCCGGTGATGGCGGCCATCTGCGCGGCCAGGGCCAGCTGCTGGCCGGCGACACGCAACTCACCGGCCAGCTTGTGGGCCTGGGCATGGCGGTCGGCCGCGCGCTGCAAGGCCTGTGAAGACCAGTGATGCTGGCCCAGCAGCAGCGCGGCCATCAGACCGGCACCCAACAGCGCCTGCGCGACGGCACGCCGCGCCTGGCGCATCGTCTCTTCGACGATGGACACGGTGGGCAGCAGCCGCGGGGGCGGGCTGGTGAGGTCGGGCATAGGACGGACGGAAGGCCTGAAGCGGGCGGGTCGTCATGACATCGGCCTTGCCCGCCGCGTCTTGAGCGTGCGCGCTGTGAAAAAGCGCCGCCGGGTTACCGTCAACAGGGCGCCGCCTTGCGGCGCCGGGTGTTTCAGGCCGCCGGCCGCGCCCTTTGCGCTGCTTTCGGCCGGAACGCGGCGCACAGGGTGCCGTCGGTTTCGATGTAGGGCCCGCCGATGAGGTCGACGCAGTAGGGCACGGCGGCAAAGATGCCGTGCACCGGCGGGCTGCGCTCGGGCAGTCCCTGCAACGTTTCGGCAATGCTTTTCGGCTGACCGGGCAGGTTGATGATCAGCGCCTGGCCGCGCACCACCGCCACCTGGCGCGAGAGGATGGCCGTGGGCACGAAGGCCAGGCTGATCTGGCGCATCTGCTCGCCGAAGCCCGGCATCACCTTGTCGGCCACGGCCAGCGTGGCCTCGGGGGTGACGTCGCGCGGTGCCGGACCGGTGCCGCCGGTGGTGAGCACGAGATCGCACTTCACATCGTCCACCAGCTCGCGCAGGGCAGCGCTGATGCCGTCCTGTTCGTCGGGGATCAAACGGGTGTGCCATGTCACGGGGTTCAGCACCGCGCGGCCCAGCCAGTCTTGCAGTGCCGGGATGCCCTTGTCTTCATAGACGCCCGTGGAGGCACGGTCGCTGATGGAGACGACGCCGATGCGGACGGGATCGAAGCTGGTCATGGTCTGAAGCTCTGGAGGGCTGGGGGCTCGGCGTTCACGCCGACAGCATCGGCTTGATGTACTGGAAGAGATCGCGGAAGCTCTTGGGCTGGCGGGCTTCAGGCGCCAGGCCGGCGGCGTCCTTGCGTGCCTGACGCACGAGGCTGCGCAGCTCCTGGGTGTCGGTCTCGGGGTGTTCGTTGAGCCAGCGGGTCATCGCGTCGTCGCTGGCAATCAACTCGGCACGCCAGCTCTCGGCCTGGTGCAGAGCCAGCGCATTTTCCGCCGTGCCCAGCGTGGCCGCGGCCACGGCTTCGCGCAGCACGTCTTCGTCGGCGCGGTGCATCAGCTTGCCCACGTACTGCAGCTGGCGGCGCCGGCCTTCGTGGCTCTTGGTGCGGCGGTACTGCTCGATGGCGTCGCGCAGCACTTCGGGCATTTCGATCGTCTTCAGCACATCGGCCGGAAGCTCGGCCAAAGCTTCGCCCAGCTCTTGCAGGCTGTGCGACTTCTGCTTCGCCTGCGTCTTGCTCGGGCGGTTGCTGCCGGCATCGTCGGCAGCTGCTGTTTCAGCTTCGCCGTAGTGAACGTCGATGCCGCGGTGCGGGGCGGCGCGTCGGGCCATGGCTTGGTTGGGCTCGGGTCCGAGCTCGCGGGATAGGGGGTCGGTATCATAAGTGTCGACTTCGAAAACACCCCGCCGATGAGCACAGACCGCGCCGACACAGGCTTTGCGTACCGACTTGACCAGTTTCAGCAAATCGTCGAGGACACCCTCGCGCTGGCCAGGAAATTGGGCGCCAGCGACGCCGGCGCCGAGGTCTCGGAAGGCGTGGGGCTGAGTGTCAGCGTGCGCAAGGGTGAGCTCGAAAACGTCGAACGCAACCGCGACAAGAGCCTGGGCGTCAGCGTCTATCTGGGCCAGCGCCGTGGCAACGCCAGCACCAGCGACTTCTCGGCAGCGGCGTTGCAGCAGACCGTGCAGGCGGCTTACGACATTGCGCGGTTCACGGCCGAAGACCCGGCCGCCGGCCTGCCGGATGCCGACGATCTGGCCAGCGCGCAGGACGTGGCGCGCGACCTCGACCTCTTCCACCCCTGGGCCATCGATGCTGCGGCCGCGGCCGAACTGGCGCGGCGCTGCGAAGACGCAGCCCTGACCACGCACAAGCTCATCACCAACAGCGAAGGCGCGGGCGTCTCGGCGCAGCAGGCGCATTTCTGGGCCGGCAACACGCGCGG
>JANMMD010000284.1:0-1991 GCA_031372905.1 Betaproteobacteria bacterium
GATGGCGACCTGGCCGTTCTTGTGCACGCTCATGAAGTGGTGCGGGCGGCTCGCGGCCTGAATGGCGTCGATGGCGATCTTCACGTTGCCGTCGGTGCCGTTCTTGAAGCCCACCGGCGCCGACAGGCCGCTGGCCAGTTCACGGTGCACTTGGCTCTCGGTGGTGCGCGCACCGATGGCGCCCCAGGCGATGAGGTCGCCGATGTACTGCGGGCTGATGACGTCGAGAAACTCGCTGCCCGCCGGCACGCCCAGGCGGTTGATGTCCACCAGCAGCTGGCGCGCGATGCGTAGGCCTTCGTGGATGCGGACGCTCTCGGTGAGGTAGGGGTCGTTGATCAGGCCCTTCCAGCCCACCGTGGTGCGCGGCTTCTCGAAGTAGACGCGCATCACGATTTCCAGCTCGCCGGCGTGGCGGTCGCGCTCAGCCTTCAGCCGGCGCGCGTACTCCACCGCGGCGGTGGGGTCGTGGATGCTGCAGGGGCCGACGATCACGAGCAGGCGGTCGTCATCGCCAGTCATGATCTTGCGGATGTGGCTGCGCGTGTTACTGATCAGTGTTTCCACCGGCGTGCCCGCAATCGGGAAAAAGCGGATCAGGTGCTCCGGCGGCGGCAGCGGCGTGACATCACGGATGCGCTGATCGTCGGTTTGGCTCGTCTTCTCCGACAGGGCCAGGCGCTCGTCGGTGGGGGTCGCGGTCTTCGGGCTCATGAACGGCTTTCGTGGGTGCCTGCAGGGCCCCGGGCAACAAAAAACCGCCGGGGCTGCCGGCGGTTTCTGGGGGTACGTTGCGTTGAATCTACCTACGCGTTTGCCTCTCCAGCCGCCAAGCGGTGCGAGAACCAAAAGTACGAAAAGTAGAAAGCTGCGGGACGCATGGCAGCGAATGTAGCACGCCCCTTCAGCGCGCCACGGTGACGGCCGCCGTCGCGGCGTCGGCCAGCGGCAGGTGCTGCGGCGCGGTGACACCCATCGAGACATAGAGGCTCGTCACCGCCTCCACGCTGAGCGCGGCGTGCGTCACCCAGGCTTCGGGCACGAAGAGCAGGCCGCCGCCAATGGGCACCGGCGCGGTGGGCACCAGCACCGCCACGCAGCGCCGGCCGTCGACTTCCAGCACCTCGGCCGCGGTCTGCAGCGCCAGCACCACCGCGCCGCCCGTGTCGCCGCCGAAACGCACCCACACCGCCTGCATGGCGCGCGCAGCGTTGGGGTCGCGCTGCCCAAACAGCGCCACCAGCTTCTGCACCAGTTCATAGACCTGGCGCACCAGCGGTATGCGGCGCATCACGCCGTCCACCAGGCGTGCCAGGCCGCGCTCCAGCCCGGCTTCCACCAGCGCACCCAGGCCCACCAGCACGGCGAGCAAGAGCCCCAGGCCGATGAGGTAGCCCACGAACTCCGAGCCCAGGCCGATGGCCACCAGCAGCGAGCCGATGAGGCTGTCGGGCCCCAGCCAGCCCAGCAGCACGCTGGCGAACCAGGCAAAGATGGCCAGCGTGGCCGCCACCGGCAGCGCTGCCAGCGTGCCGGTTGCCAGCAGCCGCAGCAGGTGCGCGCGGCTCACGTGGCGCAGCGTCTGAGCCGCAGCGGCCAGCAGGCGCCGCAGCGTTTCAGCATGTCTGTGCATCGAAGCCCGCGGCGCCCAGGCGTCGCACCAGGTCTTGCACATGCGCGGCGTTGCGTGTCTGCAGCACGAGCTCGACCTCGACGTTCTGCGCACTCAGCGATGAAAACGCGCGCTGGTGGTGCACCTCGTCGATGTTGGCGCCGGCCTCGGCAACGATGGCCGTGATGCGCGCCAGCACGCCTGGCGTGTCACGCGCATTCACGCGAATGCGCGCCAGCCGGCCGGCGCGCACCATGCCGCGTTCGATCAAGGCCGAGAGCATCAGCGGGTCGATGTTGCCGCCGCACAGCACGAGGCCGACGCGTTTGCCGGCAAAGCGCGCGGGGTGCTTCAACAGGGCCGCCAGGCCGGCGGCGCC
>JANMMD010000289.1:0-5313 GCA_031372905.1 Betaproteobacteria bacterium
TTGCTCGAGCCCAGGCTCTTGGCGACGATGTCGGTGACACCCATCACTTCGAACACCGCGCGCATCGGACCGCCGGCGATGATGCCGGTGCCGGCCACGGCCGGAGCCATCAGCACCTTCGCAGCGCCATGCTCACCGCGCACGTTGTGCTGGATGGAGCCGTTGCGCAGGCTAACCTTGCGCATGTTGCGGCGCGCGTCTTCCATGGCCTTTTGAACTGCCACCGGCACTTCCTTGGCCTTGCCCTTGCCCATGCCGATGCGGCCGTCGCCGTCACCCACCACCGTCAGCGCAGCGAAGCTGAGCGTGCGGCCGCCCTTCACCACCTTGGTGACGCGGTTGACCGCGATCATCTTTTCCTTGAGCCCGTCGTCATTCGCTTCGGTCTGCGCGCGGGGAGTGAACTTTGCCATCTTGATATTCCTTCAGCGCGGCTTAGAACTGCAGGCCGGCTTCGCGAGCCGCATCCGCAAGTGCCTTGACGCGGCCGTGATAGGCGAAACCCGAGCGGTCGAAAGCGACCTTCTCGATGCCGGCCGCCTTGGCTTTCTCGGCGATGCGTTTGCCGATCAGCGTGGCTGCCGTGACGTTGCCGCCGTTGCCACCCAGCTGGTCGCGCACTTCCTTCTCGGCGGTGGAGGCACTGGCCAGCACTTGCACGCCATCGCCCGAGACGATGCTGGCGTAGATGTGCAGGTTCGAGCGGTGCACTGCGAGGCGCACCGTGCCCTGCTGCGCGATGCGCAGGCGGGTCTGGCGCGAACGGCGCAGGCGTTGTTCTTTCTTGGTCATGCTCATGGCGCTTTTCCTTGGCAGGCGTCTTACTTCTTCTTCGTCTCTTTCAACACCACGCGTTCACCCACGTAGCGGATACCTTTGCCTTTGTAGGGCTCGGGCGGACGGAAGGCACGCACCTCGGCGGCCAACTGGCCCACCACCTGGCGGTCGGCGCCGGTGATGACGATTTCAGTCTGTGTCGGGGTGGCGACCTTGATGCCCTCGGGCATGTCTTTCACCACGGGGTGCGAAAAACCGATCTGCAGGTTCAGCTTCTGGCCAGTGGCCTGGGCACGGAAGCCCACGCCCACCAGGCTGAGCTTCTTCTCGAAGCCCTTGCTGACACCGCCCACCATGTTGGCGACGAGCGCACGCATGGTGCCGCTCATCGCGTCAGCGGCGGCGCTGTCGTTGGCGGGGGTGAAGGTCACCGTGCCGCCGTCGATCTTGATCGCCACCAGCGGGTTCAGCGTGCGCGTGAGCGCACCGTTGCTGCCCTTGACGGTGATCTGGTCATCCTTGATGGCCACGTCCACGCCTTTCGGCACGGCAACGGGCATTTTTCCTACGCGGGACATTGCTTGTGCTCCCTCTTAAGCGACGTAGCAAAGCACTTCGCCACCGACACCGGTCTGGCGAGCCTTGCGGTCGGTCATCACGCCCTTGGGCGTGGTCACGATTGCCACACCCAGGCCGTTCATCACCTGGGGAATCGCGTCGCGGCCCTTGTAGATGCGCAGGCCGGGGCGGCTGACGCGCTCGATGCGCTCGATGACGGGCTTGCCGGCGTAGTACTTCAGCGCGATTTCGAGTTCGGCCTTGCCGTCGTCGTTCTTCACACCGAAGCCGTCGATGTAGCCCTCGTCCTTCAGCACCTGGGCGATGGCCACCTTCAGCTTCGAAGAAGGCATCTTGACCACTGACTTGTCCACTGCTTGCGCATTGCGGATACGGGTCAGCATGTCGGCGATGGGATCACTCATGCTCATGAAATTGCTCCTGCTCTTCTCGCCGTATTACCAGCTGGCCTTGACCACGCCGGGAATGTCACCCTTGAAGGCGAGCTCGCGGATCTTGTTGCGGCCCAGGCCGAACATGCGGAAAGTGCCACGGCCACGACCGGTGAGCGCACAACGGTTGCGCATGCGGGTCGGGTAGGCGTTGCGGGGCAGCTGCTGAAGCTGCAGACGGGCGGCGTAGCGCTCCTCGTCGGTCAGCTTCGCGTCGTTCGCCGTGCCCTTGAGCTCGGCGTACTTCTTCGCGTACTTGGCAACCAGCTTCTCGCGCTTTTCTTCGCGCTGAATGACGGAAAGTTTGGCCATGTTCTTGCTGCCTTCAGTTCTTGAACGGGAACTTGAACGCCGTCAACAGCGCCTTGCACTCGTCGTCGTTCTTTGCACTGGTGGTGATGCTGATGTTCATCCCGCGGATCACATCGATCTTCTCGTACTCGATCTCAGGGAAGATGACCTGCTCTTTGACACCGATGTTGTAGTTACCGCGGCCATCGAAGCTGCGGCCGCTGATGCCCCGGAAGTCACGCACACGCGGCAGGGCCACGGTGACAAAACGGTCCAGGAATTCGTACATGCGCACGCCACGCAGCGTGACCATGGCGCCGATGGCCTGGCCTTCACGGATCTTGAAACCGGCGATCGGCTTCTTGCTCTTCGTGACGACCGGCTTCTGGCCGGCGATCTTGGTGAGGTCGCTGACCGCGTTGTCCATCACCTTCTTGTCACTGACCGCCTCAGACACGCCCATGTTCAGCGTGATCTTCTGCAGGCGCGGCACCTGCATGATCGAGGTGAAGCCGAACTTGGCCATCAACTCGGGAACGATCTTCTCGCGATAAATCGCCTGCAGACGCGCCTGCGCGGGAGCGCCGGTGTTCGCGGGGCCGGCCTGGGCCGTGGATGCTTGTTTCTTTGCCATGACGTGCTTTCCGATCAGGCCTTGATCTCTTCGCCCGACGACTTGAAGACGCGGACTTTCTTGCCATCGGCCAGCAGCTTGATGCCGACCCGGTCGGCCTTGCCGGTGGCGGCGTTGTAGATCGCCACGTTCGACTGCTGAATGGGCATGGTCTTGTCGACGACGCCGCCCGTGGTGCCCTTCAGCGGGTTCGGCTTGACGTGCTTCTTGGCCACGTTCACGCCCTCAACCACGATGCGGTCTTGGTCGACGCGTTGCGTCACGGTGCCGCGCTTGCCCTTGTCGCGGCCAGTGGTCACGATGACCTGGTCGCCTTTGCGAATCTTGTTCATGTCGGGTCCTAACGAAGCAGTGCGCTTACAGCACTTCCGGGGCCAGCGAGACGATCTTCATGAAGCGCTCGGTGCGCAGTTCACGCGTGACCGGCCCGAAGATGCGGGTGCCGATGGGCTCGAGCTTGGCGTTCAGCAACACGGCGGCATTGCCGTCGAAGCGGATCAGCGAGCCATCTTGGCGGCGCACGCCCTTGGCGGTGCGAACGACGACGGCACTGTAGACCTCGCCCTTCTTCACGCGGCCACGCGGCGCAGCTTCTTTGATGCTGACCTTGATGACGTCGCCAATGCCGGCGTAACGGCGCTTGGAGCCGCCGAGCACCTTGATGCACTGGACGGATTTCGCACCCGTGTTGTCGGCCACGTCGAGCCGCGATTGCATTTGGATCATTTTGTCTCCCCAACTTGCCCTGCTTTCGCACCCACCTTTCGGTTTCGGCTCATGCAGTCAGTCTTGGGCCCGTGTATGGGTGGATCTGAATTCGCTCAGATCGCGCACAGCGCAAGTGAACGAGAACAGCGAAGCAGGCGAGTATGACATGGGAATTGCGCCGCCGTCAAGCGATGCAACTCCTGAAAGTTCAAGCCAGCAGTGCCTTGGCCTGGCCCAGCATCGTGGCGGCGTCGCTCACCTCGAACTTACCCGGCGCTTCGACGTTCAAGGACTTCACCACGCCGTCGACGACCAGCATCGAGTAGCGGTTCGAACGCAGGCCCATGCCCCGTGCGGTCAGGTCCAGAGTCAGACCCGTCGCCTGGGTGAAGCCGGCGCTACCGTCGGCCATCATGCGCACCTTGCCGCCGGTTTTCTGCTCGCGGCCCCAGGCGCCCATCACGAAGGCGTCATTCACCGACAGGCACCAGATCTCGTCGACACCAGCGGCCTTGAGCATCTCTGCGTGCTCCACATACCCCGGCACGTGTTTGGCCGAACACGTCGGCGTGAAGGCGCCGGGCAGCGCGAAGATCGCAATCTTCTTGCCGGCCGTGAGCTTCTCGACTTCGAAGCTGTTGGGGCCCAAGGAGCAACCGTTGCCCTCGACCTCGATGAACTCGTTCAAAGTGCCCGCGGGCAATTTGTCTCCGACTTTCAACATGCGTGTTCTCCTGGCTTGATGAAAAAAGCGACCGACGCTGGAGTGTCCAGCATCCGGCCGCTTTCGCGTGCTCACAGGGCGGTGAGCCCCGCGCGGGATCAGACGAGCTTGGCCTTTTCAAGCAGCTTCGTCACCACCCAAGACTTGGTCTTGCTGATCGGGCGCCCCTCGGCGATCTCGACCAGGTCGCCCATCTTGTACTCACCCTTTTCGTCGTGCGCGTGGTACTTGCGCGACTTGGCGACGATCTTGCCGTAGAGCTCGTGCGCGGTGCGGCGCTCGACCAGCACAGTGATGGTCTTGGCGCGCTTGTCGCTAACGACACGGCCCACCAGGGTGCGCGTGTTCTTCACCGGCGCGGCGGCGGGCGCTGCAACAGCGGTTTGTGCTTCGCTCATTTCGCAGCCCTCTTCTTTTCCGCGATGATGGTCTTCACGCGCGCGATCTCGCGCTTCGTGTTGCCCAGTTGCGTGTGGTTCGTGAGCTGTTGGGTCGCCTTCTGCATGCGCAGGCCGAAATGGGCCTTCAGCAAATCAGAGACTTCCTTTTCCAGCGCGGCCACGTCCTTGGCACGCAGTTCAGATGTCTTGCTCATGTGTGTTCCTGATCAGGTGCCGACCTGGCGTGCAACAAAAGTGCACTTCAGCGGCAGCTTGGCAGAAGCCAGCTGGAAAGCCTCACGCGCCAGCTGTTCCGGCACGCCGTTGATTTCGTACAGCACCTTGCCCGGCTGGATCTCGGCCACGTAGTACTCGGGGTTGCCCTTGCCGTTGCCCATGCGCACTTCGGCCGGCTTCTGCGAAATCGGCTTGTCCGGGAAGATGCGGATGAAGATGCGGCCGCCGCGCTTGATGTGGCGGCTGATGGCGCGACGGGCAGCTTCGATCTGGCGCGCCGTGATGCGGCCGCGCTCGGTGGCCTTGAGGCCGAAGTCGCCGAACGACACAGCCGCACCACGCGTGGCGATGCCGGTGTTGCGGCCCTTGTGTTCCTTGCGGAACTTGCGACGTGCGGGTTGCAGCATCGTTATTCTCCTTGGGTCTCGCCGGCCGCCGGCGTGGCCGGGGCAGCGCGACGCACGCGTTTGACAGCCGGGCCCTTCGGACCGTCGGCTGACGGAGCCGCCGGCGCTGCTGAGGCACCTGCGGCGGTCGTCACCTCACCACGAG
>JANMMD010000312.1:0-3346 GCA_031372905.1 Betaproteobacteria bacterium
AAGTGGGACCTGCTGCTGTACTTCGTCTTCTTCATGCCCGGCGTGGTGGCCATGACCTGGGCCGGCTGGACTTTCGCCAACGAATCACTGGCCATCCGCGAAAACACCTTCAGTGCCACGCCGATCCCGATTTACCCCTTCAAGTTCATCATCCCGCTGGCCGGCGGCATGCTGCTGCTGCAAGGCATCGTGGAGATCGTGCGCTGCTTGCAATGCATCCGTGACGGCGCCTGGCCCTCGCGTGAACAAGACGTGGAGGAAGTCGACGTCGAAAAACTCAAGGCCATGGTGCACGTGAAGGACGAAGACATCGCCAAACTCGACGCCATCCTGGTCAAGCAGGAGGCCGGCAAATGAAGGTCCGCAAAGAACTCTGGTTCGGCTTCATCATCATGGGGCTGATCATCGCCGGCACGCTGTTCATGCTGTTTTCGGCGCCCTAGATCACCAACGGCCACCTCGGCCTGATGATGCTGGGCCTGGTGGTGGTGGCCATCATGCTGGGCTTCCCGACGGCGTTCACGCTGATGGGCATGGGCATGATCTTCACGTGGATCGCCTACGAGGAGAACACCTCCAAGACGCTCACGCTGATGGTGCAGAGCGCCTTCAAGGTGATGGGCAACGACGTGCTCATCTCGATCCCCTTGTTCGTGTTCATGGGTTACCTCGTCGAACGCGCCAACCTGATCGAGAAGCTCTTCAAGAGCCTGCACCTGGCCTTGGCGCGCGTGCCCGGCAGCCTGGCCGTGGCCACGCTGTTCACCTGCGCCGTGTTCGCCACCGCCACCGGCATCGTCGGCGCGGTGGTCACGCTGATGGGCCTGCTGGCCTTCCCGCAGATGCTGCGCGGCGGCTACGACGTGCGCGTCTCGGCCGGCGCCATCACGGCCGGCGGCTGCCTGGGCATCCTGATCCCGCCCAGCGTGATGCTCATCGTCTACGGCGCCACGGCAGGTGTGTCGGTGGTGCAGCTGTACGCCGGCGCCTTCTTCCCCGGCATCATGCTGGCGGGGCTCTACGTGGTGTACGTCATCGTCCTGGCCAAGCTGAAGCCGGCCTTGATGCCGCCGCTGAGCGCTGCAGAACGCTTCGTGCCCCTGCCCCCGCTGACCGCGCCGATCTCGCAGCAAATCTCGAACACGGCCTTGCCGGCCTTGCTGCGCGCGCTGAAGGGCGGGCGCAACCTGAACGTGCCGACGCCCTACATCCTCAAGCAGCTGGGCGTGGCGCTGCTGCCGGCGCTGCTGTTCCTGGTGGTCACGGCCGGCAGCTGGCACGTGAATACACGCCCGGTGGCCATTGAAGAAGCGCCGATGTCGATGGCCGAAGAAGCACCGCAGGCCAACGGCGGTGGCCTCGCCGAGCCTCCGGCCGAAGGTGGCCTGAGCGAGCCCCCCAGCGAAGGCGGCCTGAAGGAGCCGCCGGCCGAAGGCGCCGCTGCAGAACCCGCCTCGGCGGCAGCCCCGGCTGCGCCCGTGCTTGCACCAACCGCACCGGCACCCGCACCGGTGGCCGCTGCCCCGGCCACGCCCACCGAGCGCACACCGCCCACGATGGGCTGGACCATAGGCACGGGCGTGGGCGCGCTGGCATTGCTGGGTTTCTATGCGATGCTGAGTTTCCAGCGGCTGGAAATCTTCAAGATGCTGCTGAGCAGCTTCTTCCCGCTGCTGGTGCTGATCCTGGCGGTGCTGGGCAGCATCGTGATGGGCCTGGCCACACCCACCGAGGCGGCAGCCGTGGGTGCGCTCGGCGGCTTCCTGCTGGCCGTGGCCTACCGCCAGTTCAACATGACGGTGCTGAAGGAAAGCGTCTTCCTCACCGCCAAGACCAGCGCCATGGTGTGTTGGCTGTTCGTGGGCAGCGCCATCTTCTCGGCGGCGTTCGCCTTGCTGGGCGGGCAGGAACTGGTCGAGAACTGGGTCATGTCGATGAACCTGACCAAGACCGAGTTCCTGATCCTCAGCCAGGCCATCATCTTCGTGCTGGGCTGGCCGCTGGAGTGGACCGAGATCATCGTGATCTTCATGCCCATCTTCATTCCGCTGCTCGACAACTTCGGTGTCGACCCGTTGTTCTTCGGCCTGCTGGTGGCGCTGAACCTGCAGACGGCCTTCCTGAGCCCGCCGGTGGCGATGGCGGCTTTCT
Organism: Betaproteobacteria bacterium; assembly: GCA_031372905.1. Taxonomy (GTDB): domain Bacteria; phylum Pseudomonadota; class Gammaproteobacteria; order Burkholderiales; family Burkholderiaceae_C; genus Rubrivivax. The sequence goes on from JANMMD010000312.1 coordinate 2,152, forward strand.
ACTTGAAGGGCGTGAGCCCGCCGCACGTGACGCTGAACCAGATCTTCGCCGGCATGCTGCCCTTCATGGGCATCCAGGTGCTGGCCATCGTGCTGCTCTACAACTTCCCGGCCATCGGCCTGTGGCTGCCACAGGTGCTGTACAAGTGACCCTCAGCCGCCCTGAAGCGGCATGAAAAAAAGGGGCCGCTGATGCGGCCCCTTTTTCGATGCTGAAACGCTGCCTGCGTTCAGCGCGCGAAAGAGCGTCCGAAAGCGAACACCGAGTTCGGCGCCGTTGTGCGCGGCGGCTTCACCACCGGTTGCGGCGAGATGGCACGCCGCACCGGCTTCAGTTCGACCTCGGCACCCTGCGCCTTCTGCTCATCGACCAGACTCTGCAGCGAAATACCGGCCATGTGCTGCAGCATGGTCGTGTTCAGCCGCTGCCACAGCGCTTGGCTCAGGCCATCGGCCGCGCTTTCGCCCTCGGTGCTCTCCAGCGGGTCGTCGACCGATGAGACGATGTCGGCCACCGAAATCTCTTCGGGCGCGCGGCCCAGCGAATAGCCACCGCCCGGCCCGCGCGTGCTCTCCACGATACCGTCGCGGCGCAGCCGGCTGAAGAGCTGCTCCAGGTAGGACAGCGACACCTGCTGGCGGGCGCTGATCGTGGCCAAAGCCACGGGGCCTGCGGCCTCGCGCAATGCGAGATCGATCAAAGCGTTGACGGCGAATCGGCCCTTGGTGCTCATGCGCATGCGTTTTCTCCTTGCGGTGAGCGTCGTTGATCGACGCAGACCGCACTGTACGAAGGGGAACCTTCAGCGTAAATTCGAACTTTAAACATCATCACTGCGGGAAATACGAAGTATGAACTTCAAGCACCTGCACTATTTCTGGGTCACGGCCAAGGCCGGCGGCGTGGTCAAGGCCAGCGAACAGCTGCACCTCACGCCGCAGACGCTGTCGGCGCAGATCAAGCTGCTGGAAGAACGCCTGGGTCGCCAGCTGTTTCGCAAGGCCGGGCGCCAGCTCGAGCTCACCGACGACGGGCGTGTCGCACTGCGCTACGCCGACGACATCTTCGCGCTCGGCCAGGAACTGGAAGGCGCCTTGCGCGAACGTCGTGCGGGCGGCAAGCAGGCCAGCGAGTTCCGCGTCGGCATCGAAGACGCGCTGGCCAAGACCGTGGCCTACCGCCTGCTGGAGCCGGC
>JANMMD010000325.1:0-3525 GCA_031372905.1 Betaproteobacteria bacterium
GATGTACATCGGGATCAGCGTGGCCTCGAAGAACACGTAGAACAACATGCCGTCGAGCGCGCAGAACACGCCGATCATCAGGCCACTCAGGATGAGGAAAGCGCCGAGGTACTGCGCCACGCGCTCCTCAATCACTTCCCAAGCGGCGATGACGACGATCACCGTGATGAAGGCCGTGAGCGGCACGAACCACATCGAGAGGCCGTCCACACCGAGGTGGTAGTTGACGTTGAAGCGCTCTATCCACGACAGCTTCTCGACGTATTGCATCGCCGCCGTGGTGGTGTCGAAGCGTGTGATCAGCGGCAGCGTCACGAGGAAGGACGCGATGGCGCCCACCAGCGCGACACCGCGCACGACGCCGGCGTTCTGGTCGCGGCCGACGGCGAGCAGCAGCGCACCGAAGGCCACAGGCAACCAGATGGACAGGCTCAGCAGACCCATTTCTTGTTCTCTCTGTCTTGTTCTGTCGGGCTCAGCGGAGCATCAGCGCATGAGGCTGCTGAAATACGGCCACAGCTGCCAGGTGAGCAAACCGAAGATGCCCAGCAGCATCACCAGCGCGTACTGGTACAAGTGCCCGGTCTGCGCCTGACGCACCACGCCGGCGATGCGCCCCACCAGACCGGCCGAGCCATTGACCAGCATGCCGTCGATGACGGCCTGATCGCCGCCTTTCCACAGACCCGTGCCGAGCAGGCGCGAGCCCTTGGCCAGCACGTGTTCGTTGAAGGCGTCGAGGTAGTACTTGTTCTCGAGCACACGCACCAGGGGGCTCAACGCCTTGCCGATGGCGGCCGGGATGGCGGGCTGCTTCAGATAGAACCACCAGGCCGTGACGACCCCAGCCAGCGCCAGCCAGAAGGGCAGCGTCTGCAGGCCGTGCAGCGCCATCGCCGCGGAGCCGTGGAATTCCTTGGCCAGCGCGGCCATGGCCGGATGCTTGGCGGCGTCGACAAAGATGGCGTCCTTGAAGAACTCGCCGAACAGCATGGGCTGGATGGCCATGAAGCCGATCACCACCGAGGGGATGGCCAGCAACACCAGCGGCGCCGTCACCACCCACGGCGATTCGTGCGGTGTCGCGTCGTGGTGGTCGCCGTGGGCGTGGTCATCGTCACCATGCGCTTCAGGCGGGAACGGCTTGTGGTGGAAGCGCTCCTTGCCATGGAAGACCAGGAAATACATGCGGAAGGAATAGAAGGCCGTGACGAACACACCGGCCACCACCGCGAAGATGGCGAACGGCGTGCCGGGCAGGTTGCTCGCCTCGACCGCCAGGATGATGCTGTCCTTGCTGTAGAAGCCCGCGAACAGCGGCGTGCCGATCAGCGCCAGCGAGCCCAACAGTGCCGTGATCCAAGTCACCGGCATGTGCTTGCGCAGGCCGCCCATGTTGCGGATGTCCTGGTCGTGGTGCATGCCCATGATCACGCTGCCCGCGGCGAGGAACAGCAAGGCCTTGAAGAAGGCGTGCGTCATCAGGTGGAACACGGCCACGCTGTAAGCCGAGGCGCCCAGGGCCACCGTCATGTAGCCGAGTTGGCTGAGGGTGGAATAGGCCACCACACGCTTGATGTCGTTCTGGATGATGCCCAGGAAGCCCATGAAGAGCGCGGTGATGGCGCCGATGACCATCACGAAATTCAACGCCGTATCACTGAGCTCGAACAGCGGCGACATGCGCGCCACCATGAAGATGCCGGCCGTCACCATCGTCGCGGCGTGGATCAGCGCGCTGATCGGTGTCGGGCCTTCCATTGAATCGGGCAGCCAGACATGCAGCGGGAACTGCGCGCTCTTGCCCATCGCGCCGATGAACAGGCAGATGCAGATCACGCTGATCAACATCCAGTCGCCGCCCCACATCGGGTACGGGAAGGCGATCTTGGCCAGCTCGGGGGCCTTGGCAAAGGCCTCGGTGTAGTTCAACGTGCCGGCGTAGGCCACCACGAGGCCGATGCCCAGGATGAAGCCGAAGTCGCCGACCCGGTTCACCAGGAAGGCCTTCATGTTGGCGAAGATGGCCGTCGGCTTCTTGAACCAGAAACCGATCAGCAGGTAGCTCACCAGGCCCACGGCTTCCCAGCCGAAGAAGAGCTGCAGGAAGTTGTTGCTCATCACCAGCATCAGCATGCTGAAGGTGAAGAGGCTGATGTAGCTGAAGAAGCGCTGGTAGCCCGGGTCGCCTTCCATGTAGCCGATGGTGTAGACGTGCACCATCAGGCTGACGAAGGTGACGACCACCATCATCATGGCTGTCAGGCCGTCGACCATGAAGCCGACTTCCATCACCGTCTTGCCGACCACCGCCCACTGGTAGAGCGTCTCGTTGAAACGCGCCCCGCCGGCCACCTGCGACAGCACGATGCAGGAGCCGACGAAGGCGATGAAGACGCCGAGGATGGTGAAGAAGTGGGCGCCGCGATGGCCCACGGACTTGCCGGCCAGGCCGGCGATGAGGGCGCCGGCCAGCGGCGCCAGCGCGACGGTGAGCAGCAGGTTCTGTGAGATGGCCATGTCAGCCCTTCAATTCGTCGAGTTCTTCGACGTTGATCGAAGCGCGGTTGCGGAACAGCACCACGAGGATGGCCAGGCCGATGGCCGATTCAGCCGCCGCCACCGTGAGGATGAAGAACACGAAGACCTGGCCGGCCATGCGGTCGGCCTCCAGCGGCAGGTAATGCGAGAAGGCGATGAAGTTCAGGTTCACCGCGAGCAGCATCAGCTCGATGGCCATCAGCAGCACGATGAGGTTGCGGCGGTTCAGAAAGATGCCGATCACCGACAGCGCAAACAGGATGCCGCCCAGGCTGAGGTAATGCCCGAGCGTGATGGGGCCGAGACTCATGCCGCGCCCCCTTCCTTGGGTGCGGGCGGTGCGGGCGGCAACGAGGGCAGCTCGATGGTCGGCGCCATCTTCACCAGGCGCACGCGGTCGGCCTTCTTCGCGCGCACCTGCTCGCTCGGGTCCATGTGGCGGCTGTCCTTGCGCGCGCGCAGCGTCAAAGCGATGGCCGCGATGATGGCCACCAGCAGCAGCACCGCTGCGAGTTGCAGCGGGTAGAGATAGTGGGTGTAGATCTCGATACCGAGCAGCTTGGTGTTGCCCATCCCCAAGGCCTTGGCGCTGGGCGCGGGTGCGTCCAGGCGAAAGCCGCGCATCAGCACCAGCGCCATCTCCAGCGCGATCACCGCACCCACCAGGCCGGCAATGGGCAGATGGGTCCAGAAGCCCTCACGAAACTTGTCGGTGTTGATGTCCAGCATCATCACGACGAAGAGGAACAGCACCATCACCGCGCCCACGTAGACGAGCACCAGCGTGATGGCCAGGAACTCGGCGCGCAGCAGCATCCAGATGCAGCTGGCACTAAAAAAACTGAGCACGAGGAACAAAGCGGCCACCACCGTGCTGCGCGCGGTGATGACGCGGAAGGCTGCAAACAGCAGCACCGCCGAGAAGACGTAGAAGAGACCGGTGATCGTATTCATGGGTGTTGGGCTCTCAATTTGGGGCCCTTG
>JANMMD010000129.1:0-11622 GCA_031372905.1 Betaproteobacteria bacterium
AAGGCCGGCCCCCAAGGGCCGGCCTTTTGCTTGGCGCCTTGCCTTCGGGCCTGCCACCTACAATCGGCCCATGCCCATTTCACCCATCCCCGAGCTCGTCGCCGAGCTGGCCGCGGGCCGCATGGTCATCCTTGTCGACGAGGAAGACCGCGAGAACGAAGGCGACCTGGTGCTGGCGGCCGAGCACGTCACGCCCGAAGCTATCAACTTCATGGCGCGTTTTGCGCGCGGCTTGATCTGCCTGACGCTGACGCGCGAACGCTGTGAACACCTGCAGCTGCCGCCCATGGCCAGCCGCAACGGCACCAAGCACGGCACCGCCTTCACGGTGTCCATCGAGGCTGCCACCGGTGTCACCACCGGCATCTCGGCGGCCGACCGCGCGCGCACCGTGGCGGTGGCCGTGGCGCGCGGCAGCACCGCGGCCGACCTCGTGCAGCCCGGCCATATCTTTCCGCTGCAGGCCCAGGAAGGCGGCGTGCTGATGCGCGCCGGCCACACCGAAGCCGGCTGTGACCTCGCCGGCATGGCCGGCCTCACGCCCGCTGCCGTCATCTGCGAAATCATGAAGGACGACGGCACCATGGCGCGCCTGCCGGACCTGCAGGTTTTTGCGCAGGAACATGGCCTGAAGATCGGCACCATCGCCGACCTCATCGGCTACCGCAGCCGCAACGAGACACTGATCGAGCGCCTGGGCTCGCGGACTCTGGTCACGCCGCAGGGCGAGTTCCAGTGCAGCGCCTTCCAGGACAGAAGCGGCGGCCTGCATCTGGCGCTCGTGCATGGCCAGTGGCAGGCCGGCGACGAGGTGCCCGTGCGCGTGCACGAGCCCTTCACCGCCATCGATCTGCTCGACATCGCCAGCTCCGCGCATTCGTGGCCGTTGCCGGCCGCGCTGGCCGCGCTGAAGGCCGGCTCTTGTGGCGTGGCCGTGCTGCTCAACTGCAGCTCAGACGCCACCACGCTGCTCCCGCAGGTGCTGCCCGAGCGGCGCGGCTCGGCGCCTGCGCGCGCACCGTGGGACTTGCGCACTTATGGCGTGGGCGCGCAGATCCTGCGCCAGCTCGGCGTGCAACGCATGCGCCTGCTCGGCAACCCGCGCCGCATGCCCAGCATGACCGGCTATGGCCTCGAAATCACCGGTTTCACGCCCGCCCCAGGCTGAAGGAAAAGAACATGAAAGACGCCGACCAAGGCGATGCCGGTGAGCTCAACGGCGAAGGCCTGCGCATCGGCATCGTGCAGGCCCGCTTCAACGACGCGCTGACGCGCAAGCTGGCATCGGCCTGCCTGGCCGAACTCGATCGGCTGGACGTGGAAAGCTCGGACATCAAGCACGTCACCGTGCCCGGCGCGCTGGAGATCCCGGTGGCGCTGAAGGCCATGGCCGAGAGCGGCGATTTCGACGCGCTGGTGGCCTTGGGCTGCATCATCCGCGGCGAGACCTACCACTTCGAACTGGTGGCCAACGAAAGCGGCGCTGGCGTCACCCGCGTCAGCCTGGACCACCAGATCGCCATCGCCAACGCCATCCTCACGGTGGAAGACGAAGCCCAGGCCTGGGCCCGCGCCGAGGACAAGGGCCGCGACGCTGCGCGCGTGGCGGTGGAGATGGCGAATCTGCTGGAAGACCTGTCATGAGCGAGCCGCAGGCGCCCGTGGCCGGGCCACAAGCTGCCACCAAACCCGCCACCAAGCGCGCTGCGCCGAAGTCGGCCCGCCGCCGTTCGCGTGAACTGGCGCTGCAGGGCCTCTACCGCTGGCTGGTGGCTGGCGGTGACGGTGTTTCGGCAGAAGAAGACGTGCGCGAGCTCGAAGGCTTCGAGAAGATGGACCGCGCGCACTTCGATGCCCTGCTGCACGGTGGCATCGAACAGGCCGCCGCGCTGGATGCGGTGCTGGCCAGGCATGTCGACCGCAAGACGACGATGCTCAGCCCCATCGAGCATGGCGTGCTGATGATCGGCGTCTACGAGCTGACGCATTGCCTGGATGTTCCGTACCGCGTGGCCATCAACGAAGCGGTGGAACTGGCCAAGAGCTTCGGCGGCACCGACGGCCACAAGTACGTCAACGGCGTGCTCGACAAGTGCGCCGCCGACCTGCGCCCCAACGAAGCGCGCACGGCGCGCCGATGATCCGCACCGCGAGCCGGCTCGAACTGATCGAGCCCTTCTGGGTGATGGAGTGCGCGAAGGCCGCCGACCTCATCGCGCACAGCCCCGAATGCGACCCTGCCCTGGGCGGCGAGCGCATGCTGTATCTCAACATCGGCGAGCCCGATTTCACCGCTGTGCCCGGCGTGCAGCGCGCAGCTCAAGCGGCCATCTCCGCCGGCCGCACGCAGTACACCCACGCCACCGGGCTGCTGGCGCTGCGCGAGCGCATCGCAGGCTGGTACGGCAGCCACTTCGGCGTGGACGTGGACCCGGCGCGCATCGTCGTCACCGCAGGGGCCTCGGCCGCACTGCAGCTCGCCACGCTGGCGCTCTTCGAGCCTGGCGACGAGGTGCTGATGCCCGACCCCAGCTACCCCTGCAACCGCCACTTCGTCACTGCCGCTGGCGCCAAGCCCGTGCTGCTGCCCACCACAGCAGCCGCGCGGTTCCAGCTCGATGCCGCCTCGGTGGCCGCGCACTGGCGCCCCGCCACGCGCGGGGTGCTGGTGGCCTCGCCCAGCAACCCCACGGGCACCTCCATCGCAGCCCGCGAAATGGCGGCCATCGCAGGCACGGTGCGCGACCGTGGCGGCGTCAGCATCGTCGACGAGATCTACCTCGGCCTCAGCTACGAGGCCGAGTTCGGGCACAGCGCGTTGGCTTTGCCCGGTGGCCTCGGCGAAGAACTCATCAGCATCAACAGCTTCAGCAAGTACTTCGGCATGACGGGCTGGCGCCTGGGCTGGATGGTGCTGCCGCGCGAACTGGTGGCCCCGGTCGAAAAGCTGGCGCAGAACCTCTACATCTGCCCCAGCACGCTGGCGCAGCACGCTGCGCTGGCGTGCTTCGAGCCCGAAGCAGTGGCCGAATTCGAGCAACGCCGCGCCGAGTTCCGCCGCCGCCGCGACTACATCGTGCCCGCGCTGCAGGCGCTCGGGCTGGAGGTGCCCGTGCAGCCCGACGGCGCCTTCTATGTCTGGTTCGACTGCAGCCGCTACAGCGCCAGCAGCTGGGACTTCTGCTTCGACGTCATGCGCCGCGCCCACGTGGCGCTGACGCCAGGGCGCGATTTCGGTCCGGCCCAGGCCGAGCGCTTCGTGCGCCTGTCGTTTGCCAGTGCGATGCCGGTCCTGGAAGCCGCCGTCGCGCGCCTGGCGCGGGTGCTGAAGGCTTTGTGACGGCGCGGTAACGTGCTCAAAACGCCGCCTTTTCATCGCCGTGGTGGTGGCGAAGGCGCATAAGCTGCGAAACCGTGGCCTACAACCTCTTTCACCGGCGCCCCAAGGCTGACCCGGTGGCCTCTGATTTCGCCGCGACCGTGCAGTCGGGCCCGCCCGAGCCTGCACCGGCCGCGGCGCATGCGCCCGACCAGGATTTTCTGAATCTCGACTCGCTGCCTGCCGACGCGACGGGCACGCCGCCCAGCGACCACCCCGACGCCGGCGCGCCGGCCAGCGACCTGGGCGGCGACAGCCAGCCCGCCCCGGGCGACGCCCAGGTCGAGCAGCAGCCCACGCTGGCGCACATTGGCCGCTACGCGCTGAAAGGCTTGCTCGGCCACGGCGGTCTGGGCCAGGTGCACGAGGCCTGGGACCCACTGCTCTCGCGCACGGTGGCGGTGAAGACGCTGCAGCTCAAGATCGCCGACACCGAACGCGTGGCGCTCGACGGCCTCTTCCTCAACGAAGCGCGCGCCGCGGCCGGGCTGTCGCACCCCAACATCGTCACCGTGCACGACGCCGGCCTCTCGACCCAGGGTGTCTACATCGCGATGGAACGCCTGCACGGCTGTGACCTGCGCCAGCGCCTGGCCGGCGGCTGGGCGCCCACGCCTGGCGAGGCGGCGCAGCTGGTGCGCCGCGTCGCCGATGCGCTGGCCTACGCCCACGCGCGCGGCGTCGTGCATTGCGACATCAAGCCGGCCAACATCTTCCTGAACAAGCGCGACAAGCCCAAGGTGCTGGATTTCGGCATCGCGCGTGTGGCCCACGGCGCCGCGCCGGCAGCGCTGGACGGCGCGGTGGCCGGCTCGCCGCACTACCTGGCGCCCGAGCAGCTCACCGGCGGCGCGGTGGATGCGCGCACCGATGTGCATGCCCTGGGCGTGGTGTTCTACGAGCTGCTGACGCTGCGCAAGGCCTTCACGGGCGACAGCGTCGAGCAGATCACCACCGCCGTGCTCACCAACCACCCAGCGCCGGCGCACGAGATGCGCAGCGGCGTGCCGCGTACGCTGTCGAATATCGCGGCCAGGGCCATGGCGCGCGACCCCGAACACCGCTACGACGGCGCCGCCGAAATGGCGCAAGAGCTGCGCCGCTGGATAGACCGCCACAGCGGCCACGACATGGTGCCGGTCTCGACACCCCAAGCCGACCCCGGGCACACGCGCCCGCGCCGCACGCCCAAGAGCCGCGCGCCGCACGCGGGCTTGCTGTTGCTGCTGCTGGCAGTGATGGTGGGCACCGCGGCGCTGACGCTGGCGCTGAGCCGCTCGGGTACCGACGATGCAGTGCCGGCCGCAGCCGCCCCACCGCGAGCCGCGCCCGCCGCCACGGCCGCTGAAGCCGCTACAGCCGTGACGGCACCGGCGCTGGCTGACGGCGTGGCAGCAGCGGCCTCGGCGGTAGCCGCTGCATCTGCTGCCGAGGCGGCCGCTGCCGCCACGCAGCCCTTCGAAACGACGACGTCCGCGGCCGCGACCGCAGCAGCGGTACGCCCCAAGCCACAGCTTGCTCGCAGCAAAGCCGCGGCCGCATCGGCCCCGCGCACGGCCGCCATCGCCACGCCGGCCGCCCCACCCGTCACCGGCAGCGTGCAGCTGGCCATCAGCCCGTGGGGCCAGGTCGAGGTTGACGGCCAGGCCGCCGGCACCACGCCGCCGCTGACGCGACTGACGCTGAACGAGGGCACGCATAGCATCACCGTGCGCAACGAAGACTTCCCGCCCTACACCGTCACCGTGCAGGTGCAGGCCGACAAGCCCGTGGTGGTGCGCCACCGTTTTGCCAATTGAAGATCATGGCCATCGAGACCTCGCCTTACGCGCCCTCGCCCGCGTCGCTGCGCGCGAACGCCGCCGTGCTGCTGATGGCTGCCCTCCTCGCCGCGTGCTCGTCGCCACCGACCCCGCCAGCACCCACAGGCGGCCTGGCCGAGCTGATGGAGCGCCCGGCCGAGCGCCTGCTCTTCGAAGGCATACGCGCCTACGACGACGGCCAATACACCCAAGCCGAAACCGCGCTGCGCCGCGCCCTGGCCAGCGGCCTGCGCAGCGGCCGCGACCAGGCCAGCGCGCACAAGCTGCTGGCCTTCATCACCTGCACCAGCGAACGGCCGGCCGAATGCGAAGCCGCCTTCCGGGCCGCGCGCGCGGCCGACGCGGCGTTTGCGCTCAGCCGCTCAGAAGCCGGCCACCCGCTGTGGGGCCCGGTCTACCGCAAGACGGCGCCCTGATCCTCGGCCGCAGGGCCGCAGCACCCCGGCGACATAATCGCCGCCGATGCCCCCCACCCCCGCCAGCGCAGCGCCCACCGTCGCCTTTCGCCACCCGGTGCGGGTGTACTGGGAAGACACCGACGCCGGCGGCGTGGTGTTCTACGCCAACTACCTGAAGTTCTTCGAGCGCGCACGCACCGAGTGGCTGCGCTCGCTCGGTGTCGGCCAGCAGGCGCTGCGCGAGGCCACCGGTGCGATCTTCATCGTCGCCGAGACACACCTGCGCTACCTGGCCCCGGCGCGGCTGGACGACGCGCTCGACGTCACCGTCGCGCTGAGACTTCGTGGCCACGCCTCGCTGCACATCCACCAGCAAGCCTGGCGCGGCGGCACGCTGCTGTGCGAGGGCGACATCCGCGTCGGCTGCGTGAGTGTCGACCGCGAGGGAACCTTCCGCCCACGCCGCATTCCGAATGAAGTCCTCCTCCCGCTGACATGAATCAAGACCTTTCCATCACCGCCCTCATCCTGCAAGCCAGCCTCGTCGTGCAGCTGGTGATGGCCGGCCTGGCGCTGACCTCGTTGACGAGCTGGACCGTCATCTTCGGCAAGGTCTTCGGCTTGAAGCGCGTGCGCAACAGCAACGACGAGTTCGAGCGCGAGTTCTGGAGCGGACGCAGCTTGACCGAGCTGAACGCCGCCGTGACGAACAAGACCGACACCGCGCCGATGGAACGCATCTTCGCCAGCGGCATGCGCGAGTTCCTGAAGCTGCGCGAAAAGCGCCTCGACGCTGGCGCCCAGCTCGACGGCGCACGGCGTGCGATGCGCGCCAGCTTTCAGCGCGAGCTCGACGTCATCGAGAGCAACCTCAGCTTCCTGGCCAGCGTCGGTTCGGTGTCGCCTTACGTGGGCTTGTTCGGCACCGTGTGGGGCATCATGCACGCGTTCGTCGGCCTGTCGAACATGACGCAGGTGACGCTGGCCACCGTGGCACCGGGCATTGCCGAGGCGCTGGTGGCCACGGCCATCGGCCTGTTCGCGGCCATCCCCGCCGTGGTGGCCTACAACCGCTTTGCGCGCGACATCGACCGCATCGCGATTCAGCTCGAAACCTTCATCGAAGAGTTCAGCAACATCCTGCAGCGCAATGCCGGGGCCAGCGCCGTCACCACCATCGGTGGGCAGCAGGGGCAACGCTGATGCCGCACGTCACGATGCGGGGCGGCCGCGGCCGCCGCTCGATGAACGAGATCAACATGGTGCCGTTCATCGACGTCATGCTGGTGCTGCTGATCATCTTCATGGTCACCGCGCCGCTCATCACCACCGGCGTCGTCGACCTGCCCAGCGTGGGCAAGAGCCAGCAGCGCGTGGGCAGCGTCATCGAGGTCATCGTGGGCACCGACGAGAAGCTGCGCCTGCGCGTCGATCAGCAAGAGCCTGCGAGCGTGGCCTTGCCGCAGCTGGCTGCGCGCGTGCGCGAGAAGCAGGCGGGCAATGCAGAGACCCCCGTGGTCATCAGCGCCGACAAGAGCGTGCGCTACGAAAGCGTGGTGCGCGTGATGGACACGCTGCAGCGCGCGGGCGTCAAGCGCGTGGGCCTGTCGGTGAAACAAGGCAGCAGTTGAGGCCATGAGCGCAGGCGCCGCCTTGGGCCCGGGCTCCGGCTCGGGCATCGGCCCTGGCATCGGGCACGACGCCCTACTGCCGCGCGCCCCCGGCGGCAACGGCCCTGGCGCGGCGCTGGCACTGCTGGTGCATGCGGGCCTGGTGGCCGCACTGACGGTCAGCGTGGACTGGCGCACCCGGGCGCCCGAGGTGGTGAGCGCCGAACTCTGGGCCAGCGTTCCCCAGATGGCTGCACCCGCGCCCGAAGCACCAGCCCCGCCGCCGCCCGAGCCCGTGCCTGCGCCCAAGCCCGAACCTGTGCCTGCGCCCGCCCCACCGCCGCCGCGCGCAGCGCCGCAGCGCGCCGAGCCCGACATCGCCACCGAACGCGCCGAACGCCGCCGGGCCGAAGAGCGCCGCAAAGCCGAGCTGGCCGCCGAGCGTGAGAAAGAGCGCGAGAAAGAGCGTGAGAAGGAACGCGCAAAGGAACGCGACAAGGAACGCGTGGCCGCCGAACGCCGCCGCGCCGACGACGACAAGAAGCAGCGCGAGAAAGCCGCCGCCGAGGCCCGCGAGGCCAAGGCCGCCGAAGAACGCCTGGCCAAGCAGCGCGAAGAAAACCTGCGCCGCATGATGGCCCAGGCCGGCGGCAGCACCAGCACCATCACTGGCACCGGTGCCTCCACCTCCACCGGCAGCGCGGCGCAGAGTGCGGCGCCGTCCGCGGCCTACAGCGGGCGGCTGGTGGCGCTGATCCGCGGCAACCTGGTCTTCACCGGCACCACGCCCGACAACAGCGCGGCCGAGGTGGAGGTGAGCGCCGGCGCCAGCGGCAGCATCATTGCGCGCCGCCTCGTGAAGAGCAGTGGCCACAAGGATTGGGACGATGCGGTGCTGCGCGCCATCGACCGCACCGCCACGCTGCCGCGCGATGTCGACGGCCGCGTGCCCTCACGCCTGATCATCAACTTCCGGCCGCGCGAGTGAACGCGGCGGCGTCGCCGCGGCCGCGGGAACGCCGTCCGAAAAGCGCGCGATGAAGCCGCGGTCGATGCGGTCCTTCCACCACCAGGCCAGGCGGCCGAAAGGCCGCTCGCCCAGGCTGAACCCGCCCCACACCGCGATGGCTCTGCGCCCGCCGCAGGACAGCAGGTTCAAGGTGCGCGCCTGCGGTTGGTAAGGCACGAGCGCGCCGCCGCTGATGAAGCGCTGCAGGTTCAGCGCCAACGGCGGCCCGGCGCGCACGGCATGAACGCCGCTCTTGGCATGGGGGCTGTCGGCACGCGTGGCCACGTCGCCGGCGGCCAACACCTCGGGGTGCGAGGTGCTCTGCAGCGTCGGCCCCGTCTGCACAAAACCGCGCGGGCACAGTGCCAGGCCGCTGCCGCGCAACCACGGCGCAGCTTCCGTGCCGGTGGCGATGACGACCGCATCGCAGGCCACGTGCACGCCGCTTTGCAGCAGCACGGCGCCGGCCCGCAGGGCCGCCGCACGTTCGCGATGCACGGCCACGCGCCGCCGTGCGAGCGCGCGCGCACCGGCCCGCACCACCGCGGGCGGGTAGCCGGCCAGCGGCTCACCGTCGCCGCTGATCAGGGCCACGCGGCTGCCCGTGGAAACCTGCTGCAGGCGGTGCTGCAAAGCCAGCGCCAGCTCGAAGCCCGCCGCGCCGCCGCCCAGCACCACCACCTGCAGCGGCCGCTGCCGAGCCAGCGCAGCCAGGCGCTCTTGCAACTCGACAAAGGCATCGATGGGCCTCAGGAACAGCACGGCATGCCCTTGCTCGCGCGCACCGGGCAGGCTGTCGCGGCTTTGCACCGAGCCCGTATCCAGCGACAGCACGTCGTAGTCGGCACTGCCGCCGTCGGCCAGCTGCACGCGGCGTGCGCTGGCATCCAGCGCCGTGGCCTCGCCCACGACCAGCCTGACGCGCGCCGCCGCGGCCAGCGGCGCCAGTGCGATGCGGCATTGCGCGGCGTTGTAGTGGCCCGCCACCAGGCCCGGCACCATGCCCGAGTAGGTGAGATCGGCACCGGGTGTGATCAGCGTCACCTCGGCGCCGGCCAGCGGCTGCTGCGCCAGCGCGCGCAGCACCAGCAGGTGGGCATGGCCGCCCCCCAGCAGCAGCACGCGCTTCACGGCAGCGGCAGCGGCAGAAGACGCAGGTCCGCGAGATGGGCGACCGAATGACCGCCCGTGTTGTCGGCATCGGCGCCCACCAGCACGGCGCTAATCGGCGGCAAGTCGGTGTTCTTGGCCGGCCACTCATCGCCAAAGGCGCGGCGAAAATCAGCCGCGATGTCGCGGGTTTCTTCGAACCAGGTGTTGCTGGCGTCGGCCGCGGTGCGCAGCACCACGTAGCGCACGCGGCGCGAGAAGGCGTTGTCGATGACGCTGCCGGCCGCCTCGGGGCCACCCCACACCCAGCACAGCGTGGCCGCCGGCAGGTTCTGCCCCGTGCGTGAACGCGCCAATCGCAGCAGGAGGCTCTCTTCGAAGGGCACCTTTGCCAGCGGCAAGTCGAAGCTGATGCAGACCTTGGCGGCCACGTCGTCACCCGGCTTGCCACGCAGGTCGGTGCCGGGGTTGGGCTGCTCCACGCGCCAGGCCCACTGCAGGCGCGCCGGTGCCACCAGGCGCGGGGCCGCAGGCAAGGCATACAGCAGATTGCCGTAGCTGGCCTGCGCGTCCAGGCGCAGCGCCGCGCGCCCGCCCACCATCTCGGCGCTGTAGCGGGTGACCGGGGGTTTTTGCGCCGGCAGATTCGCAACTTGCCAGCCGGCACCCAGGCCGTTACCCACCACCAGCGGTGGCAGCTGCGGCGGTGGCTGCGTCTGCGCCCACGCCGCAGAGGCCATCAGCAGCAGGCCGCCGGCACACAGGCGCTCAAGCGCGGCGCCACGCATGGAGCTTCTCCACCCAGCGCAGCAGCGCCTGCGGCTGGTGCGCCCGTTTCCATTCACCAGCGGCATATTTGTTGGCCTCGGCCATGGTCGGATAGGTGTGGATGGTGCCCAGGATCTTGTTCAGGCCCAGGCCGTGCTTCATCGCCAGCACGTACTCGGCGAGCAGGTCCCCGGCATGCGCGCCAACGATGGTCACGCCGAGGATCGTGTCCTTGCCCGGCACCGTCAGCACCTTCACCCAGCCGTGGGCGGCGGTGTCGGCGATGGCGCGGTCGAGGTCGTCGATGCCGTAGCGCGTGACTTCGAAGGCCACGCCCTGCTGACGCGCCTCCTGCTCGTTCAGCCCCACGCGCGCGACCTCGGGGTCGATGAAGGTGGCCCAGGGGATGACACGGTAGTCGGCCTTGAAACGCTTGAAGGTGCCGAAGAGCCCGTTCACCGCCGCATACCAGGCCTGGTGCGCGGCGACGTGCGTGAACTGATAAGGGCCGGCGACATCACCAGCGGCCAGGATGTTCGGGAAGATCGTCTGCAGGTACTCGTCGGTGGCCACCGTGCGCTGCGCCGGGATGCCCAGTTCCTCCAGCCCGAAGCCCTGCAAACGCGCCACACGGCCCACGGCGCACAGCAGCACGTCGTAGGCGATGCGTCTTTCCTGCAAACCGTCCTGCCCGTTGCTCTCCACGACGATGAACTTGTCGTCGCCGTCCTTCTCGCAGCGCAGCGCCTTGTGGCCCGTGAGCACCTGCACACCATCGGCCTGCAGCGCCTGGCGCGCATACGCAGAGACATCTTCGTCTTCGCGGCCCATGATGCGCGGCGCCATCTCCACCTGCGTCACCTGGCTGCCCAGGCGCGCAAAGCTCTGCGCCAGCTCGCAGCCGATGGGCCCGCCGCCCAGCACCACCAGGCGCGGTGGCAGTTCGCGCAGACCCCAGAGCGTGTCGCTGGTGAGGTAGCCGCTGTCTTCGATGCCCGGCAGTGGCGGCACGAAGGGCCGTGCACCCGTGGCGATGACGATGGCGCGTGTGCTCAGCACCTGCACGCGCCCGTCCTCCAACGTGATCTGCACATGCCAGGGGTCGAGGATCTTCGCGGTGCCGGTCTGCACATCGACGCCGAGTGCCGTGTAGCGCTCGACGGAGTCGTGCGGCGCGATGTCTTGCACCACGCGCGCGATGCGCTCCATCACGTCGGCAAAGTTCATCTGGAACGATGCCTGCGCGATGCCGTAGTCGGCGCTGTGGCGCATCTGGCGCGCCAGCGTGGCGGTCTTGATCAAGGCCTTGCTCGGCACGCAGCCGTAGTTCAGGCAATCGCCGCCCATCTTGTGGCTTTCCACCAGCGTGACCTTGGCCTTCACGGCCGCCGCGATGTAGGCCGTGACCAGGCCCGCGGCGCCAGCGCCGATGACGACCATGTTGCGGTCGTAGCGCTTCGGCTTCTTGTGCGCCCACGCGGCGTAGACGCGGCGTGCCTTCACGGTGACGACGATCTTCTTCGCG
>JANMMD010000364.1:0-14407 GCA_031372905.1 Betaproteobacteria bacterium
TGCCAGATCCTGGCCGACATCTTCACCTTCATCGAGCACCGCGGCAGCATTCGCGGCAAGGTCGTGGCCTGGGTGGGCGACGGCAACAACATGGCCAACACCTGGCTGCAGGCCGCGGAAATCCTCGGCTTCACGGTGCACGTCAGCACGCCCAGCGGCTACGAGATCGATGCCGGCGTGGCCGGTGTGCGCGATGCCGCTTGCTACAAGGTCTTCAACCATCCGCTGCAGGCCTGCGAAGGCGCGCACCTCGTTACCACCGACGTGTGGACCAGCATGGGCTACGAGGCCGAGAACGAAGAGCGCCGCAAGGCCTTCGTCGACTGGTGCGTGGACGACGAGATGATGGCCGTGGCCCAGCCCGACGCTCTCTTCATGCACTGCCTGCCTGCGCACCGCGGCGAAGAGGTCACCGCCGAGGTCATCGACGGCCCGCAGAGCGTGGTGTGGGACGAAGCCGAAAACCGCATGCATGTGCAGAAGGCGCTGATGGAGTACCTGCTCCTGGGGCGCATCGGCGGTTGAGGGCTTGCAGGCGCTTGCTACGAGCGCACGAAGGCCGTGATCAAGGGCTCGTCGCCCACCTGGCGGCTGTTGTGGCCGTGCCGTGCCGGATCGAAGGTGGCGCCAGCCGGCAGCGTGTCGGCCGAATAGAAATGCTGGCCCGGCTTGAAGACACGTTTCGTGCCGTCTTGCAAGCCGATCTCCATCGCACCGCCCAGCACGAACAACCACTGCGGGTGCTCGGTGCAATGGAAGTCGCTGCGAAAACCCACCGGGCTCATGCGCAGCTGCAGGCCACCGCTGGGCATCAGTGCCGACAGGCGCGCCTGCGGCTTGCCTTCGGTCAGCGGCACCGCGTCTTCGCGGAAACGCGCGCGGCCGTCTTCGCCGGTGTAGAGAACAACTCGGGTGAATTCCATGGGGGCATCTGCAGTCGTTGACACAGCTTGCCATGGTGCATCATCGGTGCCCCGTTTCACGCCACGCCTGCACACATGACCCCAGTTGCCCTCGTCACCGGTGCCGGCAGCGGCATCGGCAAGGCCTGCGCCACCGCCTTGCTGAGCGAGGGCTGGCAGGTGGTGTTCGTGGGCCGGCGCGAGGCGCCGCTGCGGGCTGCGATTGCGGAGGCCGGCGCCGACGGCGCGCGCGGCATCGCGATGCCTTGCGACGTGGCCGATGCCGCTGCCGTGAAGCAACTCTTCGACACCGTGCAGCAGCGCTGCGGCCGGCTCGACCTGCTCTTCAACAACGCCGGCATCATGCTGCCCGGCACACTGCCCGACGCGTACGCCGCGGACGCCTGGAAGCAGGCCGTCGATATCAACCTCAATGGTGCCTTCTACTGCCTGAGCAATGCCTTCCGCCTGATGCGCACGCAGCAGCCCATGGGCGGCCGCATCATCAACAACGGCAGCATCTCGGCGCACGCGCCACGCCCTGGCAGCATGGCCTACACGGCCACCAAACACGCCATCACGGGCCTGACCAAGGCGGCCTCGCTGGACGGCCGCGCCTTCGACATCGCGGTGGGCCAGATCGACATCGGCAACGTCGCCAGCGACATGACGGCGCGCATGGCCGTCGGCGTGCCGCAGCCCGATGGCAGCGTGCGGCCCGAAGCGCGCATGGACCTGCAGGCGGTGGTCGACACCTTCATGGCCATGGCGCGGCTGCCGCTGTCGGCCAACGTGCTGTTCATGACCGTGATGGCCACCAAGATGCCCTTCGTCGGCCGCGGCTGACCCTTCCTTTAAAAGCACCTGACTGATGAAACTGCTGCGCCACGGCCCCAAGGGCCAGGAACGCCCCGCCTTGCTCGACGCCGGGGGACACGTGCGCGACCTCTCTGCCGTGCTGCCCGACATCACGCCCGCCACGCTGTCGCCCGCCGGCCTGGCGGCGCTGGCCAGCATCGACGTCAGCACCTTGCCTGTCGTGCCCCAGGGCCGGCTGGGCGTGCCCTGGGCCGGAATGCACAAGTTCGTCGCCATCGGCCTGAACTACGCCGACCACGCCGCGGAGTCGGGCCTGCCGGTGCCCAAGGAGCCCATCGTCTTCATGAAGACGCTGGACTGCGCGGTGGGCGCCAACCACCCCGTGGTGCTGCCGCAGGGCTCGGTGAAGGCCGACTGGGAGGTGGAGCTGGGCGTGGTCATCGGCAGCCGCGCCCGCTATGTCAGCGAGGCAGATGCCCGCCAGCATGTGGCCGGCTACTGCGTCGTCAACGACCTTTCCGAACGCGAATACCAGCTCGAGCGCGGCAGCCAGTGGGACAAGGGCAAGGGCTGCGACACCTTCGGCCCCATCGGCCCCTGGCTGGTGACGGCCGACGAGGTGGGCGACCCGCAGAACCTGGCGCTGTGGCTCGACCTCAACGGCCGCCGTGTGCAGACCGGCAACACCGCGACGATGGTCTTCGGCGTGGCGCAGATCGTCAGCTACCTCAGCCGCTTCATGACGCTGGAGCCCGGTGATCTGATCACCACCGGCACGCCGCCCGGCGTGGGCATGGGCATGAAGCCCAACCCGCTGTACCTGAGGCCCGGCGACGTGATGCGGCTGGGCATCCAGAAGCTCGGCGAGCAGCAGCAGACGGTGTTTGCCTGGGACCCGGCCCTGATCGACGGTTGATCAGCGCGGCGTGGCGAAGGTGTCGCACTGCGCGACGCTGCCGCCATCCAGCCCGCGCTTGAACCAGCTCACGCGCTGCGCGCTGCTGCCGTGCGTGAAGCTCTCCGGCACCACGCGGCCCTGGCTGGCCTTCTGCAGGGTGTCGTCGCCAATCTTCGAGGCTGCATTCAGGCCTTCTTCGATGTCGCCGCGGTCGAGCCAACCCTTGCTTTGTTGCGAGTGGTGCGCCCACACGCCAGCCAGGCAGTCGGCTTGCAATTCCACCTTCACCGACAAGGCGTTCTGCTGCGCCTGCGAAACGCGCCCGCGCATCGCATCGACCTTGCCCGTCACGCCCATCAGGTTCTGCACATGGTGTGCCACCTCGTGCGCGATGACGTAGGCCTGCGCGAAGTCGCCGGGTGCGCCCAGGCGCCGGCTCAAGGTGTCGAAGAAATCGAGGTCGATGTAGACCTTCTTGTCGCCCGGACAGTAGAAGGGCCCCATCGCGCTTTCGCCGCTGCCGCAGGCGGTGGGCGTGACGCCACGGAAGATGATCAGGCGCGGCGGCTGGTAGCTGCCACCGGCGGCCTCGAACACGCGCCCCCAGACCTGTTCGGTGTCTTTCAGCACGACCGAGGTGAACATCGCCACCTTGTCCTCGGGCGGCGGTTTGCGGCCGGGCTCGGCGGGCTGTTGCATCACCGCGCCGCCCTCCCCGCTGAGCAGGCCCAGCACCGTCATCGGGTTGATGCCGAAGATCCAGCCGGCCACCAAGGCGATGGCGATGCCGCCCAAGCCGATGCCCTTGCCGCCCAGGCGCGGCATGCCGGCACCGCCACCCTGGCCACGCCGGTCCTCGACGTTGTCGCTCTGTTCCTGGCCTTCCCACTTCATCGCCGCTCTCCACCCGGGCCCAAGCCCGGCTGCGGCATTCTGCGCTGTGCCGGTTTCAGTGCAGCACGGGCACGATGTTCTGGTTGCGGTCGTAGGCGGCAAAGAGCTGCAGTGCAGTGCGGCGCAGGCGCTCGTCGCTGCTGGTGTGCGCGGTGGCCAGGCACAGGTGGGCGTAGGCGGTGTCGATGCACATGCGGGCGAGGTCGACCTCCCAGCCTTCGTAGTTCATCAGGCGCCGGAAGCGGGCCATCTCGGCGCTGGGCAGCGGCAGCACGGCGGCCACGGTGGAGGCCTCGTGCGCGGGGTCAGGCCGCGTGGGGTGGGGCGTATCGAGCTGCGGCATCGCGGGCTTTCAGTGCCGGCGGCAGGCCGGCTCGCAGCGCGATGTTCGCCGCAGGCTGGATCAGGGCATGCCGCAAAAAACGGGCCCAAGGCGGGCCAGTTCAGCGCCGACCTTCAGGTCTTGGGCAGTGTCACGCCCGTCTGCCCCTGGTACTTGCCGCCGCGGTCTTTGTAGCTGGTCTCGCAGACCTCGTCGCTCTCGAAGAACAGCACCTGTGCGCAGCCCTCACCGGCGTAGATCTTGGCCGGCAGTGGTGTCGTGTTGCTGAACTCCAGCGTCACGTAGCCTTCCCACTCGGGCTCGAAGGGCGTGACGTTGACGATGATCCCGCAGCGGGCATACGTGCTCTTGCCCAGGCAGATGGTGAGCACATTGCGCGGGATGCGGAAGTACTCCAGCGTGCGCGCCAGCGCAAAGCTGTTGGGCGGGATGATGCAGACCTCTTCGTGGATGTCGACGAAGCTCTTGGGGTCGAAGTTCTTCGGGTCCACCACCGTGCTGTAGATGTTGGTGAAGACCTTGAACTCGGGCGCGCAGCGGATGTCGTAGCCGTAGCTGCTGGTGCCGTAGCTGACGATGCGTGAGCCGTCTGCGGCCTGGCGCACCTGGCCGGGCTCGAAGGGCTCGATCATCCCGTGCTCTTGTGCCATGCGGCGTATCCACTTGTCGCTCTTGATCGTCATGCGCCCCCCGGTTTGCAAGCTGGCGCGATTCTAGGAGCCTGCGCTAGCATGGCCGCAGCAAGCCGGAAGCGAGGAGCACGCACCATGGTCACACCGTTTCGCAGCGCCATCGATCTCTTGTCGCTGTACGCCGAGTACCACCGCGACCGTCGCAACATCGCCACCCACTTCGTCGGCGTGCCGATGATCATGTTCGGCGCGCTGGTGCTGCTGTCGCGCCCCGCCTTTGCGCTGGGCGGCGTGATGCTCAGCCCGGCGTGGCTGCTGCTGGCGCTGATCGTGGGCTGGACGTTGAGCCGCGGCGCGCTGGCGCTGGGGCTGGTGACGGCGGGCGTGTGGTTGCTGCTGGCGGTGCTGGCGCACAGCGTGGCCGCCGGCGCCAGCACCGGCACTTGGGCGGCCTGGGGCGTGGGCTTCTTCTTCGTCGGCTGGGTGATCCAGTTCGTCGGCCACTACTACGAAGGCCGCAAGCCGGCCTTCGTCGACGATCTCGTGGGCCTGTTCGTGGCGCCGATGTTCGTGCTGCTGGAAATGCTGGCCCCGGCCGGGCTCTTTCGCAGCCTGATGGCCGAAGTGGAACGCCGCGCCGGCCCGACGCTGCTGCGCGATCTGGCGCACCCTGCCACACGATGACTGATCCGACATCGGGGCCGGTGGCCGCGACACCCGCGGTGGGGCCGGGCCCGGTGGTCGTGATGGGCGCCGGCTCGGTGGGCTGCTACGTCGGCGGCCGCTTGCTGGCTGCGGGTGCCGACGTGCACTTCGTCGGCCGGCCGCGCGTGCTGCAGGCCTTGCGGCAACACGGCCTCACCGTGACCGATCTCGAAGGCGGCCGCGGCACAGCAGCCGCGGGCAGCCTGCACCTGCACGAAAGTGTGCCGGCCCGCGCATCGCTGGTGCTGCTGTGCGTGAAGAGCGGCGGCACCGCCCTGGCCGCCGCGGAGCTGGCTGCGGCGCTGCCCACGGGCACGCCAGTGCTGTCATTGCAGAACGGCGTCGCCAATGCCGATGTGGGCGCGGCGGCGGCGCCGTCTCTCACCTGGCTGCCGGGTATGGTGCCCTACAACATCGCCGAGCTCGGCCCCGGCCACTTCCACCGCGGCACCACGGGTGCGCTGGCTGCGTTGGACCACCCGACGCTGCGCCCCTGGCTGCCCGTCTTCCAGGCCGCCGGCCTGCGCCTGAAGCTGCATGCCGACCTGCGCCCCGTGCAGTGGGGCAAGCTGCTCTTGAACCTCAACAACCCGGTCAACGCGCTCTCGGGCCTGCCCTTGCGCGCCGAGCTGCTGGACCGCGACTGCCGCCGCGTCTTTGCCGCCTTGCAGCTGGAAGCGCTGGCCGCGCTGCAAGCCGCCGGCATCACGCCCGCCCAGATGACAGCACTGCCGCCCGGGCGCCTGCCGCTGGTGCTGAAGCTGCCGAACTGGCTGTTCACGCGCGTGGCGTCGCGCATGCTGCGTATCGACGAAAAGGCGCGCAGCAGCATGGCCGACGACTTGGCCCTGGGCCGGCCCACCGAGGTCGACGCAATCTGCGGCGCCGTGGTGAGTCTGGCGCAGGCCCACGGCACCAAAGCGCCGCGCTGCGCCAAGATGGTGGCGCTGCTGAGCGCAGCGAAGCCCGTGCCGCTCGGCGGCCGCATGCTGCGGCGCGCGCTGGGCCTCTAGGCCCGCCCAAGCAGCTCGGCAAGCACCTCGCCGGCGCGAGCCACCTGCGCCTCGCTGACATCCAGGTGCGTGACCGCGCGCACGGTGCGTGCGGCAAACGCATTCAGCAGCACGCCGCGTTCACGCGCCTGAGCCACCAGCGTTGCAGCATCGGGCGCGCCGTCGCGAAGGCGGAAGACGACGATGTTGGTCTGCACGGTGGCCAGATCCAGCGCCACCACCGGGCAGGCGGCCAGCACTTCGGCCAGCACGCGGGCGTGGCGATGATCTTCGGCCAGTCGCGTGCGGTGGTGGTCCAGCCCATGCAACGCAGCGGCCGCGTAGAAGCCGGTCTGGCGCATCGCCCCGCCTAACATGCGACGGTAGCGCGTGGCCGCGGCAATCAGTTCGCGACGGCCGGCCAGCAGAGATCCGCCCGGCGCACCCAGCCCCTTGCTGAAGGCCACCGCCACCAGGTTGAAGGGCGCGGCCAGTTCGGCCTCGCTGCGGCCGCTGGCCACCGCGGCATTCCACAGCCGCGCGCCGTCGAGAAAGCTCGCCATGCCGCGCGCATGCGCCACCGCACAGATGCGCTCGGCCTCGGCCTCCGGAAAAACGAGGCCGCCACCGCGGTTGTGCGTGTTCTCGATCTGCACCACCGTGGTGGGCGGAAACACCGGCAGGCCGCGCGGCTTGATGGCAGCTTCGAAGTCGGCCACGGTGAAGAGTCCGCCCTGCCCCACTTCCACCAGCTGCACGCCGGCATTCGCCGCGGCGCCGCCAGTTTCGTGCCAGCCGGCGTGCGCCTCACGGCTGGTGACGACCTCGTCGCCCGGCCGCGTCAGTACGCGCAGCGCCACCTGGTTGGCCATGGTGCCACTCGGCAGCCAGAGCGCGGCTTCCTTGCCCAGCAGCGCCGCGCAGCGCTCCTGCAGCTGCGTCGTGAGCGGGTCTTCGCCGTACTGGTCGTCACCCACGGGCGCGGCAGCGATGGCCGCGCGCATCGCTGCAGTGGGCCGGGTGACGGTGTCCGAACGAAGGTCGATGGTGTGCACTTGGGCCATGCTAGGTCTCCACATCGCGAGGGGCCGAAGCACTGCCGTGCCAGGGCAGTTCGCCTTTCAGAAACTGTGCGGCCTCGGTGGGCAGCCTGTCTGTGAAGAAGCGTTCCACCGGCAAGTCCACCACCAGGCGCCCGCCCTCCATGTAGGCCACGCGCGTGGCCAGGCGTTTGGCCTGGCCGAGGTTGTGCGTGCTCATCACCACCGTCGTGCCATCGGCGGCGATCTCCTCGACCAGCGCCTCCACCTCGCGCTTGGCGCTGGGGTCGAGGTTGGCGGTGGGCTCGTCCAGCAGCAGCAGATCCGGGCGCAGCGCCCAGGCGCGGGCCAGCGCCAGGCGCTGCTGCTGGCCGCCAGAAAGCGCCAGCGCCGAACGCCCCGCCACATCGTCGAGGCCCACGCGCTGCAAGGCTTGCGCGCAGCGCTGCTGGCGCTCAGGCTTGGCCACACCACGCAGCCACAGCCCCAGCAGCACGTTCGCGCGTACCGACAGGCTCAGCACGAACGGCTTCTGGAACACCATCGCCAAGCGCGGCGCGGCACCGTGGGCGCCTGCATGCAGTTCACGCCGCCCCTGGCTAGGCACGAGGCCGTGCAGTGCGCGCAGCAGCGTGGTCTTGCCCGAGCCATTCGCGCCCACCAGCGCCATGCGCTCACCGCGGTGCAGGCGCAGACTCAGCGGCTGCAAGGCTTGCACGCTGCCGAAACGCACGCCCAGGCCCGTCAGGGTGAGCAGTGCAGTGCCTGTGGCTGTGCCTGTAGCCGTGCCTGTGCGCATGTCTGCGTCTGCTGCCGAGGTCGACGTCGCGGGCGTCATGCCGCCAGCGCCGTGCTGTCGCCGCGGCTGTCGACCCCGCCCCTGGCCTGCACCGCCGCGATGACCAGGTTGACCACACCCACCACGCCCAAGAGCACCACGCCCAAGGCCAAGGCCAACGGCAGGTCGCCCTTGCTGGTTTCCAGCGCGATGGCGGTGGTCATGACGCGGGTCACGCCTTCGATGTTGCCGCCGACGATCATCACCGCACCCACCTCGGCAATCGCGCGGCCGAAGGCCGTGAGCAGCAGTGTGGCAACGCCGCCGCGGGCATGCAGGAGCATCAGCGCGGCCGCCTGCAGCGGCGTGGCGCCGAGCGAGCGCAGCTGGTCGCCGCCCAGCTGCATGGCGTCCAGCACCAGGCGTCGCGACAGCGCAGCGATCAGTGGCACGACGAGGATGCTCTGCGCAAGGACCATCGCCGTCGGCGTGAAGAGCAGGCCCCAGCTGCCCAGTGGCCCGGCACGCGAGAGCAGCAGGTAGACACCCAGGCCCACCACCACCGAAGGCAGCGCCAGCAGCGTGTTCAGGCCCCACACCAGCGCTGCGTGGCCTGGCACCCGCGCCACCGCGAGCCAGGCGCCGAGCGCCAGCCCCAGCACGGCGCCCATGGCGCAGGCCAGGCCGCTGACGCGCAGCGACAGGCCCACGATGTGCAGCAACGCGGGGTCGAAAGTGGTGATCAGCTGGCCTGCGAGCCAGAGGCTGTCGGAGACGGTGTTCATGCAGGGATCGAGTCGGGCCGGCGGCCTGGCGAAACCGCGCACGGCGGCGCTGCCTGGAGCCTGCGATTCTGACGTGCGGCCTGCCGCGTGCCGATATGCATGGCGGTGCCTACGCGCTGTGGGCGCGGCCCCGCCAGGAGGCAAAATCGCCAGCCATCCTCTGCCACCCCACCAACGCCACGATGTCCGCCAACGGCCCTGAACTCGGCATCTCGCCCCTGATGGCCGGCGACCGCAATCTGAGTGTCGATGAAGCACGCCTGGCCATCGCCGCGGCGCTGACGCCGGTTCACGCACCCGAGCTTGTGCCGCTGCCGGCGGCGCTGGGCCGCGTGCTGGCGGCCGACGTGCTGTCGCCCATCGACGTGCCCGCGCATGACAACTCGGCCATGGACGGCTACGCCTTCCGCGGTGCCGAGCAGCGGCCGGGCGAGCCCACCTTGCTGCGTTCCGTCGGCACGCTGCACGCCGGCTCGCCGTGGGTCGGTGACGTGGGTGCCGGTGAATGCCTGCGCATCATGACCGGCGCGGTGATGCCGGCAGGCCTGGACACCGTGGTGCCGCTGGAGCTGTGCCGCATGGAGGCTGGCGCGAACGGCGATCAGGTACACATCGCCCCTGGCGTCATCAAGACCGGCGAGAACCGCAGGCACCGCGGCGAAGATCTGCGCGCCGGCTTGCCCGCGCTGAAGGCCGGCCGCGTGCTCAAGCCGGCCGACCTGGGCTTGGTGGCCTCGCTCGGCATCGCCGAACTGACCGTGCAACGCCGCCTGCGCGTGGCGCTGTTTTCCACCGGCAACGAGCTGCGCACGCTGGGCCAGACCCTGGATGCCGGCAGCATCTACGACAGCAACCGCTACAGCCTGATGGGCGCTCTGCGGCGTTTGGGCATGGAGGTGCTGGACCTCGGCCTGGTGCCCGACGACCCGGCCGCGCTGCAGGCCACGCTGCAAGACGCGATGGTGCGTGCGGATGTGGTGCTGACCAGCGGCGGCGTCAGCATGGGCGACGCCGACCACACGCGCGAGGTGCTGGCGCATCTGGGCGAAGTGGCCTTCTGGAAAGTGGCGATGCGCCCGGGCCGGCCCTTCGCTTTCGGCCCGCTGAAGCGCGGCGGCGATGCGCCGCCCTGCTGGCTGTTTGCGCTGCCCGGCAACCCGGTGGCTGCGCTCGTCACCTTCTACGCCTTTGCGCGTGACGCGCTGCTGCAGCTGGCGGGCGCGACGCCCGCGCCGCTGCCGGTGCTGCAGGCGCGCTGCAAAACGGCCATCCGCAAACGGCCGGGCCGCACCGAATTCCAGCGCGGCATCGTCGAGCCCGGGCCCTCGGGGTGGCAGGTGCGGCTGACGGGCTCGCAAGGGGCCGGCATCCTGCGCAGCATGAGCGAGGCGAATGCGCTGGTGGTGCTCCGCCACGACCAAGCCTCGGTGGCGGAGGGTGAGTTCGTCGACGTCTGGTTGTTCGACGGCCTGAGCTGAAGAATGGGCTGCGGGCGCAGCCCCGAGGCGCCAGCCTCTAGGTCACCACACGCACCGGTGCGCGTTGCGGCTCGGGCTCCGAGTCGAAACGCTCGGCGCCCGTGTAGCAGAGGAAGTGCCGGTTCGACGCGCGGCCGAACAGCGTCATGCCGAGCCTGCTGGCCAGCTCATGCCCCATCGCCGTGACGCCGTTGCGCGAAACGACGATGGGCACGCCCATCTGCGCCGCCTTCATCACCATCTCGCTGGTCAGGCGGCCGGTTGTGTAGAAGGCCTTGTCGGCACCGGCCACGCCGTGCAGGCCCATCCAGCCAGCAATGGTGTCGATGGCGTTGTGGCGGCCCACGTCCTCGACGAAATACAGCTTCTCGCAGCCACCGCCCTGCAGGCTGAAAAGCGCGCAGCCATGCACCGAACCGGCCTTGCGGTGGATGCTGTCCTGCTGGCGCATGGTTTCCAGCATGCGGTGCAGCGTGCCCTGGCGAATGCGCGCATCGGCCGCGCTGGGCAGCGTGACGGTGTGCAGCTGCGTCATCGCATCGCCGAACACCGTGCCCTGGCCGCAGCCGGTGGTGACGACACGTTGTGCGGTCTTAGCCTCGATGTCATGCACGCCGTGGCGCGTGCGCACGGCGGCGGCGGCAACGTCCCAATCCACCGTGATCGACTCGACGTCCTGCACCTGCTCGATGAGGCGCTGGTTGCGCAAGTAGCCCAGCACCAGGAGCTCTGGGCACTGCCCGAGTGTCATCAACGTGACGAGCTCGCGCTTGTCGACGAACACCGTCAGCGGGCGTTCGGCAGGAATATGAATTCGGCGCTGCTCTCCGTACTCGTCGAGCACGGTGATCTCGCGCAGCAAGTCGCATTGCGCCGCGGTCAAGCGCGGTGCCCCCGGCACCGTCTGCAACGCTGGCAGCGCTGCTGCGCACAGCGTTTGCGCCGACGGCAACGCGGCTGACATCGGTGGGAGGCCTTACTTCTTGGCCACAGGCGCTGCGGGCGCAGCTGCCGCGACTGCTGCAGGCGCCGTGGCCGGTGCAGCCGCCGTCGCTGGCGCTGCCGGTGCCGCGCCCGATGCGGGTGCTGGCGGCGTGTAGACGAAGGGGCCAGGATCGGCGCAAGGCGCCGTCGTCGTGGCCGGCTTGGTGGCCTTGCCGTCCTTCTTGGCCTGCTCGTAGTAGCTCTTGGCCACGCGGTCCATGGACAGGCAAAGCTTGTAGCCGTCCACCTTGCCGGCGTGCGCGGTCTTCGCCGCGGCTTCGGCGGCCTTGGCCTTGGCCTCGTCGCTGGGAGCGGGAAGCTTGGCCTGCACAGCGGTTGCGGCCATGGCCATGCCGATGGCCAGACCCAGGGCGGAGATGAGCGTAGATGCCTTCATGGAGAATTTCCTCGACAAATCAGTCAGCGCCACCCGCAGCCGGGCGCGCCATCGGGAGCGGCGTGGCAGCCGCGGACGAACGCTGGGCCGGAATCTTGCCGGCCTTTACGTCGTCGTACCACCACTCGTGGTGGGCCTGCGCCCAGGCTTCGTCGACGTAGCCCGTGCGCATGGCGCCATAAGCGCCCTTCATGCCGATGCTGCCAATGTAGATGTGACCGGCGAACATGGCCATCATCAGCACGGTGGCCACGGCATGCACCATGTGCGCCACCTGCATCTCGCCGCGCGTGTTGCCCCAGCCGGGAATGAGGTTGTCCAGCACCAGGCCAGACGCCACCACCAGCAGGCCCAGGCTCAGCACACCGCCCCAGAACACCAGCTTCTCCGCGGCATTGAAGCGGTGCGAGGGAACTTCCTTGCCACTGAGCATGCCGCCGGCGCTGCGCAGCCACATCCAGTCACCTTTGCTCGGCAGGTTGTCTTTCACGAAGGTGATGAAGACGATCACCAGCGACACCGCAAACAGCGGGCCGACAAAGTTGTGCACGTTCTTCAGCGCGTAGGTCAGCCAGCCAAACAGCGTGGGTCCAAGCACCGGCAGCAGGAAAAACTTGCCGAACGCGATGACCAAGCCCGAGATGGCGAGCAGCACAAACGCGATGGCGTTGGCCCAGTGCGCCGAACGTTCCAGCGGCGTGAAGCGCTCGATGACGCGGCCGGTGTTGACCTCGTGGCCGCCCAGCGGGCCTTTGCGCCAATAGAACAGAGCCATCGCGCCGACGATGATGAGCAACAGCGACCCGCCGTAAGGAATGAGCCACTGATTGCGCACCTGACGCCAGGCTTCGCCGGCGGTGGTGAACTTCGACCCCGGGTACTGCACGAAGGACTGGATCAACACGCCCTTCTCAGCACCGGGCAGGCTCGTGATGCCGGGCTGGGTGCCCGATTCGCGCACCGCACGCCACACCGGCGCGTTGTTGCCCGGTTGGGTCTTCGCGCGCTGGGCATTGCTTTCGTCGGCCTTCGGTTCAGCCGGTGCCACGAAGCCCGTGGGCGGGGCGTTCTTTGCAGCCGCTGTTGCGGGCGCCGGTTCGGCGGCCGCGGGTGCTGCGGGCTGCGCCCACGCCGGGCCCAGGGTGGCAGCAGCCAAAGCCAGGCTGCCGATCAGCTTGCGGATCCAGGGTGTCATGCTCGGTCCCATGCAGTGTTCAAGCCCTCACGCTCAAGGCGTGGTCGCGCGGCTGTACTCGTTCTGGCCGTTCTGGGTGCGGCTGCTGAGCTGCTTTTCCCAGGCGGCGGCATCCCCTTGTTTCCAGGTGCCGGCGGTGTAGCCGCCGGCGGCCGTGGCATAGGGGGCCAGGTCGGCCTTGCGCGTCCCCGCGGTCTGCGGCTTCTCGCTGCAGGCCGAGCTCAGCATGCCCAGCACGCCGATCACCACGACGCTGCCCGTTGTCGTCCAGGTCATGACTTGGTTCCCGGGGCCTGTGCGCCGGCGGTGGGTTTGCCGTAGGCCGTGCCCCAGCCCCAGACTTCGCTGCCCTTGCCACGCGTCAGCACGCGGGTGCGGAAGATGTCGGCCACGACATCGCCATCACCGCCCAGCAGCGCCTTGGTGCTGCACATCTCGGCGCAGGCCGGCAGCTTGCCTTCGGCGAGGCGGTTGCGGCCGTACTTCTCGTTCTCGGCAGCGCTGACGTTGTCCTCCGGGCCACCGGCGCAGAAGGTGCACTTGTCCATCTTGCCGCGCAGGCCGAAGGCGCCGTTGGTGGGGAACTGCGGCGCACCGAAGGGGCAGGCATAGCTGCAGTAGCCGCAGCCGATGCAGGTGTCCTTGTCGTGCAGCACCACGCCTTGCTCGGTGCGGTAGAAGCAGTCGACCGGGCACACCGCCATGCAGGGCGCGTCGCTGCAATGCATGCAGGCGACCGAGATGCTCTTCTCGCCAGCCACGCCGTCGTTGAGCGTGACGACGCGACGGCGGTTCACGCCCCAGGGCACGTCGTGCTCCGCCTTGCAGGCCGTGACGCAGCCGTTGCACTCGATGCAACGCTCGGCGTCGCAGATGACTTTCATTCTTGCCATGGTTGTTCCTCTTTGGCGCCGGGCTTACGCCGTCGCCTTTTCAATCTGGCAGACCGTGGTCTTGGTCTCTTGCATCATCGTCACACTGTCGTAGCCGTAAGTCGTGGCGGTGTTGACCGCCTCGCCACGCACGACCGGTGCCGCACCGTCGGGGTAGTACGGCAGCAGGTCGACGCCGCCCCAGCGCCCTGAGAAGTGGAAGGGCAGGAACACGGTTTCGCCGTCCACGCGCTCGGTGACCATGGCCTTGACGCGGATGCCCTTGAAGCCCGGCACGGCCTCCATTGGCGGCGTCTTCACCCAGACGTAGTCGCCGTTGCGGATGCCGCGGTCGTTGGCCGCACGCGGGTTCAACTCGACGAACATGTCCTGCTGCAGCTCGGCCAGCCAGGGGTTCGAACGCGTCTCTTCGCCGCCGCCTTCGTACTCGACCAGACGGCCGCTGGTCATGATCAGCGGGTAGGTCTTGCCGATATCCTTGTTCTTGTCCTGCACGGTCTTGTAGAGCGTGGGCAGACGCCAGAAGGCTTTCTTGTCGTCGTGCGTCGGGTACTTGGCCACGAGGTCGGAGCGGTTGCTGTACAGCGGCTCGCGGTGCTTGGGCACGGGGTCCGGGAAGTTCCACACCACGGCGCGCGCCTTGGCGTTGCCGAAGGGGTGGCAGCCGTGCAC
>JANMMD010000050.1:0-5780 GCA_031372905.1 Betaproteobacteria bacterium
CGAGACCAGCACCAGGCCCATCAGGCCCGAGACCTCGTCAGGCGGGCGCTTCCAGTTTTCTGACGAAAACGCGAAGACGGTGAGGTACTCGACGCCGCGGTCGGCAAAGGTGTTGATGACGCGCACCAGCGCGTCGACACCGCTCTTGTGGCCGAAGTAACGCGGCATGTAGCGCTGTTTCGCCCAGCGGCCGTTGCCGTCCATCACCAAGGCCACGTGGCGTGGCACAGCGGCGTTGGCGGCTTCCTGAGACTGGCTGTCCGCGTTAGCGAGGGTGGCTTCTGACATGGGCGACTCGTGCGATGGAAGGTGGCGACGGCCTCAGACGGCCATCACTTCGGCTTCCTTGCCTTGCACCAACTTGTCGATCTCGACAATGACGCGGTCGGTCAGGCGCTGCACTTCGTCCTGCGCGCGGCGCTCGTCATCTTCCGAGACTTCCTTGTCCTTGAGCAGCTTCTTCAGGTGTTCGTTGGCCTCGCGGCGCACGCTGCGAACGGCGATCTTGGCGTCTTCGCCGGCGTGGCGCACCACCTTGGTCAGCTCGCGGCGGCGCTCTTCCGTCAGCGCCGGCATCGGCACGCGCAGCAGGTCGCCCTGGGCCGACGGATTCAGGCCGAGGTCGCTTTCGCGGATGGCCTTCTCGATCTTCGCGCCCATGCCCTTTTCCCAGGGCTGCACGGTGATCGTGCGTGCGTCGAGCAGGCTCACGTTGGCCACCTGGCTGATGGGCACGCTGGAGCCGTAGTAATCCACCTGCACCTGGTCGAGCAGGCCGGGGTGGGCACGGCCGGTGCGGATCTTGTGCAACTCGTTCTTGAAGGCTTCGATGGACTTGCCCATCTTGCTTTCAGCGGTTTTCTTGATATCGGGAATGCTCATGACCGAGGGAACTCCTCAAACGTGAACCAGCGTGCCTTCGTCTTCGCCCTGCACCACGCGTTGCAGCGCACCGGGCTTGAAGATGCTGAAGACCTTGATGGGCAGCTTCTGGTCGCGGCACAGCGCCAGCGCCGTGGCGTCCATCACCTGCAGGTTTTGCGAGATGGCGTCGTCGAAGCTGATGCTCGTGTAGCGCGTGGCGCTGGCGTCCTTCTTGGGGTCGGCGGTGTAGACACCATCCACCTTGGTGGCCTTCAGCACCACCTCGGCACCCATCTCAGCACCACGCAGGGCCGCAGCCGTGTCGGTGGTGAAAAAGGGGTTGCCGGTACCGGCAGCAAAGACGACGACCTTGCCTTCTTCCAGATACTGCAACGCCTTCGGGCGCACATAGGGCTCGACCACCTGGTCGATGGCGATGGCCGACATCACGCGCGCCGTCATGCCTTCCTGGCGCATGGTGTCGGCCAGGGCCAGCGCGTTCATCACGGTGGCCAGCATGCCCATGTAGTCGGCCGTGGCACGGTCCATGCCGACCGCACCGCCGGCCACACCGCGGAAGATGTTGCCGCCGCCGATGACCACGGCCACCTCGACACCCAGCTTCGTGACCTCTTGCACCTCCTGCACCATGCGCACGATGGTGGCGCGGTTGATGCCGTAGGCGTCGTCGCCCATCAGGGCTTCACCCGACAGCTTCAGCAGGATGCGCTTGTAGGCGGGCATCAGGTCAACTCCAGCAGCGAAAAGTCAAGTGTAAGGGGGCCTCACGGGCCCCCTCGTGGGTTTACTGCGCCTTCGCAGCGGCCACCTGCGCGGCCACCTCGGCAGCGAAGTCATCGACCTTCTTCTCGATGCCCTCGCCCACCACGTACAGCGTGAAACCGACCACCTTCGTCGCCTTCTCCTTCAGCATCTGCTCGACGGTCTGCTTGTCGTTCTTCACGAAAGTCTGGTTCAGCAGCGAGACCTCCTTCAGAAACTTCTGCACCGAACCATCGACGCGCTTGGCGACGATTTCCGGCGACTGCGCAGCCTTGCCGGCGGCCACGGCCGCGGCCGAATCTTCGGCAGCTTTCTCGGCCGCCACACGACGCTCGACTTCGATCAGCTCGGCCGGCACGTCGCTGGTGGCCAGGGCCTTGGGCTTCATCGCAGCCACGTGCATGGCCACGTCCTTGGCGGCCACTTCGTCACCGGTGAACTCGACGATGACGCCGATGCGCGTGCCGTGCAGGTAGCTGGCCAGCTGGCCGCCGCCGCTGTAGCGCTTGAAGCGGCGGATCGACATGTTTTCGCCGATCTTGCCGATCAGGCCCTTGCGCACGTCTTCCACCGTCGGGCCGAAGCCGTCTTGCGACAGCGGCAGCGCCGAGAGGGCTGCCACATCGGCCGGGTTGTGCTCGGCGGCGAGCACCGCCGCCGACTTCGCGAAAGCCAGGAAAGAATCGTTTTTGGTGACGAAGTCGGTTTCGCAGTTGACTTCCACCATCGCGCCGACGGCGCCGTTCACCGATGCGGTGACCACACCTTCGGCGGTGACACGGGCGGCGGCCTTGCCGGCCTTGTTGCCCAGCTTGACGCGCAGGATCTCTTCAGCGCGGCCCAGGTCGCCTTCGGCTTCGGTCAACGCCTTCTTGCATTCCATCATCGGCGCGTCGGTCTTGGCGCGCAGCTCGGCCACCATGCTTGCAGTGATTGCGGGCATCGTCATCTCCAATGAATACGGGGGGCGCCGGGCATGCGGGGGATGCAGGCCCGGCAAAACGAAGCGCCCCGCGCTTGTGCAGCGCGGTGCGGAAGATCAGGCCTGATCAGGCCCCTTCGTTGACTTCGACGAACTCGTCGCCAGCGGCAGACACCGCCTGCACCACCTCGTTCGTGGCGTTGGCCTTGCCTTCGAGCACGGCGTCGGCCACCGCCTTGGCGTACAGCGCCACGGCCTTGGCCGAGTCGTCGTTGCCGGGGATGACGTAGTCGATGCCGATCGGCGAATGGTTGGTGTCGACGATGCCGATCACCGGGATGCCCAGCTTCTTGGCTTCCAACACGGCGATCTTGTGGTAGCCGACGTCGATGACGAACATCGCGTCAGGCAGCGCGCCCATGTCCTGGATGCCGCCAATGTCCTTCTCGAGCTTGACCAGCTCGCGCTCGAACATCAGGCCTTCCTTCTTGATCATCGCGTCGGTGCCGGCTTCCTTGGTCGCCTGCATGTCCTTCAGCTTCTTCAGGCTGCCCTTGACCGTCTTGAAGTTGGTCATCATGCCGCCGAGCCAACGCTGGTCGACATAGGGCATGCCGCAGCGCTGGGCTTCCAGGGCGATGACTTCGCGCGCCTGGCGCTTGGTGCCGATCATCAGGATGGTGCCGCGCTTGGCTGCAAGCTGGCGCACGAACTTCATCGCGTCCTCGAAGAGCGGCTGCGTCTTCTCGAGGTTGATGATGTGGATCTTGTTGCGATGGCCGTAGATGTACGGGGCCATCTTGGGGTTCCAGAAGCGCGTCTGGTGTCCGAAATGGACACCGGCTTCCAGCATTTCACGCATGGAGACAGTCATGGAAACTCCGAAGG
Organism: Betaproteobacteria bacterium; assembly: GCA_031372905.1. GTDB lineage: Bacteria > Pseudomonadota > Gammaproteobacteria > Burkholderiales > Burkholderiaceae_C > Rubrivivax. The sequence continues at coordinate 3,458 of JANMMD010000050.1, forward strand.
TTGGGTCTAGAATCCCGCCGTTACATCGGAGTGCAAATCAAGGGCTTTGAACGCCTTTGGCCCTTTGGCAGCACCCCGACACCTTGGTTCGGTCGGGTTCGCGATTTGTCCGCCTCAGACTGAGCCCACTGAGGCAAACCCAATGATTTTAGCACGAGGCACCGCGCTCGGCGGCCCGTGCATGGCTGGAGCGCGCTGATGCAGGTGGCCGTCATCGGCGCCGGCATCGTCGGCGTCACCACCGCGTATGAACTGGCAGCGCTGGGCCACGAGGTCACGGTCTTCGAGCGCCGCGCCAGCGTCGCCGCCGAGACCAGCTTCGCCAACGCCGGCGTCGTCGCGCCCGGCTACGTCACGCCCTGGGCAGCGCCGGGCATGCCCTGGAAGGTGCTGAGCCACCTGCTCCGCCGCGACACCCCGGTCCGGTTCGGCGGACCTGCGGGCCTGGGCGCGCTGGCCCAGCTGCCCTGGGTCTGGCGCTGGCTGCGTGCCTGCCGGCCGCGCGTGCACGTGGCCAACCGCACGGCCATGCAGGCGCTGGCGCGCTTCAGCCGAGAGCGCATGCTGGAGCTCACGCGCGTGCTCCGGCTGGAGTACGAGCAGGCCGACGGCTACATGGTGCTGCTGCGCACCGAACGGGAACTCCAGGCCAGTCAGCGCGGGCTGGCGCTGCTGCGCGAACTGGGCGTGGCGCATGCGGTGATCCAGCCCGACCATTGCCGCCAGCTCGAGCCCGGGCTGAACCCCGATGCCACCTTGCACGCAGCGATCCACCTGCCGCAGGACGGCGTCGGCAACTGCCGCCAGTTCGCGCACCTGCTGAAGGCCGAGGCGCAGCGGTTGGGCGCGCGTTTCCGCTTCGACACCGATGTGCGCACCCTGAGCCCGGGCGCACGGCCGACACTGCGCACCGCGCAGGACGAGGAGGCGCGCTTCCAGGCGGTGGTCGTCTGCGCCGGGGTGCAAGCCAATGCCTTGCTCAGGCAGGTGGGCCTGAAGCTGCCCTTGGCGCCGGTCTATGGCTACTCGGTGACGGCGCCGGTGCGGCACGTCGATGGTCAGGCACCGCTGGGCCCGAGGGCAGCGCTGATGGACGAACGCTACAAGGTGGCCATCAGCCGGCTCGGCCAGCGCATCCGCGTCGCCGGCAGCGCCGAGCTTGGCGGCCGCATCGACCGCATGAACCCGGCCGTGCTGCGCACGCTGTACCGGGTGCTGGACGAATGGTTCCCGGGCAGCGCGGTCACGCGCGAGTCGCAGCCCTGGAAAGGCGCGCGGCCGATGCTGCCCGACGGCCCGCCGGTGCTGGGCGACAGCGGCGCGCCGGGCATCTGGCTCAACCTGGGCCACGGCTCCAGCGGCTGGGCCCTGGCCTGCGGATCGGCGCGCGTGTTGGCCGAACGCATCAGCGGCCGCGAAGCGCCGATCGACGCCACACGGCTGGGCGTGCAGCGGCTGCGCTGATCTACGTGCGGCGCCACAATGGCGCGATGGCAGTCGACGACGCTTCGCCCCGGGCTCCGTGCCGGGTGACCGCAGACAACGGCCCCTGGCCGCTGCACGATGCGGCGGCCTCCCGCGCCATCGAGCAGCAGGCGCTGCAGGGCGTGGCGCCCGGTGCGCTGATGGCCCGTGCCGGCTTCGCCGTCGCCCGCATGGCACTGGCGCTGTCGCCCCATGCCGATCGCGTGCAGGTGTGGTGCGGCCCAGGCAACAACGGCGGTGACGGCCTGGTCGCAGCGCGGCATCTGCACGGCGCCGGCCGATCGGTCCAGGTGAACCTGGTGGCCGACGCCGCGCGCCTGCCGCCGGATGCCGCACGGGCCTTGAGCGAGGCCGTTGCAGCGGGCGTGCCCATGCGCCCGGGGCCGGACGGCGCGCGCGACGCCGACATCGTCATCGACGCCCTGCTGGGCCTGGGCGCCAGCCGGGCGCCTGAAGGCGGCATCGCAGCGGCCATCGCGGCCATCAACCGCCAGCCGGCACAGGTGCTCGCGGTCGACATCGCCAGCGGGCTGCACGCCGACACCGGTGCGCTGCTGGGTGCGGCGGCCGTGCGCGCGCACGGCACGCTGTCGCTGCTGACGCTCAAGCCCGGCTGCTTCACCCACCAGGGCCGGGACGCCTCGGGCGACATCTGGTTCGATGGCCTGGGCGCCGCGCCGGCCGCGGCACCGCCCACGGCCTGGCTCAGCGGCCCGGCGGCGGCCCGCTTGCGCCCGCACGCATCGCACAAGGGCAGCCATGGCGACCTGGCCGTGGTGGGCGGCGCCACGGGCATGGAAGGCGCAGCCTGGCTGGCCGCGGCAGCCGCGCTCGCAGC
>JANMMD010000076.1:0-2312 GCA_031372905.1 Betaproteobacteria bacterium
CGTCCTGGCTGAAGCTTTCCAGCTTGCGGATGTCGACCTTGCCGACCAGGCTGCTGATGTCCTGGTTGTTCTCGTCGCCCGGCTCGGTCTTGCTGATGCCCACCTGCTTGAGGATGCTGGGGTGGCGCTTGACGACCTTGAACTGGCGGATGTCACCGCCGAACTCCTCCAGCCGCTTCACGGCCCAGGGGCTCAGGATGCGGTTGAGGTAGCGGCGCGGGATGCCATATTCGTTCTCGAGGATGGCACCGTCTTCCACCGCGTCGAACAAGCCCAGCGGGCTCTCGTTCACCGGGCTGCCCTTGATGGCATAGAACGGCACTTCCTGCATCAGCTGCTTGAGCCGTTCGGCGATGGAGCTCTTGCCGCCGCCCACCGGGCCCAGCAGATACAGGATCTGCTTCTTCTCTTCCAGCCCTTGCGCGGCATGGCGGAAGTAGCTCACCACCTGCTCGATGGCATCTTCCATGCCATAGAACTCGGCGAAGGCCGGGTAGACCTTGATCACCTTGTTGGCGAAGAGACGGCTCAGCCGTGGGTCGTTCCGCGTGTCCACCGTGGTGGGCTCGCCGATGGCCTTGAGCATGCGCTCGGCCGCGGTGGCGTAGGCAAGCGTGTTGCGCTTGCACTCGTTCAGGTAGTCCTCGAGCGAGAGCTCTTCTTCACGGGTGCGCTCGTAGCGCGCTTTGAGATGGCTGATCACGTCCATGCGGCCTCCGGTGTTCGCCAGCGCAGCGAGGTGGACCCATCCACCTCCGGCTGCACCTGGGAAGTTCTGATGGAGTCCCGGCTGTACGGGCCCAGGCTCCATCAGAGCTTTCCTTGCACCGGCATGGTTCTCTGCCGTACTGCGGTGTGATCTCAGCTTCGATCATTCTGCGCCCGGCCCGTGCCCGAAGAACAGGCCCTTTCTCATGCCAATTCACGCCGACAGGCTTTTGCGCCACTCACCCGCAGTCATGTCCTCTGCCTCGCAAGACCCATGCCCTGCCGCCCCGGTGCTTCGGCGGGCCGCGCACGGGTCTCGTTCAACAACGCAGCCGTGGCCGCGCCGGCTGACAAGTGCCAGCCCGCGCACCGCGACGGAGCCCGCGTGCCCGTGCCCGGTTCCGCGCAATGCGATGATGCGTGCGCCGTGCGCTGCAGCACGGCGTGCCACGAACGCCGCGATGAACCGAAACCTGGCGCTGCTGACGGTCTGTCAGGCGCTCTTTCTCGTCAACAACGTCACCTTCATCGCCATCAACGGGCTGGTGGGGCTGTCACTGGCGCCGCTGGGCTGGATGGCCACGCTGCCGGTCACGGGCTACGTGGTGGGTGCGGCGCTGTCGGCCATGCCGGTGTCGCGGCTGCAGGCGCGCGTGGGGCGCAGACGCTCGTTCCAGATCGGGCTCCTGGTGGCCATGGTGTCGTCGGCAGGCTGCGCGCTGGCGGTGTCGATGCAGAGCTTCTGGTTGCTGGTGGCCTCGACACTGGTGGCAGGCTTTTACAGCGCCAATGGCGCGCTCTACCGATTTGCCGGTGCGGAGCTGGTGGCACCGGCCTTCAAGGAACGTGCGCTCTCCATCGTGCTGGCCGGGGGCATTGCCGGGGCTTTCATCGGGCCCAACCTCGCCAACGCCACGCGCGGGTGGCTGAGCCTGCCTTTCGCAGGGGCCTACCTGGCGCTGGTGGGCGTGGCCGCGTTGGCGCTGGGGGTGCTCAGCTTCATCCGGTTTCCTGCGCACGTGCCGCCCGCGCCCGGCGCGGCGGCAGGCCGGCCGACGCTGGAGCTGCTGCGCCAACCGGTGTTTGCCGTGGCCGTCATCGGTGCGGCCCTGGGCTACGGCGTGATGAACCTGCTGATGGCGGCCACGCCGATCGCGATGCAGCAATGCCAGCACCCCTTCAGCAGCGCGGCACTGGTGCTGGAGTGGCATGTGCTGGGCATGTTCGTGCCCAGCTTTTTCACCGGCCATCTCATCAAGCGCTGGGGTGCCTTGCCCATCATGTTCATCGGCGGTTTGCTGAACCTGGTTTGCGTGGCCGTGGCGCTGTCAGGCGTGGACGTGATGCAGTTCCTGGTGGCGCTGTTCGCCTTGGGCGTGGGCTGGAACTTTCTCTACACGGGGGGCAGCACGCTGCTGTCGCAGGCCTACCGGCCCGACGAGAAGAACCGCGCGCAGGGCGTGATGGACACGGCCGTGTTCTGGACCATGGCGCTCAGTTCGTTTTCTTCTGGCGCGCTCATCACCACGCAGGGCTGGACGTGGCTGAACCTGGGTTCGCTGCTGCCGATGGCCGGGGTGTTGGCCGCCGTGTCATGGCTGTGG
>JANMMD010000077.1:0-4011 GCA_031372905.1 Betaproteobacteria bacterium
AAGGACATCGGCCTGCCCGCCGAGCGCATCGTGCGCATCGGCGACAACAAGGGCGGCCGCTACATGTCCGACAACTTCTGGATGATGGGCGACACGGGGCCCTGCGGCCCGTGCAGCGAGATCTTCTACGACCACGGCCCCGAGATTGCCGGCGGCCCGCCGGGATCGCCGGATGAAGATGGCGACCGCTACATCGAGGTCTGGAACAACGTCTTCATGCAGTTCAACCGCACCGAAGACGGCGTGATGCACAGGCTGCCCAAGCCGAGTGTCGACACGGGCATGGGCCTGGAGCGGCTGACGGCGGTGCTGCAGCACGTGCACAGCAACTACCAGATCGACCTCTTCCAGGCCCTGCTGGCCGCGGCCAAGCAGGCCGTGGACGGTGCCGCGCCCACGGGCAACGATTGCGACGCCAGCAGCCCCAGCCTGAAAGTGATCGCCGACCACATCCGCGCCTGCAGCTTCACGGTGGTGGACGGTGTCATTCCCGGCAACGAAGGCCGCGGTTATGTGCTGCGCCGAATCGCCCGACGCGCGATTCGGCACGGCTACAAGCTCGGTGCCCGCAAGCCGTTCTTCCACAAGCTGGTGGCCCCGCTGGCCGCCGAGATGGGCACCGCCTACCCCGAGCTGCAGCGCGATGCGCAGCGCGTCACCGAGGTGCTGAAGGTGGAGGAAGAGCGCTTCTTCCAGACCATCGCCAACGGCATGGAGATCCTGGAAACCGCGCTCGGGAAACTGGGCGGCGCTGGCGCGAGCCAGATCGACGGCGACACCGCCTTCAAGCTGCACGACACCTCCGGCTTCCCGCTCGACCTCACCGCCGATGTCTGCCGCGAACGCGGCGTGACCGTGGACGAAGCCGGCTTCAACGCCGCGATGGGCCGCCAGCGCGAGAACGCTCGTGCCGCGGCCAAGTTCAAGGTCGCTGCGGGTCTGGCCTACGACGGTGCCGCCACCGCCTTCCACGGCTACGAACACCTGGTGTGCGAGCACAGCAAGGTGGTGGCCATCTACGCCGAGGGCAGCCCGGTGCAGAAGGCGCGCGCGGGCGACGATGTCGTCATCGTGCTCGACCACACGCCTTTCTACGCCGAGAGCGGCGGCCAGGTCGGCGACACCGGCGAGCTGCGCAACGCCACCACCCGCGTGGCCGTGGAAGACACCGTGAAGGTCACCGCCAGCGTGCACGGCCACCAGGGCCGTGTGCTGGAAGGTGAGCTGGCCGTGGGCGATGGTTTCGTCGCGCGGGTGGACGGCGAACACCGCGCCAGGACGGTGCGCAACCACAGCGCCACGCACCTGATGCACAAGGCGCTTCGCGAGGTGCTGGGCGCGCATGTGCAGCAGAAGGGCAGCCTCGTGAACGCCGAGCGCACGCGTTTCGACTTCGCGCACAACGCGCCGGTGAGCGATGCGCAGGTGGCGCAGATCGAGGCCCTGGTCAACGCCGAGATCCTGGCCAACGCCGCCACGCAGGCGCGCGTGCTGCCCATCGAGGAAGCGCAGAAAACGGGTGCGATGATGTTGTTCGGCGAGAAGTACGGCGACGAGGTTCGCGTGCTCGACATCGGCAGCAGCCGCGAGCTCTGCGGTGGCACGCACGTGCAGCGCACCGGCGACATCGGCCTCTTCAAGATCGTCGCCGAAGGCGGTGTGGCGGCCGGCATCCGCCGCGTGGAGGCCGTCACTGGCGGCAATGCGCTGGCCTACCTGCAGCAGCTGGAGGGCACCGTCAACGGCCTGGCCGGACAACTCAAGGCGACGCCCGCCGAGGTGCCGGGCCGCGTGGCGGCGCTGCAGGAGCAGCTGCGTGCGCTGGAGAAGGAACTCACCGCACTGAAGAGCAAGCTGGCTTCGTCGCAGGGCGACGAGCTGATGGCGCAGGCCGTGGACGTGAAAGGCCTCAAGGTGCTGGCGGCCGTGCTGCAAGGCGCCGATGCCAAGGCCTTGCGCGAGACCATGGACAAGCTGAAGGACAAGCTGAAGACGGCGGCCATCGTGCTGGCGGCCGTGGACGGCGACAAGGTGCAGCTGGCCGCCGGCGTGACGGCCGACAGCATCGGCAAAGTGAAGGCCGGTGAGCTCGTGAACTTCGTCGCCCAGCAGGTGGGTGGCAAGGGCGGCGGCAAGGCCGACATGGCGATGGCCGGTGGCACCGATGCGGCTGCGTTGCCGGCGGCACTGGCCAGCGTGGTGGCGTGGGTCAGCGCAAAGCTCTGACGCTCGCCGGCCGGAACTTCAAACGGGCGCTCCGGCGCCCGTTTTTTACGTCGGCATCACGTCGAAAGCGATCGTCAGTCGATCTGCCGCATCGTCGAACGGCCGCGTGCCATGCCAGGCCATCGACGGAAACAGCACCAGCCGGCCCGGCACAGGCTGCACTTCTTGCTGCACCAGGCTGTCGAGATCCACGCCAGGCAGCGGCAGGTCGGGCCGGCCGAAGCGCAGCCAGCCCTGGCGCGCCGAAGCATCGGCGCAAACGGGCGGCACGCTGACGTAGTAGGCCGAGCTGATCCAGCCGTGGGGGTGCACGTGGTCGGTGTGGAAGCCGCGGCTGTGCAGCTGCGACGACCACGAATCGGTGTAGCGCCAGGCACTGGCAGCCCGCAGTCGCTGCGCCAGGAAAGGGTGCGATGCATCGTCGGGCAGGCTGGCGATGTAGCGCCCCACGGCTTGGCTGATGCGCGCCTTCAAGGCGTCCACCAGCGGGTGGCCCTGGTCGAAGATGTTGCCCCCGGTCTGCGTGCCGCCGCGCAGCGTCTGGTCGATGGGCGCTTGGTGGTCGCCATGCAGGGCGTGCAGTTCAGCAGCCAGCGCCGTGTTGAAGGCGGCCATGCTGGCAAAGCCGGGCGGCGCTTCCAGGTCGCAGGCCTGCACCAGGCTCGCACCGGTGGAGGTGCCTGCCGCCCATGCGGCGCGCGGGTCGCCCAGCAGCCGCCAGGCCAGCACCCGCAGCGCTTGCGCGTGCTGGTGATGGGGCGCACGCGCGCAGGCCAGCTCGGCGGCAGCCAGTGCGGCATCCGGGCGGCCGGCTACCAAGAGGCTGGCTGCGTGGTGGGTGTGAAGCTCGGCATCTTCCGGGGCCAGCGCCAGCGCTCGTGCATGCGCCGCCAGGCCGGCCTCGACCTCGCCCAGGCGCACCAGGCAGCGCGCCAGTCCGTCGTGCAGGCCCGGGGCCGCGGGCAGGCCGGCCAGCGCGCGGCGGTAGGCCGTGGCGGCATCGGCATGGCGATCGGCACGCCACAGCAGGTGGGCGTGCACACCGGCCAATGCGGGCACTGCGCCGGGCTGCGCCTGCGCAGCACGCAGTTCGGCGTCGAAGTCGGGGTCGCCCAGCCGCCAGCGCAGCCGCGCCAGATCAAACAGCGCCAGCGCGTGGCTGCGATCACGCGCCAGTGCCAAGCGGTAGGCCTCAGCGGCATCGGCCAGGCGGCCCAGGCTCTGCAGCGTGTTGCCGCGGTTGTAGTGCGCGTCGGCAGCGTCCAGGCCCAGCGCAGCGGCGCGCTCGTGCAGCGCCAGGGCTTCGGCATGGCGGTGGGAACGCTGCAGCAGCACGGCGCGGTTGTGCAGCAGGCCGAGGTGATCGGGCGCGGCGGTCAAGGCCTTGTCGAGCGTGCGCAGGGCCGATTCAACATGGCCCAGGTCGCCCTCGATCTGCGCGTGCAGTTGCAGCATGGCGAGCGTGGGCTGCGGCGTCAGCGCCAGTGCCTGGTTCAGGCTGGTGGCGGCTTCGGGCAGGCGCGCCAGCTGGTGCAGGGCACGGGCGCGGTTGTAGTGGGCGTCGGCGTAGCGCGGCTGCAGGCTCAGCGCGCGGTCGTAGCCCGCCAGCGCATCACCCACGCGCGCGCTGGCCAGCAGCAGGTTGGCGAGGTTGTTCCAGACATGCGCCTGCGTGGCATCGGCCGCCAGCGAGCGCCGCAGCAGGGCCTCGGCCAGCGCGTCGTCGCCCCGCTGGCGGGCCAGGCCGCCCAGCAGCTGCAGCGCGGCGGGGTGCTCAGGCTGCAG
>JANMMD010000132.1:0-4577 GCA_031372905.1 Betaproteobacteria bacterium
ATCAGCTCGCGGTTCTCGGCCTTGCGCGCCATCGCCGCGGCGGTGAGCACCGCGCGGTACAGCGCGATGAAGGTGTTGGGGTTCTTCTGGATGAACTCGGTGCTGGTGCCGAAGGCGCAGCAGGGGTGGCCATTCCACAGCTCCTTGGTGAGCAGGTGGATGAAGCCCACCTCCTCGAACACCGCGCGCTGGTTGAAGGGGTCGGGCCCGAGGAAGCCGTCGATGTTGCCGGCGCGCAGGTTGGCCACCATCTCGGGCGGCGGCACGACGCGGATCTGGATGTCGGTGTCGGGGTTGAGGCCCGCTTCCGCCACGTAGTAGCGCAGCAGGAAGTTGTGCATCGAGTACTCGAAGGGCACGGCGAACTTGAAGCCCTTCCAGCCGGCGGGATTGCGCTTGTCCTTGTGCTTGGTGGCCAGCGTGATGGCCTGCCCGTTGGTGTTCTGGATGGTGGCCACGTTCATCGGCGTGGCCACGCTGCCCAGGCCCAGGCTGATGGCCAGCGGCATCGGGCTCAGGAAGTGCGTGGCGTCGTACTCCTTGTTGATCATCTTGTCGCGGATCAGCGCCCACCCGGCCGTCTTCACCACCTCGACGTTCAGCCCCTGCTTCTCGTAGAAGCCCAGCGGCTTGGCCATGATCAGCGGCGTGGCGCAGGTGATGGGGATGAAGCCGATCTTCAGGTCCTTCTTCTCGATGGGTCCGCTGCCACCTTGCGCCAGCGCCTGCATCGACGCGATGGGCAGCACACTGCCGATGGCGGCCATCGCGGTGTTGCGGCCCACGGCGCGCAGGAACTTGCGGCGCAGCGCGTCCTGCGGGAACAGCGCCTTCATCAGCGCAGCTTCGACGTAGGCGTTCGATTCGGCCTCGAACGACGCCGTCTCGCTGCGCGCCCGCAACTCGGCGGCAGCGTGTTCGGCACTGCTGGCATGTGCGCCGCAGCTGCAGCCCAGGCGCAGCGGGCGGTCGGCGTCGTAGATGCCGTAGGGGTCGCGGTCGGTCGTCATGGCTTGTCCTCGGGGGCAGTGAAACGGATGCTAGGCAGACACCCCCGCTTGCAAAATCGAGGCCCGGTCGAAAGCCTTGTAGGGCTGGCACTACAGGGCACCCACCGACACGCGGCCGGGGGAGGCAAACCGCACGTTCCGCCGCGATAGCGCCCCGCTTTCCGCAAGCGGTGATGGCCGGCCGCTTTAAGCTGCCTGCGCTGGCGCACGACGGGGCCGGCGACCACGCGGCGCAGGGCCGCTAGACGCATGAATCAAGCTTTCTGGATGTGGGTGGCGGGCACCCTGGTGGTGGTGACGCTGCTGGTCTCGGCCTGGGTGGCCGTGCGGCGCAGCCGCGAGGCCGCCGAGCGCCGCCGCGAGGCCGAAGTGGCCGCGCTGGACATGGCGCGGGTGGAGGCACAGCGCCTGGCCGAAGAGCGCGCGGCAGCAGCGGCGAAGGCGGCGCAGGAAGCCGAGCAGCAACGCGAGCAACACCGCGCGGCCGCCGAAGCCGCACAAGTAGCAGAGGCAGCAGAGGCTGAAAGAGCCGCCGAAGCCGAGGCCCGCGCCGCCATTGCCCTGGCCTACCGCGAGGGTGAGCGCCTGGCCGCCGAGCAAGCCGCCGCGACGGCGCGCGTGGAAGCAGAACGCCGCGAAGCCGAGCGCCGCGAGGTGGCACGCCTGGCCGCCATGCAAGCCGAAGCCCAGGCAGCCGAGGCCCTGGCCGCCACCGCGCGCCTGGCCGCGCTGGAAGCCGAGTTGCAGGCACGGCGCGAGGCCGAGGCGGCCGCTGCCGCAGCAGCCGAATCGGCAGCACCTCCCACCGAAGCTGCTGCGCCCCCTGCCACGCCCGCACCCCGCGCCCCGCGCGCGCCCGAAGACACGCTGGTGATGGTGGCCGACGACTCCAAGGTGGTGCGCGTGAAGACCAGCCGCCTGCTCGCGCAGCACGGCTACCGCGTGGTGCTGGCCGAAGACGGCGCGCAGGCGGCAGAGCTCATCGAGCAAGAGGTGCCGCTGGTGCTGATCACCGACGTGGAGATGCCGCACATGGACGGCTTTGCGCTCACGCGCCACGTGCGTCTGCACCCGCGCGCCGCGCACATTCCAATCATCATGATCACGTCTGCCGATGAACGGCTGAAGTCCGCCGCTGCGGAAGCCGGCGTCACGCTCGTACTCGGCAAGCCTTACGAAGAAGCCACGCTGCTGGCCTGCATTGCGCAGGCTGTGGCCAGCGCCGGCTGAAGACGAAGACCGGCCCCGCGCGCGCTACAGCAGCGCCTGCCGCACTGCCAGCAACGCCAGCTCCACGTCGTTGCGCACGCCGGTCTTCTCGAGGATGCGCGCGCGGTAGGTGCTGACGGTGTTGGGTGCCAGCACCAGCTGCTCGGCAATCTCGCCGACGCTGCGGCCCGCGGCCAGCAGGCGAAACACCTGGTACTCGCGGTGGCTCAGCTGCTGGTCCAGCGGCTTGTCGTCCAGCCCCGTGGAGGCCGGCGCGCCCAGGGCGCCGGCCAGCAGTTCGGCCACGCTCTCGGTGATGAAGAGGCCGCCGCGCGCCACGCGGCGTATCGCCTCCACCATCTGCTCGGCGTCGGCGCTCTTGTTCAGGTAACCGGCCGCGCCCAGCTTCAGGCTGCGCACGGCGTACTGGCGGTCGGGGTAGGTGCTGAGCATCAGCACCGGCAGCTTGGGCGCCTCGCTCTTCAGCTGGCGCAGGATGTCCAGGCCGTCGCGCTGCGGCATCGCGATGTCCAGCAGCACCACGGCGATGCCGCCGGCCCGCACCACGGCCAGGGCCTCGGGGCCGTTGGCGGCTTCGGCGCCCACCTCGATGTCGGGCGCGTCGGCGAGGATCTGCTTGATGCCCTGGCGCACGATGACATGGTCGTCGCAGACCAGCACCCTGATCATGTCGCGCACCCCCGCATCACCAAGGCTTTGCGCGGAACCGGCTTCGCCGGGCCGCTGCAAGAGCCCCCCCGGGGGGTGGCGAACGAAGTGAGCCTGGGGGCTTCATAAAGGCATCACCAGGCGCACGCGCGTGCCCAGGCCCGGTGCGCTGTCGATGGTGATGCGGCCGCCGAAGTGCGAGGCCCGCTCGCGCATGCCGATGACGCCGAAGCTCTGCGGGTCGGCCAGCGCCGCGGGCGCCGCGCCGACGCCGTCGTCGCGCACGTCGATGTAGAGCACGGGTTCGGGCGGGTCGTCCACCGCGATGCGCAGCTGCACGCTCTTCGCCCGCGCATGCCGCGCGACGTTGCTCAGCATCTCCTGGAAGATGCGGAACACGGCGATGGCGACGCCGCCTTCGGGCGGCGCCACACCAGCGGCCACGTGCACCTGCAGCGTGGCCTGCAGCTCGCTGTTTTCGATGAACTCCTGCGCCTGCCATTCCAGCGCCGCCCACAGACCCTGGTGGTCGAGGATGCTGGGGCGCAGGTCGGTGATGATGCGGCCGACGTTGTCCACCGCGCCGTCGATCAAGCGCCCCATGCCCAGGCACTTGGACAACAGGGCGGGCTGCTCGGCCACGCGCTTGCCCAGCCAGTGCGTGTCCATCTTCAAAGCCACCAGCAGCGAACCCAGCTCGTCGTGGATTTCGCGTGCGATACGTTTGCGCTCACTCTCTCGCATCGTCTCCAGGTGGTTGGCCAGGTCGCGCAGCTCGCGCGTGCGTTCGGCAACGCGCCGTTCGAGCTCGTCGTTGGTGCGGCGCAGCAGTTCCTCGGCGCGCTTGCGCTCGGTGATGTCGACGAAGGTGACCACGGCACCTTGCACGACGCCGTTCTCGATGACGGGGTAGCTGCTGTACTCCGCCGGGAAGCTGCTGCCGTCGGCGCGCCACAGCACCTCGTCGTCGATGCGGCAGGGCAGGCCCTGGCGGAAGGCGTTGAAGATGGGGCAGTCGCACTCGGGGTAATGGCGCCCATCCCCGTGCGAATGGTGGATGAGCTCGTGCATGTTCTGCCCGAGCACTATTTCGGTGCGCCAACCCAGCGCCACCGCAGCGGCGCGGTTCACGAACGTGCAGCGCCCGTCCATGTCGATGCCGAAGATGCCCTCGCCGGTGCTTTCCAGCAGCAGCGTGAGGCGGTCGGCACCGGGATCGGTCGTGGGCATGACCCGCAAAGGCGCAAGCGGCATGCCAACCGGCATGCCACAGCCCGATGGCATCACGGCATCACGGCATCACGGGGCTTCCATGCCCTTGTCCTTCAGCACCTGCGCGGCCGCCGGGCCGGCCAGCGTGGCCAGCAGCGCCTGCGCGGCCGCGGCGTCGCGTGCCTTGCTGCTGACGGCCCCGGCGTAGACGGTGTAGTTCTGGATCTCCGCCGGCAGCGGCCCCACCAGCGTGGCGCCGGGCACCGCCAGGATCTCGCTGATCTGGTGGATGGCCAGGTCGGCCTCGCCGTTCAACAACCGCTGCGCCACCAGCCCGCCGGGCACCAGCACGGCCTTGGGCTTGAGTTGCGCGGCGATGCCCATCTTCTCGAACAGCTGCCACAGGTAGATGCCGCTGCTGCCGCCGGCGGCGGGGTCGATGGTGGCCACCGCGCGCGCAGCGAGCAAGGCTTGCTG
>JANMMD010000142.1:0-12553 GCA_031372905.1 Betaproteobacteria bacterium
CCGCCAGCTTCGCCCGCCAGCGCCTGCACGCGCGCCCGCAGGCTCTCGCGCAATTCGTGGCTGCCTATCTTCTGGCTGATGCCGATGTGTTTGTCGTGCGGCAGGAAGACGAGCATGCGCCCGGCGATGCTGACCTGCGTCGACAGCCGGGCGCCCTTGCTGCCGATGGCGTCCTTGATGACCTGCACCGTGAGCGTCTGGCCTTCGAAGACCTGGCGCTCGATGGGCACCAGCGGTGCGTCGCTGCGCGCCTCCGAGCGCGGCGGGCCACCCAGCAGATCGGCCACGTGCAGGAAGGCCGCGCGCTCCAGGCCGACATCGATGAACGCGCTTTGCATGCCTGGCAGCACGCGCACCACCTTGCCGAGGTAGACGTTGCCGACCTGGCCGCGCTCCAGCGTGCGCTCGATGTGCAGCTCCTGCACGGCACCGTTTTCGACGACGGCCACGCGCGTTTCCTGCGGGCTCCAGTTGATGAGGATGTCCTGCGTGGGCATGGTGGCTAGAGCTCCAGTTGCACACGCGCACGGGCGAGCAGCGTTGTGGTCTCGTGCAGAGGCAGGCCCATGATGCCGCTGTGGCTGCCTTCGATGTGCGAGATCCAGGCCGCGATGCGGCCCTGGATGGCGTAGGCGCCGGCCTTGCCCATCGGCTCGCCGCTGTCGACATAACGACGGATGGTGGTCTCGGACAGGTCGGCGAAGCGCACCCGCGAGAGGCTGGTTTCGAGAAAGACCTGGGTGCCCGCCAGCACGGCCACGGCTGTCAGCACGCGGTGGCTGCGGCCCGACAGCGCGCGCAGCATTTCGGCCGCGTGCGCTCCGTCTTCCGGCTTGCCGAGGATGCGCGTGCCCAGGGCCACTGTGGTGTCGGCGCAGAGGATGGGCGCGGGCGGCAGGCGGTGCCGGCGCAGGCGCCGGCGGGCTTCTTCCAGCTTCAGCCGGGTGACGCGCTGCACGTAGGCCAGCGGCAGCTCGCCGCTGCGCTCCACCTCCAGCGCCTCGGCGTCTTCGCCGGGGTCGGGCAGCAGGGGGCGGTGCTGCACACCCAGCTGGTTCAACAGTTGCGCGCGGCGCGGACTCTGCGAGGCCAGGTAGATGAACTGATGGGGCAAGGGCATGGCGTGCATTCTCCACAGCGCCGTGCCGCCGCGGTGGCGGCATTGGCGGACGCGCCTGCCATCAGCGGTCTCTTCATGCAAAAGGAGATATATGGATCAACTTCGAAGTAGGAAAGTAGTTATTAGACTTGCTCGATGTTTTCGAGCCGACCTATGTTCCCCAGCGCCCTCGTGCTTCGCCTCAGCCTGGCGACAGCCGCTGTCCTGGCCGCACCCATGGCGCTGGCCTCGCCATGCGTGGCGCCAGCTTCCTACGTGAAGGCACCCGACGCTGCACGGGCGCCGCTGCTGCGCCCGTATCTGTTGGCCGGCCTGACCACCACGGCCCTGCAGCAACGCGGCAACGAGCGCTGGCTGGAACTGGCCGTGCACGATGCGGCGACGGCGCAGCGTGCCCTGGCGGGTGTTACCGGGCTTGCTGGCGCCCCGCGGCTGGCCGAAGCGGACGGTGTGGTGCTGCTGGCCTGCAGCAGCCTGGGCGCGCAGCCCGAGCGTGTCGCACAACAGGGCAGCACGCCTCTGGCCACGCCGCTCTGGTGAAAAACCGGCGCTGACAGCGCCGCTGCACATCAACCAGGCCCGCCGGTTTGCGCCCGCGGGCCTTGTTCATGCCCGCCGATCTTCTTCGACCGTCACTCGCGGTGGTAGGGGTGCCCGCTGGCCAAGGTCCAGGCGCGGTAGAGCGCTTCGGCCAGCAGCACGCGGGCGAAGGCGTGAGGCAGCGTCAGGTCGCTGAGGCGCAGGGTTTCGTCGGCCGTGGCCTTCAGCGCCGGCGCCATGCCATCGGGGCCGCCGATCAGCATGGCCACGTCACGGCCCTCGCCGCGCCAGGCCTGCACACGTTCGGCCAGCTGTGCGGTGCTGCGCCGCGTGCCATGTTCGTCCAGCACGACACGGCGGGCGCCCTTGGCGCTGGCCAGCAGCACGGCTTCGAAGCGCGCCGCTTCGGCGTCCATGCATTGCGCGGCGGTCTTGCCACCGCTGCGGGGTTCGGCCTTCAGCGGCTTCAGTTCCAGCCGCATTTCGGGCGGAAACCGCTTGGCGAAATCAACCCAGGCCTCATCAGCCCAGGCCGGCTGGCGCTGCCCCACGGCCAGCACCAGCAGCTTCATGCGGCGCCCTGCGTCGCGGGCACGGGCTTCAAGTTCAACGCGGGGTCTTGCGCGCCGGTGCCTTGCGCGCAGCCGGTGCTGCCGCTGCCGTCTTGGCCGAAGGGCGGCGTGCGCCGACGCGCTGGTAGGCGGCCGACTTGTCGGCCGCCTTGCGTGCGGTCGTCTTGGTGGCGGTCTTGGTCGTTGTCTTGCCGGCCGTCTTGGCCGCAAAAGGCTTGGCCGCTGTCTTCCTCGCCGCAGGCTGGGTGGGCGCTGCCGCGGCTGTTCTTGCCGGTGCCCGCGCCGGCGCCTTGGCGGGTGCCTTGGCGGGTGCTTTTGCAGGCACTCGCGAGGGTGCCCGTGATGGCGCGGGCGCGGCAGGCCGCGCGCTGGTCTTCACCGCGGCCTTCTTGGCCGCCGTCTTCTTCGCAGGCTTTTCTGGCTCGCTGGCCTTCACGAGCTTGGTGTTCACCACGCCGATCTTCATCTTGACGTTCTTGCCGCCCCAGATCTCTTCGAGGTGGTAGTACTCGCGGATGGCCGGCTGCATGATGTGCGCCACCGCGGCGCCGCAGTCGACGATGATCCATTCGCCGTTGTCTTCGCCCTCGGTGCTCATGACCTGGAAACCATTGCTGCGCACGCTGTCGCGCACGCTCGCTGCCAGGGCCTTGGTCTGCCGGTTGCTGGTGCCCGAGGCGATGATCACGCGCTCGAACATGGCACTCAGGTGCTCGGTGTTGAAGACCGCGATGTGCTGGGCCTTCACGTCTTCCAGACCATCGACGATGGCGCGTTGCAGCTTGCGGATGTCCAGATTCAGCTCCTGTGGCGGGGGGTTCCGCCGATGGCAGGGTCTCGCGCGTCGCGGTAGAGACCCTGGGTTTCAATATAGCGCGCCACATCGGGCGGCACCAGTTGCGAAATGTCTTGGCCTGCGGCGATGCGGGCGCGGATGTCGGTGGCGCTGATGTCCAGCATGGGCAGCGGCACCGCGCGGTGCGGGTGGGCCTGCACCTCGACGCTCGGCAGCATGTCGGTGCCCGGGCGGTTGGCCACGGCCAGCGTCACCAGGCCCAGCAGCACCGGCCAGTCGCGCCAGGTGTGCAGGCGGGCGTACTGGTCCTGGCCGATGATCAAGACCCAATCGGTGCCGGGCTCGGCCGCGTGCAGTTCGCGCACCGTGTCCAGCGTGTAGCTGGGGCCGGCGCGTTCGATCTCCATGCGGCTGAGCGTGAAACGCGGCTCATCCGCCATCGCCAGGCGCACCATGGCCTCGCGGTGCTCGGCGCTCGCGGCGCGGTGGTCCTTCTGCCACGAATGCCCGGTGGGCACCCAACGCACCTCGTCCAGCGCCAGGCTGGCCAGCGCCGCACGCGCCAGCGCCAGGTGGGCGTTGTGCACCGGGTCGAAGGTGCCTCCGAAAAGGCCGACGCGCTTAGCCACGCGCCGTCATTCGTTCGACCATCATTCGTTGAGCCGTCACTCGTTCAACCAGTCGCGCGGGCGCAGGAAGTCGCTGTACAGCCGCGCTTCTTCGCTGCCCGCTTCGGGCTTCCAGTCGTAGCGCCACTTCACGATGGGCGGCATGCTCATCAGGATGCTTTCCGTGCGGCCGCCGCCGTGCAGGCCGAAATGCGTGCCGCGGTCCCAGACGAGGTTGAACTCGACGTAACGCCCGCGCCGGTAGGCCTGGAAATCGCGCTGGCGTTCGCCATAGGGCATGTCGCGGCGGCGCCGCACCAAAGGCAGGTAGGCCGGGATGAAGCTGTCGCCCACCGCGCGCATCATCGCGAAGCCGTCTTCGAAGCTGCCTTCGTTGAAGTCGTCGAAGAACACGCCGCCGATGCCGCGCGGCTCGTTCCGATGCTTGATGAAGAAATACTCGTCGCACCAGGCCTTGAAGCGCGGATAGCGCTCGGGCCCGAAGGGCGCCAGCGCATCGGCATTGACGCGGTGGAAGTGGCGCGCGTCGTCTTCGAAGCCGTAGTAGGGCGTGAGGTCCATGCCGCCCCCGAACCACGTCACCGGCTCCTTGCCTTCGGGGAAAGCCGCCAGCAGGCGCACGTTCATGTGCACCGTCGGTGCATACGGGTTGCGCGGGTGCATCACCAGGCTCACGCCCAGGGCCTCGAAGGGCGCCCCGGCCAATTCGCCGCGGTGCTGGGTGGCGCTGGGCGGCAGGCTGGCCCCCTTGACGTGGCTGAAGTTGCAGCCGCCACGTTCCAGCACGCCGCCCTCCTCCACCAGCTGCGAGAGACCGTCGCCTTCGAGCTTGCCACCGGCCGGGCGCTGCCAGCCGTCGCGCAGGAAGGTCTTGCCGTCTTCGGCTTGCATGGCCAGCACGATGCTTTCCTGCAGGCCCAGCAGATAAGCGCGAACGGCGGCGGTGTCGATCATGGGCGGGTCTCGCGGGTGGGGCCGGCATGCATGCGCGGCCCAAGGTCATCAGTGCTTGATGGCTCTATGGCCGATGTCGTTGCGCCACTGCGCACCGTCGAAATGAATCTGCCGCGCTGCGGCCAGCGCCGCCTGCTGCGCCAGGCGCACCGAATCGCCCAGCGCGGTGACACACAGCACGCGTCCGCCGCTGGCCTTCAGCGTGCCGCCGTCCAGCACCGTGCCGGCGTGGAAGACCTGCAATTCGGGCGTGCCGGCAACAACGCCGGTGATGGCATCGCCCTTGCGCGGCGCAGCCGGGTAGCCGTGCGCGGCCATCACCACGCCCAGCGCCGTGCGGCGGTCCCACAGCAATTCGGCCTGGTCCAGCGTGCCGTCGGTGGCATGCATCAGCACCTCGAAGAGGTCGCTTTTCAGGCGCATCAGGATCACCTGCGCCTCCGGGTCGCCGAGGCGGCAGTTGAACTCCACCGTGCGCGGCTGGCCTTGCGCGTCGATCATCAAACCGGCATACAGGAATCCGGTGTAGACCACGCCGTCCTTGGCCATGCCGGCAATGGTGGGGTGGATGATTTCGCGCATCACGCGCGCATGCACGTCGGGCGTGACCACCGGCGCGGGTGAATACGCGCCCATGCCGCCGGTGTTGGGGCCGGTGTCGCCGTCGCCGATGCGCTTGTGGTCCTGGCTGGTGGCCAGCGTGAGCACGTTCTTGCCGTCGCACAGCACGATGAAGCTGGCTTCTTCGCCCTGCATGAACTCTTCGATGACGACACGCGCGCCGTCGGCGTTGTGCTGCACACCCAGCAGATTGCCGCTCAACATGTCATCGATGGCGGCGTGCGCTTCTTCCAGCGTCATCGCCACCACCACGCCCTTGCCGGCGGCCAGGCCGTCGGCCTTGATGACGATGGGCGCGCCGTGTTTGTTCACATGCGCGTGCGCTTCGCTCGCCTTCGTGAAAGTGGCGTACAGCGCGGTGGGGATGCCGTGGCGCTGCATGAACTCCTTGGCGTGCGCCTTGCTGCTTTCCAGCCGCGCGGCAGCCTGGGTGGGGCCGAAGATGCGCAGGCCGCGAGCGCGGAAGAGGTCCACCACACCGGCGGCCAGCGGCGCCTCGGGCCCCACCACCGTGAGCGCAATCTTCTCTGCCACCGCGAAGTCGGCCCATTCGGCCGGGGTGTGCAGCGGCAGGTTGTGCAGCGCCGGGTCGGTGGCGGTACCGCCATTGCCGGGCGCGACATACACGCGCTGCACCCGTTCGCTCTGCGCCAGCTTCCAGGCCAGCGCGTGTTCACGGCCGCCGCCCCCAATCACGAGAACCTTCATGCGGTGGTCATTCGGCGAGCAGGGCGTTGTGGAAGACGTCCTGCACGTCGTCCAGGTCTTCGATGGCGTCCAGCAGCTTCTGCATGCGGGTGGCGTCTTCGCCGGTCACGTCCACCGGGTTCTCGGCGCGCCAGGTCACCTCGGCCACCTCGGGGTTGAGCCCGGCGGCAACGAGGGCGGCCTTCACGGCCTCAAAGCCGGCCGGCGGGCACAGCACTTCCACCGCACCGTCGTCGTCGGTGATGACGTCGTCGGCGCCGGCTTCCAGCGCCACTTCCATCACCTTGTCCTCACTCGTGCCGGGCGCAAAGACGAGCTGGCCGCAATGCTTGAACTGGAAGGCCACGCTGCCTTCCGTGCCCATGTTGCCGCCATGCTTGCTGAAGGCGTGGCGCACCTCGGCCACGGTGCGCACGCGGTTGTCGGTCATGCAGTCGACGATGATGGCCGCGCCCCCGATGCCGTAGCCCTCGTAGCGGATCTCCTCGTAGCTCACGCCTTCGAGGTTGCCGGTGGCCTTGTCGATGTTGCGCTTGACGGTGTCCACCGGCAGGTTCACGGCCTTGGCTTTTTCCACCGCCAGTCGCAAGCGAGGGTTGGCCGAGACATCGCCGCCGCCCAGGCGGGCCGCGACCATGATTTCGCGGATCACCCGCGTCCAGGCCTTGCCGCGTTTTTCATCCTGCCGGCCCTTGCGGTGCTGGATGTTGGCCCACTTGGAATGACCAGCCATGAAAAGGTGAACCCCTGAAGAACAGCCGCCGATTTTAGCGGGCAGGGCCGTTTCGGTCTGTAGGGTGCCCTGGGCAGGCTGCCTCAGCCTGTGCTTGCGCGCTGCAGACCCAAGCGCAAGCGGGGCGGCTCCGCTGGCTCCACGAACACATCGCAGCCGCGGCCGGCGGCCTTGGCTGCCAGCAGGCCGCGATCGGCCCGCTGCCACAAGTCATCTCTGCCCTCGCCCGGCCGGGCCACTGTCACGCCAGCCGAGAAGTTCAGCCGCGATGCGGGCACCTGCGAGACCAGCACGCCGGCCCGCAGCGCGGCACGCGCCTGGCCCAGCACACGTTCGGCACCGGCGCGGCCGGTGTTCATCAGCAGCAGCAGGAACTCCTCGCCGCCGATGCGGCCCAGCACGTCACGCGGGCGCAGCGTTGCGCCCAGGCACTGCGCGAAGGCCACAAGCACGCTGTCGCCGGCGCCATGGCCGTGCACGTCGTTGATCTGCTTGAACATGTCGAGGTCGATCACCGCCACCGTCAGGGGCAGGCGCAGCTGGTGGGCCTCGGCCATCAGCGCGTCCAGGCGCGCGAAGACATGGCGCCGGTTGGGCAGGCCGGTCAGGGGGTCGGTGATCGATGCCAGCAGCGCGGCGTCGCGCGCCCGCCGCAGTTCGGCCTCGTTGACCTTCAGCGTGGTGACGTCGCTGGACACGCACAGCTGCCACCCGTCGACCGCAGTTTCTTCGGTCACGCGCATCCAGCGCCCGTCGGTGAGATCGGATTCGAAGACGCGCCGCGGCTCCTGGCGGTAGCGCCTGCGCACGCAGCCGATCCAGCCGTCGATGTCGTCGCTCTCGATCAGCACACCCTCGCCACGGCGGTGCGCGGTGCGCATGATGTCTTCCCAGGTCGGCGTGCCGTCCAGGCCGCGCCAGTGCACGTCGCGGAAGCTGCGGTTGGCGTAGACCAGCCGCTCTTCGGGGTCGAACAGCCCCACCGCGAGGTGCGAGCCTTCCAGCTGCATCAGCAGCCGCTCGGCGGCCTCGGCGCGGGGCAGCAGGTGGGCGCGGCCGGGCGGGTGCTTGGCCGGCGCCCGCGCGGCCAGCCAGCGGGTGGCCGCCTCGGCGTCCAGCGGCCGGGCGTAGAAGTAGCCCTGCCCCTTGTCGCACTGCAGGGCACCCAGCACCTCGGCCTGTTCGGCGGTCTCCACGCCCTCGGCCACGGTGCCCATGCCCAGGCTGCGTGCCACGCGCACGGTGGCTTCCACCAGCACGCGGTGGTGCGCGCTCGACGTCACCTGGCTGACGAACGAGCGGTCGATTTTGATCACGTCCACTGGCCACTGGTGCAGGCTGGCCAACGACGAATAGCCGGTGCCGAAATCGTCCAGCGCCAGCATCACGCCCAGGCTCTTCAGCTCGTGCAGCCGCGCCTGGATCAGGGGGTTCTCGGCGGCCAGGCTCTCGGTGATCTCGAGCTGCAGGCAGGCCGGCGCCACGCCGCTGGCCTGCAGCGCATGGCGCACCTCGTCAACCAGGGTGGGCTCGGCCAGCTGCGCGCGCGACAGGTTCACCGAAAGCATCTGCGGCGCGCGCGCCCCCAGTTCCCGCTGCCAGACGGCAAACTGTTGGCACGAGGCCGTCAGCACCTGGGCGCCGAGTGCGGCGATGAGGCCGGTTTCTTCGGCGATGCCGATGAACTCGATGGGCGAGACCTCGCCGCGCAGCGGGTGCTGCCAGCGCACCAAGGCCTCGACGCCGGCCACACTGGCGTCGCTGAGGTGGGTGATGGGCTGGAAGACGACGAAGAGCTGGCCCTCGTGGAGGGCCAGGCGCAGCTCGCTTTCCAGGCGTGCGCGTTCGCGGGCCTGCTGCTTCATCAGCGGCTCGAAGTAGCAGTGGCGGGCGCCACCGCTGCGCTTGGCCTCGCGCATGGCCAGGCTGGCGTCCTGCAGCACAGCCTCGCCATCGGCGGCGCTGCCGTCGCCCAGCATCACGCCGACGCTGGCCGAGCTGTGCACCGGCACCGCGCCGATCGTGTAGGGCTTGCTCAGCGCGTCGACGAGGCGGCGCGCCACCGCGTCGGCAGCGGCTGCTGCATCGGGGCCGTGCACCGCCTCGAGCACGACCACGAATTCATCGACGCCCAGCCGCGCGGCGGTCTGGCCGCTCTCGGCCTGCAGCCCGGCACGCTGTCGCAGCGAGCCGTTGATGCGCGTGGCCATCAGCCGCAGCAGGTCGTCGCCGGCCGCCGGGCCCAGGGTGACGTTGACGCGGTTGAAGCGGTCGGCGTTGATGAAGAGCACGACGAAGCGGTACGCCGGGTCGGAACGCGCCCGGTGCAGCGCGCGCTCGATACGCTCCAGCGCCACAGTGCGGTTGGGCATCGCGGTGAGGGCGTCGATGCGGCTGGCGTCGCGCACCTCGGCGGCCACGTGCTGCCGCTCCAGGCGCAGGGCGGCGGTGACGTCGGTCACGCTGCACATCAGCATGTGGGCATCCAGGCGCAGCACGCGCAGCGACAGCGTGGGCGGCACCTCACCGCCGGACGCTGCCGCACCCAGCGGCACCTGCAGGCCGTCGCAGACCTCACCCCCGGGGTACGCCGCCGCCACCGCCTGCGCGCGCAACTGCGGCGCTGCGGCCTGCAGCACGTCGAAGAGGTTGCCCAGGTCACCGCCCGGCGCCAGCGGCATCAGCAGCTGTGCGGCCATGGGGTTGATCATGGTGATCTCGCCGTCCAGGCGCACCTGCACCAGGCCGATGGGCGCCTGGTAAAGGAATTGCATCAAGGCCTCGTGGGCTTCGTGCGCCTCTGGCGTTGAATGGGCCACGGGAAGGAGCTGAACAGCGGGCGTTGTCACCTCGGCTCAAGCCGCCTTGTCGGCCGTTTCGGACACTGCGCACGCTTGAGCCGTTTCGGACGCCTCGGCTGCGGCAGCCGCCCGCAGGCCGGGCTGCCAGCAGGCGATGCGGTTGCGGCCGGCGGCCTTGGCGGCGTACATGGCCCTGTCGGCGCGCTCGATGAGCGCCTCGACGCTGTCGACGTCGGCGGCCATCGTGGCCACCCCCACGCTCACCGTGTAGCGCACGCTGACGCCATCGACCACCACCGCCTGCGCGGCGATGCTGTCGCACAGACGTTGGGCCACCGCCGCCGCGGCCGCCTCGGCGCAGCCCGGCAACAGCACCACGAACTCTTCGCCACCCAGGCGCGCCACCACGTCCATGGCACGAAACGTGGCCGACAGCCCTGCCGCCAGGTGGCGCAGCACGGCGTCGCCGGTGGCATGGCCGAAGTTGTCGTTGATGCGCTTGAAGTGGTCGGCGTCGATCAGCACCAGCGACAGCGGCCGCGGCGCACGCCGCCAGCGCTGCAGTTCCAGCTCGCAGGCCTCGAACAGGGTGCGTCGGTTGGCCAGGCCGGTGAGGTGGTCGCAGGCCACCGCACGGCGCAGCGCCTCGGTGGCCTCGCGGCGGTCGGAGACATCGCGGATCACCAGGCTGTAGGCGCGCTCCTCGGGCAGCACCTCATCGGCCGCGTGCAGCGGCGCGATCAGGCAACTGCCCCAGAAACGGCTGCCGTCGGCGCGTTCCCGCCAGCCTTCGTCCAGGCTCCAGCCACTGCGGTCGGCCTCGTGCAGGCGGTCGATGACGCCGGTGGCGTCCAGTGCGTCGACGGGGTAGAAAACCGAATAGGGCTGGCCG
Organism: Betaproteobacteria bacterium; assembly: GCA_031372905.1. Classification (GTDB taxonomy): domain Bacteria; phylum Pseudomonadota; class Gammaproteobacteria; order Burkholderiales; family Burkholderiaceae_C; genus Rubrivivax. Next base: position 10,367 of record JANMMD010000142.1, read on the forward strand.
AGGGTGGTGTCGCTGTCGCGGCCGGTGACGCGCTCGACGCTGGCGTTCCAGTCACGCGCCTGGCCTTGGTGGTCCAGGGTCAGCAAGGCGTAGTCCGTCAGGCCGGTGACGATGGTGTTGATCCAGGCCTGGCTCTGGCGCAGCTCGCGTTCGCGCTGCACGCTCTGCGTCACGTCGCCTAGCACCGCCATCAGGCGATGCTCGTCCAGTTTCAGCAGGGTCAGCGCGAGGATGCGGCGGCCGGTCTTCTGCGCGGGGTCGGCAGCCACGCGCAGCTGCCAGCCTTCGCAGATCATGCCGTGCGAGCCCTCGAAGGCCTGCACGCGGCTGCGCAGGTCGGGGGCCACGGTTTCAAGCGCGGCGTACAAGTTGTTCAGATTGCCATCGCGCGACAGCGGCATCAGCAGCTGCGCGCACAGTGGGTTGACCATCAGGATCTCGCCATCCATGCGCGCCTGCAGCAAGCCAATGGGCGCGATGTAGAGAAACTGGATCAGCGCCTCGTACTCTTCTTCCACAGAGGTGTGCATGGCGGCCGGGCGCCTCAGGCGGGCCGCTGAACCAGCACGTAGCGGCTGGCGCCCCCCGGCGCCGCCAGCAGCCGCAGTTTGACCTTGACTGGGCGCATGCGCAGCGTGAGCACATAGTCGATGGTGGCGTCCAGCGCCTCGCCGCTGGCCAGCGCGTCTTCGAAACGCTGCGCGACCATGAAATTGTTCATGCACGGCGCCACCACGGTGAACAGGGGCTGGCCGAGCACGCGCTGGCTCGACAGGCCGGCCGCCTTGCTCTCGAAGCTGTTGTAGCGCTGCACCACGCCGGCTGCGTCGATGCCGATGACGCCGAAATCCAAAGCGTCGAGCTCTTCGCTCGAGCAGCGGTCGAGCTCCGCATGCAGCGCAGCATCGGAGAAGGAAACAGCTTGTGCAGTGCTCATGGGGGATGCGGGCAGCGGGAGAGGTGGTGCAGTGGATATCGGCGCCGGCCAGGCCGACTTGAACGCCGGGGCTGCCAGAGCCCGCCGCAGCCGCCGCAGCCGCCGCTTAGACTGCGGCCCGAGCTACCTCAACGCGGAGCGCGCCCATGCCCGACCCCATCCTCGTCGCCCAGCACGGCGCCATCCAGTGCCACCTGCTGCCCGCGCTGGCCAACCGTCACGGCCTGATCACCGGCGCCACCGGCACCGGCAAGACCATCACGCTGCAGACGCTGGCGGAGAACTTCAGCAAGATCGGCGTGCCGGTGTTCATGGCCGACGTGAAGGGCGACCTCACCGGTGTCAGCCAGCGCGGCACGCTCAGCGCGAAAGTCGCCGGCATCCTGAAGGAACGCGGCCTGCCCGAGCCCGAACCGGTGCTGTGCCCGGCCACGCTGTGGGACGTGTTCGGTGCCGCCGGCCACCCGGTGCGCGCCACCGTCAGCGACATGGGCCCGCTGCTGCTGTCGCGCATGCTGGCGCTGAACGAAACGCAAGCCGGCGTGCTGAGCCTGGTGTTCAAGATCTGCGACGACAACGGCCTGCTCATCCTGGACATGAAGGACCTGCGCGCCGCGCTGCAGTACGTCGGCGAGAACGCCAAGGAGTTCACCACCGAATACGGCAACATCAGCGCCGCCAGCGTGGGCGCCATCCAGCGTGGCCTGCTGCAGATCGAGGAACAGGGCGGCGACAAGTTCTTCGGCGAGCCCATGCTCGACATCAGCGACTTCATGCAGACCGTGGACGGCAAGGGCGTCATCAACATCCTGGCCGCCGACCAGCTGATGAACGCGCCGCGCCTGTACGCCACCTTCCTGCTGTGGATGTTGAGCGAGCTGTTCGAGTTGCTGCCCGAAGTGGGCGACCTCGAGAAGCCCAAGCTGGTGTTCTTCTTCGACGAGGCTCACCTGCTCTTCAAGGACGCACCGGCGGCGCTGACCGAACGCATCGAGCTCGTGGTGCGCCTGGTGCGCAGCAAGGGCGTGGGTGTCTATTTCGTGACGCAAAACCCGCTCGACGTGCCCGACACCGTGCTGGCGCAGCTGGGCAACCGCGTGCAGCACGCACTGCGCGCCTTCACGCCACGTGACCAGAAGGCGGTGAAGAGCGCGGCCGAAACCATGCGCGCCAACCCCGCCATCGGCGACATGGCCACGGCCATCCAGGAGCTGGCGGTCGGTGAAGCGCTGGTGAGCTTTCTCGACGCC
>JANMMD010000143.1:0-14747 GCA_031372905.1 Betaproteobacteria bacterium
GTCTACAACGGCAGCAACATCGTCAGCGTCGTGGTCAGCGCCAGCGGCCCCATCGCGCCGAACCCGCAAGACCTGATTGCGGGTGACGTGGTTACGGTGAATGCACCCACCACGGGCATCACCACCGGCACCATGCTCGACAAGAACGTCGGCAGCGCCAAGCCCGTGGCCGTGGCCGGCCTCGACCTTGCGGGCGCCGACGCGGCCAACTACAGCATCGCGGCGGCCAGCGGCGTCACCGTGAACATCACTCCACGGCCCCTGACGGCCGTCTACACGGCCCCCACGCGGGAATACGACGGCAGCACCGCTGCCAGCCTCGTCGGCAGTTCCGCCGACATCATTGCCGGCGACGTGCTCAGCATCACCGGTAACGGTGTCTTCAGCGGCACCGGTGCGAAGAACGCCGGCACGGGCAAGCAGATCAGCATCAGCACCGTCAGCTTTGGTGGCGCCGACGCCGCCAACTACAGCCTGCTGAACCCCACCGGCACCGCCACCGGCACCATCACGCCGCGCGGCCTGACGGTGAGCTACCTCGGCGGCAGCCGCGTCTACGACGGCACGGTGGCCGCACCCGTCACGGGCACGGCAGACCGCTTCGTGACCGGCGACGACATCCGCCTGGTGCAGACCGCCATCTTCACCGGCAGCGGCGCGAAGAACGCCGGCATCGACAAGCTCGTGAACATCAGCGGCATCGGCCTGACCGGTGCCGACGCGGCGAACTACAGCGTCAACATCAGCAGCACCAGCACCCTGGCCAGCGTGACGCCGCGGCCGCTGCGCATCGAAGGCTTCACCGGTGTGGTGGCCAGCGACCGCGTCTACGACGGCACCACGGCCGTGGCGATCACCGCCACGGGCAGCGGCAGCATCAGCGCCAACCCGGCCGACCTCATCGCCGGCGACGACATCGGCGTGGTGGCACCGGCCACAGGCACAACCGCAGGCGTGATGGCGGACAAGAACGTGGGCAGCAACAAGCCGGTGACGGTGAGCGGCGTCACGCTCAGCGGCGCCGACGCCGGCAACTACCTGGTGGCCGCGGCCTCAGGCGTGACCGTGAACATCACGCCCAAGCCGCTCTTGGCCGTGTACGCCGGCGTCAGCCGCGTCTACGACGGCACGGCCACCGTGGCCATCACTGGCAGTTCGGTCGACATCGTCGCCGGCGATCTCGTCGGCATCACCGGCAGCGGCCTCTTCACCGGCGCCGATGCCAAGAACGTGGGCACTGGCAAGGCCATCAGCATCAGTACGGGCGCCCTGGTGAGCGCAGCGGGTAACAGCGATGCGCTGAACTACCGTCTCCTGAACACCACCGGCACCGCCACGGCCAACGTGACGCCAAAGACGCTGGTGGCCACCTACACCGGCGGCACGCGGGTCTACGACGGCAGCACCTCGGCGCCCGTCACGGGGGTGCTGGACGGCCGCATCGAGGGCGACAGCCTCGGCGTCAGCCAGACCGCCGTGTTCACCGGCAGCGGCGCGCGCAACGTCGGCGATGGCAAGGCCGTGCTGGTCAGCGGCATCACGCTCACGGGCAGCGATGCCATCAACTACAGCCTGCTGGCCGACACCGTCAGCACCGTGGCCACCATCACGCCGCGCTTGCTGAATGTCGGCGGCCTGTCGGGCCTGCAGGCCGTAGACCGCGTGTATGACGGCACGCGCGATGTACAGATCACCGGCACCCTGGTCGCCGGCCCCACCTCCATCGACGTGGTGGCCGGCGACGATGTCAGGCTCAACCTGCCTGGCGGCAACGTCAGCGCTGGCCGCATGGTCGACAAAGCCGCAGGCACGGCCAAGTCGGTGGCGGTCGCCGGGCTCAGCCTCAGCGGCGCCGATGCCACCAATTACCAGATCGTCGGCATCGCAGGCCTCACCGTGAACATCGCGCCGCGGCCTGTGGTGCTGCTCGGGGTTTCGGTGCAAGACCGGGCCTATGACGGCAGCACGCTTGTCGCCATCAACGCTGCAGGCGGCAGCCTGAGCGGGGTGCTGGCTGGCGATGAACTGCGGCTGCGCAGCAGCGGCGTCAGCGGCACGATGGCCGACAAGAACGTCGGCACTGGCAAGGCCGTCACCGTTTCCGGCCTCAGCTTCGAGGGCACAGATGTCGGCAACTACACGGTGTCCGGCGCCGGGGCTGGCGGCACGGGCGGCTTGACGGTGAACATCACACCGCGCGCGCTGCTGGCCAGCGCGGTGGCTGCTGACAAGGTCTACAACGGCAACGCGAATGCAGCGGTCACGCTCAGCGGCGATGCGCTCGCGGGCGACGACCTGCGCCTCGCGGCCAGCAGTGCCTTCTTCGCCACCGCCAACGCGGGCAACGGCCTGGCCGTCAATGTCAGCGGGCTCAGCCTGGCCGGCGCCGACGCGGGCAACTACAGCCTGACGGCGAACAGCCTCACCACCACGGCCAGCATCCACCGCCGGCCGTTGACGGTGGCCGCCCACACGCTCAGCAAGATCTATGGCGATGTGCTGACGCCGTCCAGCAGCAACTTCAGCGTCGATGGCCTCGTGCAAGGCGAGTCGCTCGGCACGGTGCTGCTCGCCAGCGCAGGCACTGGCGCGACGGCCAACGCGGGCAGCTACACACTGAGCATCGGCGGGGCGAGCGGCGGCAGCTTCAATCCCGACAACTACCGCGTCAGCTACGTCGATGGCCGCGTGAATGTTGCGCCGCGGCCGCTGACCATCGCCGCCAACAGCGTGGTGCGCTTTGCCGACCAGGCCAACCCGACGAGCTTCGGCTACAGCACCAGTGTCGGCGGCCTGACGGGCGACGACAGCCTGGCCTCGGTGCTGGTGGCGGTGCCGCCGGCCAGCGTCGGCGCGCCGGCGGTCTCGGTGTTCGACCTGCAGCCCAGCGGCGCGGTTTTCGCCACCGGCACAGCGAGCAATTACGCCATCACCTATGGCCGTGGCGTGCTGCTGGTGCTGCCCACGCCACCGCGCGTGGACGACGTCAACGCCGGCGGCGAGCGCAGTGGCAACACTGGCTTCGCGGTGCAGGTCGACCCCGCCGAGGTCGAGCGCGCCGAGGGAGCCTTGGCGCGCAATGCCACCGTCGCGGCACAGCTTCGCAGTGAAGACAACACGCTGGGCACCATCGCCCTGCCGGCGTTGCGCGAGGCCTCGGCCGCGGCCATCGCCGGGCTGTTGTCGGGCGACAGCGGCCGCATCACGCTGCCCGATCTGCAGCGCATGCCCTTGATCTCGTTCGAGCCGGGCCTGCGCCGGCTGCTGATGGGCGAGCGCGCAGCGGCGCCGGAAGTGGAAGCTGAATCAGAACCCGCAAGGAAGCCCACTCCAGCGACGAAGCCCGCCGCGAACCGCCCTGCACCCTGAACGCCCGCCCACGCACCCCTTTGTTGGCCCTGATGACCCACCACCACACCACAAAAGCTTCTCGGGCGCAGCGCCTGCAGCGCCGCACGCCTGGCCGCCTGTCGCGCCATGTGCTCGGCACCCTGCTGGCCGCCTGCCTGCTGTGCAGCAGCCCCGCGATGGCAGCACCGCTGGACGACCTGCGCCGACAGGTGGAAGCCAGCCAGTTCGAGCAGGCCTACGCCACCGCGCAGGGCAACCCGCAGCTCGTGGGCGACGTGCATTTCGACTTTCTCTACGGCGTGGCCGCGGTCAATGTCGGGCGCATCCCCGAAGGCTTGCTCGCGCTGGAACGCCACCTCGCAGCGGTGCCTGCCAACGACCGCGCACGCCTGGAGCTGGCCCGCGGCTACTTCTTGCTGGGCGAATACACGCGGGCGCGTGCCGAGTTCGAGTTCGTGCTGCGCTACAACCCGCCGGCCAACGTGCGGGCCAACGTCAACGGCTTCCTGCAGGCCATGCAGACGCGTGAAAGCGCTGACCGACGCGCTGCGGCCCGTGTCTATGCCGAGGCCGGCATCGGCTACGACAACAACGTCAACGGCGGCACCTTCCGCGACGAATTGCAGCTGGTGTTCGGCAACGTCAGCCTGGCCGGCAGCCCGTCGCGCCAGGTGCCCGACAGCTACGCGCAGGCTGCCGTCGGCGGGCAGCACCTGGTGCGCGTGACGAACCGCCTTTCGGTCTTCGCCGGCGCCGACCTCGACCACCGCGAGAACATCGACGAGAAGCCCTACAACCTCACCAACCTGGGTGCCTACGCAGGCTTCACGCAGCTGGGTGCCGGCGCGCTGTGGCGCTTCACGCTCGGCGGCAGCACGCTGCAGGTCGGCGGCAACCGCTATCGCACCACGGGGCAGCTGGGCGTGGAGGCCAATGTCACGCTTTCACAGGAGCTGACCTTGATGGGCTTTGCGCAATACGCCGAGTTCCGCCACGCCGAAGCCGACCGCGTACGCGATTCGCGCGCCACCACGCTGGGTGTGATGCTCACGCGCAGCTTCAGCACCGCGCCGGGTGCGCCCACCCTGGGCCTGCGCTTCAGCTGGACGCAGGAGGACAACCAGCGCCTGCGCAGCGACCTCGACCGCCAGGTGCCGCTGCTGCGCATCTTCGGCGCGGTGACGCCGTGGCCCTCGCTGCGCATCTCGGCCGGGCTCACGGTCTACCAGCAGCTCTTCGGCGGCGTCGACATCGGCTTCGGCACCGAGCGCCGCGACAGCGCCATCGCGGGTGACCTGGTGGCCAACTACGCGCTGGACGAACGCTGGTCCTTGCGCGGCGACGCCGTGTGGTCGCGCAACCGATCGAACCAGGATCTCTACGACAGCAGCCGCAAGGCGGTGTCGTTGAAGGTTCGCTACCAGTACTGAGGACAGCTGCTTATGCAACGCTCCAACACCTGGCCCTGCAGCGGCCCGCTGCGGGTCGCACTCTGTGCCCTGCCCCTCGCCCTGATCAGCGCACACGCGCTGGCACAAGGCGCCGAAACCCGCATCGTGCAGACCAGCGGCGATGTTCGCGTGAATGGTGCGCCCGCCCAGGCCGGGCTGTTGCCGGCCGGTGCCACGGTGCAGACAGGCGTCGACGGGCGCGTGCAGATGCGCACTGCCGCCGGTGCCCTGCTGGCCCTGCCCGCCGGCAGCGAAGTGCGGCTGGCCGACACCCCCAACACCGTGGCCCTGGCAGCCGGCGGCCTGCGCCTGAGCACCGCCAATGCCGAATGGCGCGTCAACGTGCTGGGCGGCGCTGCACGCAGCATCCGCACGAACGGCTATCTCAAGCTGCAAGCCTGTGGTGCCGGCTGCGCGCTGCCTGCCGGGCTCTACGGCCGCATCGCGCAGGGTGAGGCGGCACTCGAGTACCAGGGCGGCCGCTCGGTGCTGCGCATGCGCAGTTTTCGCTGGGCCGCGGCCAACACACGGCCCGAGGTGCTGCCCAGCCAGCCTGCGCTGCTGGACGACCTCAGCAACCAGGCCGATGCGACGCGCGTGCGCGCCGAGGTGGCGGCCACGCTGAAGGCCGGCGTCGAGGCCTTCCGCGATGGCAAGGATGAGGTGGCCGGGCCGGCGTTCGAGCGCGTGCGCGCTCTCGCCCCGGGCGAGACGCTGGTGCCCTACTACCTGGGGCTGATCGCGCTGAAACGCGAAGACAACGCCAGCGCCCTGCAGCTGCTGCAGCAGTACGCACGTGAAGACCCCGAGGGCGCTGCCTCGCGCGACGTGCCACAGACGCTGACGCTGTTGTCGTCAGCCCAGCTGCAGCAAGAAGTGGCCAGCGCCGTGGCGCGCGAGACCGAAGTCGTCGGCAGCCCGCCCGAGCCCGGCAGCATTGCCGTGCAGGCTTTCGTGAACAAGGGCGCCGGCAAGGACGACGGCGAGTTCCGCGCCCTGGCCAAGGGCCTGGCCGCGATGATCATTGCCGACCTCAGCAAGGTGCCCGGCCTGAAGGTGCTGGAACGCGAGAAGGTGCAGCTGCTGGTGAACGAAGCCAGGCTGGGTGACAGCGGCCTGGCCGACACCGCCTCGGCGGTGCGCTCGGGCCGGTTGATGCGGGCTGAGAAGGTGGTGGTCGGCAACTTCGAGGTGCAGCAATGAAGCGGGTTCACGTCCTCGCACTCGCGGCCCTGTGGGCCATCGCCGGCGCAGCCCAGGCGCAGACGGCGCCCACCCCAGCACCGCAGAGCTTCTCGCTCGAAGGCGCCATCATCGACAGCCGCAGCTCACGCAGCCTGGGTGTGGTGAGCGAACGCGGCGACATCAATGCGCTCTTTCGCGCGCAGAAGGCCATGACCTTCGGCATCCTGCGCGCCTCGGGCATTTCGCTGGACCAGCTCTCGCCCGAAATCCGCGCGCGCATCGAACGCTTCGCCACCACCAACGTGGAAGCCTTTCGCGCGTTCTCCCAGGGGCTGGACCTGAAGGACCAGGGTAAGTTTGTGGAGGCCAAGGCACAGTTCGCGCGCGCCGCGCAGCTCGACCCCGGTTTCACGCTGGCGGCCGAGCAACAGCAGGCCATGCCCGATGTGAATCTGGGCAGCGGGGTGCAAACCCGCGCGGTGCTGCTGGCTGCCGCCGGCACCGCGGTCGACCGCGGCAAGGCGGCGTTTGCGGTCGACACGGCGCGCGCCGTGGCTGCACTGGCTGCCGGCCAGAGCGTGATTGCCGTGGCGCTGCCCACCACCGCCGAGCAGGCGCGTACCGCCGAGTTCTCGACCACCCCGCCCGGCTCGGGCACCCAGTTCGTGCCCAACATCGTGGCCGGCATTGCCTACACGGTGACGCTGACAGCAGGCGCGCCCGCCGTCAACCTGGGCACCGTGGCTGAATGGCGCTCTGACAGCTTCCGCGTGAACAACCTCAACCCCGGCGGCACCACACTCGAAGGCCTGGGCAATGCGGCCAGCCCCGTGGCCCAGCGTGGGGACGCCGCGGTCGTGCCCGGCGGCAGCCTGGTACTGGCCGACGGCAGCACGGCCTACTGGGGCGCCTGGGTCTCCAGCACTGGCGCGAGCGCAACGGTGACGGTCTCCGGCCAGAACTACGGCGCCCCCAACCTGGGCCCGGTGAACTACGTGCTGGGTGATGCCACGCGCGTGATGCCCAGCACCGGCACTGCCGTGTTCACGCCAGCCGGCGGTTCACTCACCAACGCCACCGGGAACGTGGCGGTGAACTTCGCCACACGAGGCGTCGAGCTGCGCAACCTCGGCTTCAACATCGGCACGCTGGCCTTCACCGGCCTGAATGGCACGGCCAGCTACGACCCGCGCATCGCGTCCGGCGGCTTCGCCGGCAACTACAGCAGCGGACAGTGCACGGGCTGCATCGCCTTCACACCGCTCAGCAGCAGCTTCGGCGGCAACTTCCTCGGCCGCAACGCCGATGCGCTGGCCTTCTCGACCTTCCTGCTGACCGGCGCTGGCAACACCGCAGCGGGCATCCACCTGTTCGGGCGCCAGCCCTGAGGCCCCTGGCGGTGCTGCGCTAGCGCAGCGTCGTTCGCAGCACAGTCTGCAGTGCCTGCGAGAGATCGGCCTGCAAGTCGGCCACGGCCTCGAAGCCAACCGAGAAGCGCACCAGGTGGCCGCGCAGCCAGGGCCGCTGCTTCAAGGCATCGGCGCTGCGCATGCTGGCCAGGTCATAGGGCACCACCAGGCTCAGGGGGCCGGCCCACGAATAGCCGATGCGGAAAAGCCGCAAGGCGTCCACGAACGCATCCACCTGCGCGGCACTGAAACGTTCGTCCAACAACACGCTGAACAAGCCGGCTGCGGCCGTGCAGTGGCGCCGCCAGTGCTCGTGGCCCGGGCTGCCGGCCAGCACGGGGTGCAGCACCTGCGCCACTTCGGGCTGCGCCGCCAGCCACGTGGCCAGGGCGCGGCCGGCGGCGTCTTGCGCGGCGTAGCGCAGCGGCATCGTGGCCAGCGAGCGCAGCACCAGTTCGCAGTCGTTGGCAGCCACGCCCAGACCCAGGCGCATGTGGGTGAACTTGATGCGTTCGTGGAGCGCCTGGTCGTGCGTGACCACGCTGCCCATCAGCACGTCGCCGCCACCGCTCGGGTACTTGGTCAGCGCCTGCATCACGATGTCGATGCCGTGCTCGAAGCCGCGCAATGCGATGCCGGCGCCCCAGGTGTTGTCCAGCGCGGTGGTGATGCCGCGCGCCTTCGCCGCGGCTGCCAGCGCGGCCAGATCGGGGAACTCCATCGTCACCGAGCCGGGGGCTTCCAGCCACACCAGCTTCGTGTGCGGGCCCAGCATGGAGATGAAACGGTCCACGTCCATCGGGTCGTAAAGGCGGTGCGTGATGCCCCAGCGCGCCAGCTCGCCCTTGGCCAGGTTCAGGCTCGGGCCATAGACGTTGTCGGGCAGCAGCACTTCGTCGCCCTGCGACAGCAAGGCCTGGCCCACCAGCGCCACAGCGGCCAGCCCGCTCGGCACGAGCAGGCATTCGCGACCGCCCTCCAGCGTGGCGATGCGCTCTTCCAGCGCGAAGGTGGTGGGCGTGCCGTGCAGGCCGTAGGTGTAGCCGGTCTTGTGGCGCCAGTCGCGCCCGCGCACCGCCGCCACGTTGGGGAAGATGATGGTGCTGGCCTTGTGCACCGCGCCCTGCGGCGCCTCGAAACCCGCCGGCGGCTGGTAGGGGTGGTGGATGAGTTCGGTGGTGATATCGCGGGCCATGGGCGGCGCTTTCCTCAAAGCTTCGGTCAGCGCGTCAGATCAGCGCTTCAGATCGGCAGGCCGACGAGGTCGTGCCCCTCGGCCGCCACGATGCGGGCGCGGGTGAACTCGCCGACCTTCAGGGTCTTGCTGGCCTTCTCTGGCGCCAGCAAGCGCACCACGCCGTCGATCTCCGGCGCGTCGGCATAACTGCGGCCCGTGCCGCCCTTGCGGCCCAAAGCCGGCGCGTGGTCCACCAGCACCTGCATCGTGGCGCCCACGCGGCGCTTCAGGCGCTGCGCCGAAACGGCCTCGGCCACGGCCATGAAACGCGCGCGCCGCTCTTCGCGCAACTCCTGCGGCAGCATGCCGGGGATGTCGTTCGCCGCCGCACCCGTCACCGGCGAGTAGGCGAAGCAGCCGGCGCGGTCGATGCCGGCTTCCTGCACGAAATCGATCAGGGTCTGGAACTCTTCTTCCGTCTCGCCGGGGAAGCCGGCGATGAAAGTGCTGCGCACGACGATCTCGGGGCACAGCTCGCGCCAGCGCTGCAGCCGCTCAAGGTTCTTTTCTCCGCTGGCCGGGCGCTTCATGCGCTTCAGCACATCGGGGTGAGCGTGCTGGAAAGGCACGTCGAGGTAAGGCAGCACCCGGCCCTGCGCCATCAGCGGCAGCACCTCGTCCACGCTCGGGTAGGGGTAGACGTAGTGCAGGCGCACCCAGGCGCCGAAAGGTGCGGCCAGTTCGCCGAGCTTGGCGCACAGCTCCAGCATGCGCGTCTTCACCGGCTGGCCGTCGTAGAAGCCGGTGCGGTACTTCACGTCCACACCGTAGGCGCTGGTGTCCTGGCTGACCACCAGCAACTCCTTCACGCCGTTCTCGAACAGCGCGCGCGCCTCGCCCAGCACATCGCCGATGGGCCGCGAGACGAGGTCGCCGCGCATGCTCGGGATGATGCAGAAGGTGCAGCGGTGGTTGCAGCCCTCGCTGATCTTCAGGTAGGCGTAGTGACGCGGCGTGAGCTTGATGCCGGCGATGCCGCGTGCTTCCGGCACGAGGTCGATGAAGGGGTCGTGCGGCTTGGGCACGTGCAGGTGCACGGCGTCCATCACCTCTTGCGTGGCATGCGGGCCGGTCACCGCCAGCACGCTGGGGTGCATCTGGCGCACGAGGTTGCTGCCGCCCGCACCGGTGTCGGCGCCGCCCTTGGCGCCCAGGCAGCCGGTGACGATGACCTTGCCGTTGGCCGCCAGCGCCTCGCCGATGGTGTCCAGGCTTTCCTTCACCGCGTCGTCGATGAAGCCGCAGGTGTTGACGATGACGAGGTCTGCCCCCTCGTAGGTCCGAGAGGTCTCGTAGCCCTCTGCGCGAAGTTGCGTGAGGATGAGCTCGGAGTCGGTCAGTGCCTTGGGGCAGCCCAGAGAAACAAAACCGACGGTGGGTGCCCGGGTGCTGGCGGCGATGGGGGTGTCGTGCATCGCCGCATTTTCGCCCACATTCCGGCGTGCGCCCCGGCGCCTGCGCTGCTCAGCGCGAGGCCAGCAGCGCGCGCAGGGGGTCGAGCAACGCCCCCATGCGTGCCGCTGGCGTCGAGGCCTGGCGCATGGGCTGTCGCACCTGCAACGAGCTGGGCGTGCGGATGGCGCGCTGGGCGGTGTGGAAGTGCAGGCAGGCGTCCTCGAAGTCCAGCCCGCAGAAGCTCAGCAGAGCACGAATCTCGCCAGCAGCGTCCGCAACGAGCCGTTCGTAGTGCTGCACGCGGTATTGGCCGGGGTGGCGCTCGGCCCAGAAGCGGCCCAAGCTGTCATAGGCCTGCCAGTACGCAGCCAGCCCCTCGAAGGTGTAGCTGTAGTGCGCCATGCCAGGGCCGAACAGCTGGCGGTAGCAGGACCAGCAGGTCTCCACCGCATCACGCCGGCAATCGATGACGCGGGCGCCGGGCAGCATGCGCATCGCGGCACCGGCGTACAGCCAGTTGTCTGGCAACTTGTCGGTGGCCACCGGCCGGCGCTGGCGCCAACGCGCGCTCAAGGCGAGGTATTGGCGGCCCATCCGGGCCCAGTCTTCGTCAGTGGCGCTGGCCGCCCACTGCGCCAGGGTGCGGCCGCGTCGGCGCGATTCTTCTTCGAGCACCTGGCTGAGGTAGGGCAGCTCGCTGGCACCCTCCACCGTGGAGTGGCTGGCCAGCACCTGTTCGATCAGCGTCGTGCCCGAGCGCGGCAAACCGATCAGAAAAATCACTTCGCCGCCTTGCGCACTGGCATCGGGCGCCGCCGCAGACACCGCGCCAAACGCCGCCTGCACCGCATCGACATACGAGCGAAACGCCGCCTTGTCCCAGGGCCGGCTGGCCGCTGCCGACTGGTTCGCCCGCTGCAAAGCCGCGAACGCGTCGACGCTGCGCCCGGCATCGACGAGGGCGTTGCCGAGGGCAAACTGCAGCAGCAGGCGCTCTTCAGCCGGCATGGCCGGCGGCGGTGCCGTGGCGGCATGCTGCAGCGCCGCCAATTCAGCTTCGCTCAGCTTCACGACCTTGAGGTCGCCCAGCATGAACCAGGCGCGCGCTGTCAGCTCCTGCCGCTCGAGCAAAGCCCGGCAATCGGCCGCAGCAAGATCCGCCTGCCCCAGCGCCGTGGCGCAGCGCGCACGCTGCAGCAAAGCGACGGCAGACCGCGGGTCCAGAACCAGCGCTTGCTGCACGTGGGCCAAGGCCCATTCGACACAGCCCTGAAGGTCGCACTCCAGGCTGAGTGCCAGCCAGTCGGCTGCCGTGGCCGCCATCGCGGAGGCATCCGGCAAGCCGGCCAAGGCGGCGGTGTGGTCACCGGCCAGGCCCTGCAAATGGGCCAGCTGCAGGGTGTCCGCAAAGCCACCTGGCCGCAGCGCCAGCGAGCGCGAAAGAAAGTCAGCCGAGGCGGCCCACTCGCGGGCCGCCGCGTGCCATTGGGCGCGGCAGCGCAACAACTCGGGATGCTCGGGCGCCGAGCGCGCAAGGTCCAACAGCAGTTGGCCGGACATCATCGCGTCGCCGGCTTGCAGCATCTGCATCGCGCGTCGCAGCTGGTCGGCCTGCGCTGGCTTCAGACCCCGCAGCCGCTGGTGCTGAGCCGTGGCTGCGACCCTGGCGGCGTCGGCGGGCTTCATGCGTGCCAGCTCGCAGGCAAGAGCGATGACGCCGGCAACCCAGATGCTTCAGCGGGCAAGGATGGTAGCAAGGACATGGGTCGCAATCTGGCGGCAATGGACACGTCGAAATTCTAGAAGTCGCCGAGCCCCGCATCCCGGGGGCTGTGCGGATAACCACCGCATGTTTCACTGTGCCTAGAGCCTGACCCAAGGGCCAAGCACGCGGCGTGAGAACGGGACACGCCACCGACAAATCATCCAGGAGTGAACCACGTGAAAATTACAACGCTCACCGCTCAGCTCGGCGGCGTATTCCAGTTCAGCCCGACGCTGAAGTCCAAGGTACATGGCGCGGCACTGGGCGGCGCTGCGGTGCTGCTGGCTTTCGCGCCTGCCGCGCAGGCAGTTGTCGTTGTGAGCCCGGCCTCGAACTTGGTGGTGCCTTTGACCTCGGCGGGCATCTACATCAACGTCGTGAGTGGCGTGTCGAACGTCGCGCCCGCCAGCGCGCCGGGCTGGGACATCAACCCGTGGGGCTCAGCCACCAGCACCAGCGCATTGAATTTCTTCAACGCAGCGCTGCCAGCGGGCACCGTACCGGCCAGCGGCTCGTACGTTGTCTCGGTCGTTGGCCAGGTCGCCAGCCTTGCTGCGGGCACCGTGGTGGGCGCGACGACGCCACTTTTCGGCTCTGGGCAAGCGACGACGACGGCAGCCACTTCGCCCTGGGTGCTGAACGCCACCAACTACTTCGGCTTCCGGTTCAGTGGCGATGACGGGCTGCTGCACTACGGCTACGGCACGATGATCATTGGCGGGAGCCTTCAAACCCGCACGGTCGGTTCACTCTTCTACGAAAGTGCGCCCAACACGGCCATCACAGTGGTGCCTGAGCCCTCCACTTACGCGCTGATGTTGATGGGCGCGCTGGGCGTGGTGGGGGCCGCAATGCGCCGTCGCCAAGCCTGATCGACTGCATCCTCAAGCCGCCTGCCGCGCCTCGGCGCCGCAGGCGGCTTTTTCGTTTTGCCTGCCTGTCGCGCAGCTGCAGGTTCAGCGCTTCGGCGGGAAGCCCGGCACCCCAGGGAACATCGCCCCCGCCTTTTGCATCTGCTCGAACAAGCTGCGGCTTTGCTCCAGATAGCTGCCCATCATGTTCTGCAGCGCCGGGGCCTGGCCCGTCATGAACTGCGTCCACACCTCGGGGCTGAGGTGCTTGGGGTCGTACAGACCCTTGCTCTGCGTCACGAACTGCGCCTGCAGTTCGGTGAAGGCCTGCAGGTTCTTCTCGATCATCGTGCCCATCACGCCCTGCATCGCATGGCCGTAGAAGCGGATGATCTGCGCCAGCGCCGGCGTGGTGAACATCGGCACGCCGCCAGATTCTTCTTCCAGGATGATCTGCAGCAGGATGCTGCGCGTGAGCTCTTCGCCGGTCTTGGCGTCGCGCACCTCGAAGTCTTCACCGGAGAGCACCATCAACTTCACATCGGCCAGCGTGATGTAGCTGCTGGTCTGGGTGTCGTAGAGCCGCCGGTTGGGATATTTCTTGAGCGTTCGCACCGGGCCGGCGGCCGCGGCAGCCTCGTCGGAGGCGGGTGCCCGGGTTCGGCGGCTGGACGGCATGCGGGGTTTCCTTGGGGCAGCGAGGGGCTTGGCAGCCTTCAATTCTAGGAGCCGCCCCCAGGGCGACGGCCCGGGGCTTACCCCGGCGGCGTGCCGCGCACCCCTCAGTCCGCCCTTGCGCCCCAGGCCACGAAATGCGGGTTCTCGTGGCCGGGCTTGCCATAACGCAGTGTCTGTCCATCCAGCGTGCGAACGCTGCCCCCGGCCGCCGCCAACACGGCATGGCCTGCGGCCGTGTCCCACTCCATCGTGCGGCCGAAACGCGGATAGACATCGGCCTGCCCCGCAGCGAGCAGGCCGAACTTCAGCGATGAGCCGGCGGTGATGCGCGACGCCACGCGCTGACCACCCATCTCGCGCTGCAGGAAGGCCTGCAGCGCGACCTCGTCGCCGTGAGACCGGCTGCCGGCCACGCACAGGCCTTCCGCCGGCACGGCGCGCACATGCAGCTCGCGCCGGGCTGCCCGCGCAGCAGCTGGGTCTCGCCAGGCGCTCGCCCACACGCTTTCCCAGGCACCCTGCCCCACCACGCCGCTGAACAAGCGCCCGCTCACAGGCAGCAGCACCACGCCCAGCACGGGCGCGCCTTCGTGCACCAGGGCGATGTTGACGGTGAATTCGCCATTGCGCGCGACAAACTCGCGTGTGCCGTCCAGCGGGTCGACCAGCCAGAAAGTGCGCGCAGCGGCCAGCGCGGCGCCGTGACGTGCTGCAGGGGCCGCCTTTTCCGCCGCCTCTTCTGCCACCACCGGCCAGGCTGGGCACATCGCCTGCAGCGCCGGCGTGATGAGCGCCTCAGCGCGCTCATCGGCCACGGTCACCGGCGACTGGTCGGCCTTGTCGCTCACCTCGAAGTCGGTGGCATAGACCTCCAGGATCACCTGGCCCGCTGCAAACGCCACGCTCTCGATGGCGGGCAGAAGTTCCAGGCCTCGTTGAGGGGACCACTCACTCGCGGGGGAAGGCATCGCTGCATCCTAAATGAGGATGAATTGGTCACGTCCGGCGCCCTCAAATGTCACCGCGACGACACGCACTTGTGTCCCAATCCTCACATCTTGTTTCGAGCACCCAACGTGAATCCAGGTTCTGCCATCGCCGCCCAACCCGCCCTTCGCCGCCGCCGTCCCTTGCGCGCTGAGCCCGTGGTTTTTGCCGTGGTGCTGACCCTCCTGACACTGGGCATCAACCTCTCGAGCGCGCCCAGCCACCCCGAGCAAGCCGATACCCGACCGGCATCGGCGCAGGTCGCCTCGGTACGCTGAGCCCCGGGGCTGCCGGCCCGCGCCGGCAAGTTCAACAGAAAGAAGCCGGCTGGAGTCACCTCCAGCCGGCCTTTTCTTTGCGAGGGCCGGGCCGATCAAGCCGGCTGCGGCGGCACGCGGCGCCCGCCGCGACGCGCCCAGCCCGTCAGGCGGGCCAGCA
>JANMMD010000205.1:0-1732 GCA_031372905.1 Betaproteobacteria bacterium
TCCCTCCACGACGCTCTCCCGATCGGCGTCTGCCGCCAAGTTGGCGCCGTTGGGCCGCTATGTCGACACGACCGGCGCCACCGCCGCGAAGCTGGCGCCGCTGGGCAGCTATGTCGACACGGTCGGCGCGGCCGCCGCGACGCTGGCGCCAGTGGCGGCCGACGTCGAGAAATACCGCGACAGCATCGGCCGGCAGGCGACGCAGTTGACCAAGCTGGTCAACGACCTGATGGATGTCTCGCGCGTCTCGCGCGGCAAGGTCGAACTTGAACGTGCCGAGTGGGCGTGGGGACACTGGTGTTCGAGGCCGTCGAGATGACCAGCGCCTTCATCGAGGCGAAGAAACACCGGCTGCTGATGCCGCCCCTGGGCGACGTGGCATGGGTCGATGTCGACCTGGTGCGGATGAAGCAGGTCATCAGCAACCTGGTGCACAACGCCGCGCGTTACACACCCGATGGCGGGTTGATCGAGATCGGCATCGCAGTGGCTGACGCGCAGGTGCACATCAGCATCAAGGACAACGGCATCGGCATCGAAGCGCAGATGCTGCCCAAGATCTTCGATCTGTTCACGCAGGCCTCCAACAGCCTGACGCGTGAGGACGTCGGCCTGGGCATCGGTCTGACCATCGTGCAGCGCATGGCCGCCGACCACGGCGGCACGGTCAGCGTGCACAGCGCCGGCCTGGGCTGCGGCAGCGAATTCATCCTCAGCCTGCCGACCGTGGCGCCGCCTGCCGCCATGTCGGCAGCGACACCCGCATCCGCTCTGGCGCCGCAGAGCGCCGCGGCACCGCGGCGCCTGCTGCTGGTGAACGACAACGCCGACGCACTGCAGGCCATGACCGAGCTGTGCGAGATGCACGGCTACGCCTGCACCGTGGCGGTGGATGGTCCGCAAGGCGTGGCCGCCGCCCTGGCTCAGCGGCCGGAGGTGGTCATCATCGACATCTGCCTGCCGGGGCTGGACGGCTTCGGCGTGGCAGCGGCGCTGCGTCAGCACCTCGGCACCAACGTCACGCTGATCGCGATGAGCGGCTATTCGGACGCAGACATGCGGCTGCGTGCCGAGCAAGCCGGCTTCGACGATTTCCTGGTCAAACCCGTCAACGTGCCAGCCTTGCTCGAACAGCTGCAGGCGAAGCCGGCTGCGGCTTCTGCTTCCCTGTGAGCCGCTTGCCGGAGGCCGCCTTGGGCCCGATCAACATCCTGTACGTAGAGGACAACGCCGACATTCGAGACGTCGTCCTCGAGCTGATCGAGAGGGACGACCGGCGCATCGTGGCCTGTGCCGACGCCGAGGCCGCCTGGGCGCATTTGCAGGGCGGGGCTTTCGAGATCCTCGTCACCGATGTGAACTTGCCCGGCTCCTCAGGCACCGACCTTGCCAAGCGCTGGCTCGAAGGCCATGCGACCCGCTGGGTGATCCTGTTCACCGGCTACGAATTCGGGCCGGGCCTGGCCAGCCTGGGCAGCCATGTGCGCGCCGTGCGGAAAGAGGATTTCGAACAGCTCGACATGGCGCTGGCAGACATCGGCGAGCAGCTGCGGCACCGCACGGGCAGCGACGATTGATCGTCGGCAACCCGAGCCTCAGCGCAGGTTCGCGAGCAGCTGCTCCAGGGCGTTGAAGTCGATGGGCTTCACGAAGTGGTGGTCGAATCCTGCTTCTTGGGACCGTCGCCTGTCGTCTTCCTGGCCCCATCCGGTGGTGGCAATCATCACCACGC
>JANMMD010000307.1:0-1589 GCA_031372905.1 Betaproteobacteria bacterium
GAGCAGCGCGCCCACGCCCAGGCTGCTGACGATCATGAACAGCGCGTTCAGGATGTTGTTGGCCGCGATGATGCGGGCGCGGTGCGTGGGTTGGCTGCGCAGCTGGATCAGCGCGTACATCGGCACGCTGTAGATGCCGGCGAAGAGCGCCAGCAGCGCCAGATCGGCCATCACGCGCCAGTGCGCGGGCTGCGCCACGAAAGCCGAGAGCGTGTAGCCCGACGAAGGAGCAAGGCCGCGCGCTGCGAAATACAGGTCGATGGCAAACACACTCATGCCGATGGCGCCCAGCGGCACGAGGCCGATCTCGACATGGCGTTTGGAGAGCACCTCGCACAACAGCGCGCCAATGCCGATGCCGATGGAAAACACCACGAGCAGCAGCGAGGCCACCTGCTCGTTGCCGTGCAGCACGTCGCGCGCGAAGGCCGGGAACATGCTGAGGAAGACGGCGCCGAAGAACCACATCCAGCTGATGCCCAGCAGCGAGCGGAAGACCACCACGTTGCCATGCGCCAGCTTGAGGTTGCGCCAGGTCTCGGTGAAGGGGTTCCAGTTGATGCGCAGCTCAGGGTCGGTGGCCGGCGACACCGGCACGGCCTGCGCCACCGCGCGCCCCAGCACGGCGACGGCGGCGCAGCCGATGGCGACATAGAGACCGCCCTGCCCCGGGATGGCGATCAGCAAACCGCCCGCCACCTGGCCGAGCAGGATGGCCACGAAGGTGCCCATCTCCACCATGCCGTTGCCGCCGGTGAGTTCACGCTCGTTCAGGTGCTGCGGCAGGTAGGCGAACTTCACCGGGCCGAAGAGCGTGCTGTGCAGCCCCATCAGGAAGACGCAGGCCAGCAGCACCGGCACGTGCTGCACGATGAAGCCCCAGCCGGCCAGCAACATGATGGCGATTTCCAGGCTCTTCACGAAGCGGATCAGCACCTCCTTGGGGTACTTGTCCGCGAGCTGGCCGCTGGTGGCCGAGAACAGCACGAAGGGCAAGATGAAGAGCGCGCCTATCACCAGCCCGGCCATCGCCGGCTGCAACCAAGACACCTGCAACTGGTAGGTGACCAGCACGGTGAACGCGAACTTGAAGAGGTTGTCGTTGCCGGCGCCGAGAAACTGCACCCAGAAAAAGGGGCCGAAACGGCGTTGGGTCAGCAGCGCGAACTGGTTGGGGTGTTGCATGGCGAATGACTCTAGCGCAGCACCTGCAAGCGGCCCGCCAGGCCCGCACGCTCCAGCCACTGAAAGACCGAATCGGCGGTGACGGTTTCGATGCGGTCGGAAAACCGCTTGTCGTTGGGGTGGTCGTCGAAGGCCACGTTGGCCGAACTCATGCGCGCACCCAGGCGCGTCATCGCGCCCAGGCGCAGCGTGGTCGGCTCGTAGCCCTTGAAGCGCAGCCAGGCCTGGGCCTGTTCACGGGATCTGGCCATCGGCTCGGCGGCCATGGCCATGGTTTCGATCGCCCACTGGTTGCTCTGCTGGTACTGCTGCGCCCAGGGGTAGGCCACCATGTTGTAGGCCGGGGTGTGCAGGCGCTGCACGTTGTGGTTGTCGTGCAGCAACGTGTGCAGGCCTTGCTGCAG
>JANMMD010000393.1:0-9749 GCA_031372905.1 Betaproteobacteria bacterium
GTGGTGGAGCTCGCGCTGAAGACCGAGCCCGAAGCCTCACGCGCCACGCTGATGCCGTTGCTGACCGGCCGCACGACGCTGGTGCTCGGCCCCAGCGGCATGGGCAAGAGCACGCTGATCAACCTGCTGGTGCCGCAGGCCGCAGCCCAGGTGGGCGAGATCTCGCAGGCCCTGAACACCGGCCGCCACACCACCACCAGCACGCGCTGGTACTGGCTGGATGCGGAGCGCAGCGGCGCTCTGATCGACTCACCGGGCTTCCAGGAATTCGGCCTGCGCCAGGTGACACCCGAGCAGCTGGCCAGCCTGATGCCCGACTACGCGGCAGTGATGGGCGAGTGCCGCTTCCACAATTGCAGCCACCTGCATGAGCCGGGCTGCGGCGTGCGCGAGGCCGCGGCGCGCGGCGAGATCAGCCCGACGCGGCAGCGCATCTACGGCGAACTGTTCGAAGAGTTGTCGCGAAAACGCTGGTGAGCGGGGTGGCACCCGCTACCCGACGATGTGCGCCAGCGTCAGCAGCGCCACCAGCAGCATCCACAGCACCACCGAGCGCCACACCAGCCCGACCACGCTTTGCAGGTGGCCAGACTGCGCCGGCATGCCGCTGGTCGAACCCTGCGCGTCGGCCATGCCGGCATCGCCGCCGGCATTGAAGGTCTTGCTGCGGTCGGGCGTGACGCCGGGCGCCGCTGCGCCGCCGAGCTGCACGCCCACGGCGCCGGCCGCCGCGGCCAGGATCACGCCTTCATTCGGGTGCTGCCACAGCACGGCATCGCGCCGCCAGCTGGCAGCGGCTTCCTCGAAGTTGCCGACCACGGCAAAGCCGAAGGCCGTCAGCCGCGCCGGCACGTGGTCGATGACGCCGAATAGGCGCTGCGACAGCGCGAGCAGCCCGTCGTTGCCCGGTGCGTCCAGGCTGCGGTGGCGGTAGCTCCAGTAGCGCGTGCTGAACTCGGCCATGCGGTACAGCACCGCGCCCATCGGCCCCAGGCCCAGCGCCGAGAGCAGCACGAACCAGAAGAACACGCCGAAGACATGCCGGTGTGCGGCCAGCAGAGCATGCTCGATGACGTGGCGCAGCACCTCGGTGCGCGGCAACTCGCTGGCGTCGAGGTGGCGCCATTCGGCCAGCAGGCGACGCGCTTCGTTCTCATCGCCCCGATCCAGCGCGTCGCGGATGTCGGTGAAGTAGTGGCTGAACTGGCGAAAACCCAGCGTCAGGTAGAGCAGCCCGACATCGAAGGCCAGCGCCAGCAGCAGGCTGTAGGGGCTGATGAGCAGATGGATGCCGGCCACCAGCAGCGAAGGCACCAGCACCGAGACACACCACACCACCCAGATGTGATGGGGCTGGCCGGCGTCGAAATTGCGGCCGGTCCAGCGCACCCAGGCCATCAGGGTTTCGTGCACCCAGTTGTCGCGCGGCAGCGGCTTGAGCTGTTCAATCAGCAGCGCGAACAAGACGGCGAAGAAACTCATCGCGGCGAATGATAGGGCGAGACCCGCGTGCCTCGAGGCGCCTTGCGATCAGGCGCTGAGAAAGCGGTACAGGTTGCGCAGCATCGCCGCCGTGGCACCCCAGATGAAGTACTCGCGCGGCTGGCCGTCGGGGCCCACGCCGGTGTAAGGCATCGACAGGAACTGGCGCTCCTCACCTTCGTGGCTGAAAAGGTGACGGCGGTGGTGCGCCGGGTTCATCAGCCAGGCGAGTGGCACCTCGAAGGCTTCGGCCACCTCGAAGCTGTCCAGCGCCAACGCGCAGGGCGCCCGCACCAGCGCCACCACCGGTGTGACGACGAAGCTGGTGACCGTGGTGTAGCTGGGCATCTGGCCGAGAACCTCCACCTGCGCGTGCGGCAAGCCAACCTCTTCTTCGGCCTCGCGCAAGGCAGTGGCCGCCGGGCCGGCATCTTCAGGCTCGCTGCGGCCCCCAGGGAAGCTGATCTGCCCGGCGTGGTCGCGCAGGTGCTCGGTGCGCCGCGTCAGCAGCACATGCAGGCCGTCGTCGTGTGCCGAGGACGCGCGTTGAACCAGCGCCACCAGCACGGCCGCCTGGGCCGGCTCGCGACTGCCGAAGACGTGGCCATCACCGGCGAACTCGGGCTGCCAGTGGGGCGCTGCGGCGAAGCGCTGGCGCAGTGTTTGTGCGCGCATCTGCGCGGCAGGCACTGGCGGCAGATGCGCGTCGACACCCACCACGGGCACGGCTCGGGGGTCGAGGATGCGGGGGCGGTTCATCGCGCTGGGTGGGGTGATGCCATGAAAAAGGCCGCCCGCAGGCGGCCTCGTCCTCAGCACCCGGGGCCGGGCGCCGGGCTTCAGCCGGCGAGCTTTTCCTTGATGCGCGCCGACTTGCCGCTGCGCTGGCGCAGGTAGTACAGCTTGGCGCGGCGCACGTCGCCGCGGCGCTTCACTTCGATGCTGGCGATCAGCGGGCTGTAGCTCTGGAACGTGCGTTCCACGCCTTCGCCACTGGAAATCTTGCGCACGATGAAGCTGCTGTTCAGGCCGCGGTTGCGCTTGGCGATGACCACGCCTTCGTAAGCCTGCACGCGCTTGCGCGTGCCTTCAACCACGTTGACGTTGACGATGACGGTGTCGCCAGGGGCGAAAGCCGGGATCGTCTTGTTGAGGCGAGCAATTTCTTCCTGCTCGAGGATGGCAATCAAGTTCAAGGTTTTCTCCGAAGCGATCGTGCGGCGGGCGGGCCTGTCAGGACTGATGTGCCATGACAAGCGGGTTGGAATGTGTAGAGCCCGGCAGAGGATCGAAAAGCCTTTGATTATAGCGCGAGGCCGGCAAGGAAACGCTCGTCGGCGCGCGTGAGCCGCCCGGCAGCGCGCGCCGCGCTGATGAGGTCGGGCCGGCTCCGCGCCGTGATCTCGAGCGAACGTTCGCGCCGCCAGCGCGCGATGTCGGCGTGGTGGCCAGACAGCAGCACCGCGGGCACCGCTTGTTCAGCCCCGTCGAGCAGCCACTTCTCCGGCCGGCTGTAGTGCGGGCCTTCGAGCAGGCCGTCGGAAAAACTGTCCTGCTGGTGCGAGGGCGCCGTCAGCACACCCTCCTGCAGGCGCGCCACCGCGTCCAGCAACGCCAGCGCGGGCAGTTCACCGCCGGAAAGCACGAAGTCACCGAGGCTGACGTGGTGCGTGACGTGGGCGTCGAGCAGGCGCTGGTCGATGCCCTCGTAGCGGCCGCACAGCAGCACCGCACCGGGGCCGCGCGCGAAGTCTTCCACCAGGGCCTGGTCCAGCCGGCGGCCGGTGGGCGTGAAGTGAACGACGGCCGGCTTGGCTTCGGCCCGGTCCGCGGCCACCGCCTGCAGCACGCGCTGCAGCGGTTCGGCCAGGATCACCATGCCGGGTCCGCCGCCATAAGGACGGTCGTCGACGCGGCGGTAGGTGTCGTCGGCGAAGTCGCGCAGCTGCCACAGGCGCACGTCGACCTGCCCCGTCTCGAACGCCCGGCGCGTGATGCCGTGGCGGAGGTGGGGCGCGAAGACTTCGGGGAAAAGCGTGACGACGTCGAAACGCATCCGGGCACGCGACTCAGGTGGCGTCGTCGAGTTCCCAGTCGACCGCGATGCGACGTGCCGGCAAGTCGACGCCATCCACGTAGGCATCGACAAAGGGAATCAACACTTCATCCGCCTCGGCCTGGGTGCCGGCCGGCTGGATGCGCAGCACGCAGTGCGGGCCGGTTTCGATGAGGCCGATCACCTGGCCCAGGCCGACGCCGGCACGGTTGTGCACCTGCAGGCCGATGAGGTCGATCCAGTAGAACTCGCCCTCGTCCGGCGTCGGGAAACTCGAGCGCGAGACCAGGATTGCAGCACCTTTCAGCGCCTCGGCGGCGTCGCGGTCGGCCAGTTCCTGGGCGGTGGCCACGACACCGTCGCCATGCTCTTTGGCCGTGACGATGCGCAGCGAGGTCGGAAAGGCAGCTGCCTTGACCCCCATTGGCCGCGTGCCCTCAGGCGGCCGCAGGAACCAGCGTTTGGATGCAAACAGCGCCTGGGGATCGGTGGCAAACGGTTTGACCCGGATGCCTCCTTTGATGCCCCAGGCCCCCATGACGCGGCCGACTTCCACCGCATCGGCGGGCATGGCCACCGCATCAGCGTCGTTGGGCTCTTGCATCCCGGCGGCCATGTTGATGGCCATGTTCGTGGCCGTGTTCGCGGCGAGAAGGCTCAGGCGGCCTTCTTGGCCTGGTCGACCAGGCGCGCCACGGTGGGCGACAGCTGGGCCCCGACGCCGGTCCAGTGCGTCACGCGGTCCATCGCCACGCGCAGCGGCTGCTCAGCGCCCGCGGCCACGGGGTTGTAGAAACCCACGCGCTCGATGAAGCGGCCATCGCGACGCTCGCGCGAGTCGGCAACGACGATGTTGAAGAACGGGCGCTTCTTGGCGCCGCCACGGGCCAGACGGATGACGACCATGTGAGTTTTCCTTGTGTACAGATTCGTAGGCGAACACCACGGGAGACACACCGGGCAGACCACCAGTTTTGGCTGGCGCGCCTGCCATCGCTTGAAGTCCAAGAGATGATCAGATGCAAACCAACCGCGGCCGGCGCCGTAGATACGCCGCCGTGTTGCCACGCGCGACCAGCGCCGAAAACCGCGCATTATAAACTGAGCTTTCGCCTTGACCCCTTGCATCTTCTCTGCCGACTCCGTGAGCTACAAATCCAAGACCCTTGCCACCTGGCTGGCCCTGCTGCTGGGCGTCTTCGGCGCCCACCGTCTCTATCTGCACGGCTGGCGCGACCGCTGGGCCTGGCTGCACCCACTGCCCACCCTGCTGGGCCTGGTGGGCGTGGTGCGCATGCAGAACCTGGGGCAGGACGACCGCACGGCCTGGCTGCTGATTCCGGTCTTCGGGCTGATGGTGTCGCTGGTCATGCTCACCGGCATCGTCTTCGCGCTCACGCCTGACGAGACCTGGGACGCTCGCCACAACCCCGGTGCGCCCGGCGCTGGCACGGCGTGGGGGCCGATTTTCGGCGCCATCTTCGGCCTGCTGGTCGGCGGCACGGTGCTGATGGGCACCATTGCCTTCAGCGGGCAGAAGTTCTTCGAGTGGCAGCTGGGCGGCTGAACCTCAGAACAGCAGGCGGCTCACGCCGTAGAACACAGCCGCGATGAGGGCGGTGGCCGGGATGGTGACGATCCAGGCCATCACGATGTGCCCCGCCAGCCCCCAGCGCACGGCCGATGCGTTGCGCACCGAACCCACACCGAAGATGGCGCCAGTGATGGTGTGCGTGGTCGATACCGGCACGCCCAGGCCCGTGGCCACGAAGAGAGTGATGGCACCGCCAGTCTCGGCGCAGAAGCCGCCCACGGGCTTGAGCTTGGTGATGCGCTGGCCCATGGTCTTCACGATGCGCCAGCCGCCGAACATCGTGCCCAGGCCGATGGCCAGGTAGCAGCTCCAGATCACCCAGCTCGGCGGCAGCTTGTCGCTGGCCTGGGTGTAGCCAGCGGCAATCAGCAGCAGCCAGATGATGCCGATGGTCTTTTGCGCGTCGTTGCCGCCGTGGCCCAGCGAGTACAGACCTGCCGACACCAGCTGCAGACGCCGGAATACGTTGTCGACCTTGATGGGCGACATCCTCAGGCAGATCCACGAGACCGCCACCAGCATCAGCGAGCCGAGCAGGAAACCCATCAGCGGCGAGATGAAGATGAAGGCCACGGTCTTCAGCACCCCGCTCAGCACCAGCGGCGCGGTACCGGCCTTGGCCAGCGTGGCGCCAACGATGCCGCCGATCAATGCGTGCGAACTGCTCGACGGGATGCCGTACCACCAGGTGACGGCATTCCAGGCAATGGCGCCCACCAGCGCGCCGAAGACCACATGCTGGTCGACGATGCCGGGCTCGACGATGCCCTTGCCCACGGTGGCCGCCACCTTGAGCTGGAAGAAGAAGATCGCCAGCACGTTGAAGAAGGCGGCGAAGGCGACCGCCTGGCCGGGCTTCAGCACGCCGGTGGAAACCACGGTGGCAATGGAGTTGGCGGCGTCGTGGAAGCCATTCATGAAATCGAACAGCAAGGCCAGCGCGACCAACATCACCACCATCCAGAACGCGATGGGTACAACGGACACCGTGCCCATGACCGCGCCTCAGCTGTTCTCGAGCACGATGCCTTCGACGAGGTTCGCCACGTCTTCGCAGCGGTCGGAAATCGATTCCAGGTGTTCGTACACCGCCTTGAGCTTGATGAGCTGGCGCGTGTCGGGCTCTTCGCGGAACAGGCGCGACATCGCCGAGCGCATCACGCGGTCGGCGTCTGATTCGAGCTGATCGATCTCTTCGCAGGTCTTCAGCACCGACTCGGCCACCTCGGCCTCCTTCAGCCGCGGCAACAGCGCCAGCACGTTCTGCACGCGTTCACAGCAGCGCACGGAGATCTCGGACAGGCGCAGCACGTCTTCACTGAGGTGCTGCAGGTCGTAGAGCGACATCACCTCGCTGGTGTCCTGCAACAGATCGAGCACGTCGTCCATCGCGTTGATCAGGCGGTGGATCTGGTCGCGGTCCAGCGGTGTGATGAAGGTGCGGTGCAGCAGCCGGTGCACCTCCGCCGTCACCTTGTCGGCGGCGCGTTCCGAAGCGCCCACCGCTGCCGCGTGGCGTTCGCGTTCGACCACGTTGCCGTAGACCTGCACCATCTCGAGGAAAGAGCGCGCGCCCTCGGCAATGTGTTTGCCGTGTTCGTTGAACAGCGCGAAGAAGTTGCCATCCTTGGGCAACAGCCTGCCGAAAACCATGCTCGCTCCGTCGCGGATGCACGCCGGCTTCGGCCTGTCACCCCGGTTGTCATCTTGTTGTCATCGCAATGTCACCACGATTCTAGGCGGCAGCCCGACTCAGGGCAGGCGTTCGAGCCGCTGGTGGGCCACCGCGACCGCACAGGCGTCCAGATCGCCCAGCAGCGGATGCTGCAGGCCCGGCGCCAGCACCCGCAGAGGCAGCAGCACGAAGGCGCGCTGATGCAGGCGCGGGTGCGGCAGCGTCAACGTGGGCGTGCGCAGCACACGCGAACCGAACAGCAGCAGGTCCAGGTCCAGTGTGCGCGGAGCGTTCAGGTAGGCACGTTCGCGGCCGTGCTGCTCTTCGAGCGCATGCAGGTGCTCCAGCAAGACCTCGGGCTCCAGCATGCAGCGCAGTTCGGCCACCGCATTGACGAAGTCGGGGCCGCTGGCGTCGACGGGCGCAGAGCGGTAAAGCGGCGACAGCCGCACCAGCTGCGTCTGCGGCAGCGCACCCAGGCCTTGCACCGCAGCGGCGAGCGTCGCGTGTGCATCGCCCAGGTTCGCGCCCAGGCCAACGAACACGCGCTCTTCGTTGCTCATACGGCTGGCGCAGGGCCTCCGTCACCGCCCCCGGTGCCACCGGCGCCGCCGCCTTCACCGCGGGCAGCACCCGGGCGGCGGCGGCGGCGACGGCGCTTGCGCGGCGCGGCGCCGCCTTCCCCCTCGGTGGCCGGCGTGCGGTCGGCGTCCTCGTCGTCTTCCACGTCGTCGCCCTGGCGGTCATCGGGCGCTGCCGCCGAACCATCGGCAGCCGCTGAAAGCTCGGGGCGCGGCCCACGCTTGCGCCCGGCGGGTGCCGGTTTGAGATCGCGCAGCAGCGCTTCGCGCTCTTCGTCGTTGCCGAGATGAAAGTCCTCCCACCAGTCGGCCAGTTCCGTGGGCACTTCGCCGCAATCGGCGCGCAGGCGCAGGAAGTCATAGCCGGCACGGAAGCGCGGCTGCTGCGCGAGTGACGCCGCGCCGCTGGGCGTGCGGCGTTCGAAGCGCGGCTGCATCAGCCACACTTCGCGCATGTCGGCAGCGAGCTTGCCGCGGCCCGAGATGTCGCCGATGCGCGCGTCGAACACCGCATCCACGGCCTGCTGCAAGGCCGGCGTCGGCGCCTCGCCGGCAGCGCGCAGCGCAGCCCAGCGCTCTTGCACGTCGTGCCACAGCATGCAGGCCAGCATGTAGCTCGGCACCACACTGCGGCCTTCGTTCACGCGCGTGTCGGTGTCCTGCAAGGCCATGCGCACGAACTGCTCGCGCACGGCGTTCGGCTTCTTTGGCGCGAGCGCCGCATCCAGCACCGGGAAGATCGCCAGGTCACCGCCAATGAGCCCGAACTTGCGCAGCTGTTCGATGCTCGCCAGTGCGTGGCCGGTCTGCATCAGCTTGACCATCTCGTCGAAGAGGCGCGAGATCGGCACGTTGCTCAGCAAGGGCGCCATCTTGGCGATGGGCTTGCGCGTTGCCGGCTCGAGCTCGAAGCCGAGCTTGGCAGCGAAACGCACGACACGGATGATGCGCACCGGGTCTTCGCGGTAACGCGTTTCGGGGTCGCCGATCATGCGCAGGGTGCGCTTGCGCATGTCGGCCAGACCACCGTGGTAATCGACCACGGTCTGCGTCACCGGGTCGTAGTACATCGCGTTGATGGTGAAGTCGCGCCGCGCCGCATCTTCGATCTGCGGGCCCCAGACGTTGTCGCGCAGCACGCGCCCAGCGGCATCGACGACGTGCTTCTTGTCCGCGCTGTCGCCGCGCTCGCGACGCGGGGCTTCTCTTTCGACGACCACGGCCGGCTCCACCGCCGTGTTGTCGAGATAGGCGCGGAAGGTGCTCACCTCGATGGTCTCGTGCTCTCGCCCGCGGCCGAAGACCACGTGCACCAGGCGGAAGCGGCGGCCGATGATGAAGGCACGGCGAAACAGCGCCTTCACCTGCTCGGGCGTGGCATCGGTGGCGACGTCGAAGTCTTTCGGCCTCATGCCGGCCAGCAGGTCGCGCACCGCGCCGCCGACGATGTAGGTTTCGTAGCCCGCGTCCTTCAGCGTCTTCACCACCCGCACGGCGTTGGCGTCGAGCAGGCTGGGGTCGATGCGATGTTCACTGGCCGCCACCTCGGTGCGTGCGCCCAGCGGGATGCTGGGCGCGACCGGGGCAGCGGACGCAGCGACGGCGGCTGTATCGGGGGCACCACCCTGTCCGAGCAGGCGCTTGATGAATTTCTTGATCATGGAGCAAAGAGTTTCAGGACAGGCCAGCCGCGCTCAAGCGCCACGCGCTCGAGCTCGGGGCCGGGGTTGGTGGCCACGGGCTTGCTGACGCGTTGCAGCAGCGGCAGGTCGTTGGTGGAATCGCTGTAGAAATAACTGTGATCGAAGTCGTCCAACGTTTGTCCGCGGGCCGCCAGCCAGGCCTGCACGCGGGTGATCTTGCCTTCGCGAAACGAGGGCACGCCGGCGATGCGGCCCGTCACGCGAGCGTGGGCGTCACGCTCCAGATTCGTGGCGATCAGTTCATCCACACCGAAGAGACGAGCGATCGGCCGCGTGACGAAATCGTTGGTGGCCGTCACCACCGCCACCGCGTCGCCGGCCTGCTGGTGGCGCTGCACCAGGGCCAGGGCCCGTGGATGCAGCATGGGCTTCACGACGATCTCCAGGAAGCGTTCGGTGGCGCGCTGCAGTTCGGCGTCGCTGCGGCCGCGCCAGGGCGAGGTGGCGAAGTCGACATAGGCATCGATGTCGAGCCGGCCGGCGAGATAGTCTTCGTAGAAGCCGTCGTTGCGGCGGCGAAAGTCGGCCGCGTCGGCCCAGCCCAGCGTGATGACAAATTCGCCGAAGGCGTGGTCGCTGTCCTTGGGGATCAGCGTGCCGTCGAGATCGAAGAGCGCCAGATTCATGCGGCGTGGGCCTCGGGGCCGTCAACGCCAGG
>JANMMD010000395.1:0-1590 GCA_031372905.1 Betaproteobacteria bacterium
AGCCTGGCCATCGGCGTGCTGATCGACGACGCCATCGTGGTGCGCGAGAACATCGTGCGCCACATGGAAGCTGGTGAAGACCGCCGCACCGCGGCGCTCAATGGCACCGCCGAGATCGGCCTGGCGGTGGCGGCCACCACCTTCAGCATCGTGGCGGTGTTCGTGCCCGTGGCCTTCATGCCCGGCGTCAGCGGTGAATGGTTCCGGCCCTTCGGCCTGACCGTGGTGGCCAGCGTGATGGTCAGCCTCTTCATCAGCTTCACGCTGGACCCGCTGCTGTCGGCCTACTGGGGCGACCCGCCCAACCACCACCTGCAGCCCAAGACCGGCATCAGCCGCGTGCTGGGGCGCTTCAACGCATGGTTCGACCACCAGGCCGACCGCTACGGCCGTGTCATCGCCTGGGCGCTGCACCACCGGCGCTGGATGGCGCTTTTCGCGGTGCTCAGCTTTGCTGCGGCCATCGCTTTGCAAGCCAAGTACGGCGGTTCGAGTTTCCTGCCGTCATCGGACGCCGGCACCATCGCGGTGGACGTGCGCACGCCTTCCAGCAGCAGTCTGGAGTACTCGCGCCTGAAGGTGGAAGCCGCCGCCGAACTGGCGCGCACGCTGCCCGAGACCAAGGCCACCAACAGCTTCGTGAACCCGGGCGGCGGCCGCATCTATGTCGACGTCGGCAAGAGCACGAAGCGCAAACGCAGTTCGGTGGACATCGCGGCCGACTTGCGCAAGCTCACTGCGCGCCTGGTGGGCGCCGAATACACGGTGCTGGACGACCTGAACAACGGCGCACAGAAGCCGGTGCAGATTCGTTTCACCGGGGCCGACACGCGCCAGCTGCTGGCCATCACCAACACCTTCATGGAGAAGCTGCGCGGTGTGCCAGGCGCGGTGGACGTGGGCCTGTCGGAGCAAGACCCGCAGGACGAGATGAAGATCGAGCTCGACCGCGGCCTGGCCAACACGCTGGGCATCAGCGTCAACGACGCCGCGCAGGCCTTGCGCGTGGCCTTTGCCGGCGTGGAGGTCGGCGACTGGGTCGACCCGAGCGGCGAAACGCGCGACGTCGCGGTGCGCCTGCACCCGCAGGACCGCGTGGACGCCGGCAACATCGAACGCCTGCCGATTGCGGTGAGCGGCAGCAACCGCATGGTGCCGCTGGAGCAGATTGCCACCGTCACCATGGGCAAGGGGCCGAGCCAGATCCAGCACAACGATGGCAAGCGCACCATCAGCGTGGCCGCGAACGTGCAGGGCCGCTCACCAGGTGAAGTGACGGCCGAGGCCTTGAAGCTGGCCCGCGCGATGGACTACCCGCCCGGCTACGGCCTGGAGCTGGCCGGTGCCAGCCGCGACCAGCAGGAGGTGTTCAAGCAGATGGGCATTGCGCTGCTCTCGGGCATCGCGCTGATGTACCTGGTGCTGGTGATGCAGTTCGGCAGCTTCACGGCGCCGCTGGCCGTGATGATGTCCTTGCCGCTGTCGCTCATCGGCGTCGTGGTGGCGCTGCTGCTGACCGGCGGCACGCTCAATCTGATGAGCTTCATCGGCGTCATCATGTTGATGGGACTGGTGGCCAAGAACGCCATC
>JANMMD010000002.1:0-26377 GCA_031372905.1 Betaproteobacteria bacterium
GTATGTGATGCTGCCCAAGCCCGAGAGCCTGGCCGACGTACAGCGCGCGGTGAAGGCGATCGATGCCCTGGGCGGCGGCGCGGTGCCGGTGCATGTGCTGATAGAAACCCACGGCGCGCTGCGTGACGTGTTTGCCATCGCCGCGCTGCCGCGTGTCGAATCGCTGTCTTTCGGGCTCATGGATTTCGTCTCCGCCCACCGCGGCGCCATCCCGCTGGCCGCGATGGGCGTGGAAGGCCAGTTCACGCATCCGCTGGTGGTGCGCGCCAAGCTCGAGATCGCCGCAGCCAGCCACGCCGCCGCCAAGGTGCCGTCGCACAACGTGGTCACCGAGTTCAAGAACACCCGCGCATTGCAGGCCGCCGCCGAGGCCGCTTGCCGCACGCTGGGCTACACCCGCATGTGGAGCATCCACCCGGCGCAGGTGCGGCCCATCGTCGAAGCGTTTTCGCCCACCGCCGCCGAGATCGATGACGCCATCGAGATCATCACCGCCGCTCAAGCTGCGCAGTGGGCACCGATCCGGCACCACGACACGCTGCACGACCGCGCCAGTTATCGCTATTTCTGGCAGGTGATCGAACGTGCCCAGCGCACCAGCCTGGCCGGCGCGCCGCAACTGCCGGCCGAGTTGCGCATGGCCTGGTTCGGCTGATTGCCTGCGCCGACCTTCGCGCAGAACCCACCCATGAAGAAGCTCGTCCTGCTGCTGGGCTTGTGCTGGCTGCTGCCGCTGGCGCAGGCCCAGCCACTGAAGCTGCGCATCCTGCAGACCACCGACCTGCACATGAACCTGCTGGGCTGGGACTACTACCAGGACAAGCCCGTCGAAGAGTTCGGCCTCGACCGCACGGCCACGCTGATCAAGGCCGCGCGCGCCGAGGCGAAGAACACGCTGCTCTTCGACAACGGCGACCTGCTGCAGGGCAGCCCGCTGGGCGACTACATCGCCAAGGTCAAGCCCCTGCAGCCCGGCCAGCTGCACCCGGCCTACAAGGTGATGAACGCGCTGCGCTACGACGCGGCCAACATCGGCAACCACGAATTCAACTTCGGCCTGCCCTTCCTGCAGCGGGCACTGGCGGGCCCGGCCTTTCCCTACGTCAACGCCAACATCGTGGTGGACGACGGCAGCAGCCCGCCCGAGGCTGCGAAAAACGTCTTCACGCCCTACGTCATTCTTGATCGCAGCTTCAGCGACGAAGCCGGCGTCATCCACAAGATCAAGGTCGGCGTCGTCGGCTTCGTGCCACCGCAGGTGATGCAGTGGGACCGCCAGCACCTGCAGGGCCGCGTGCGCGCGCTGGACATCCCCGCCACGGCGCGCGCGCTGGTGCCGCGTATCAAGGCCGCGGGCGCCGACGTGGTGGTAGTCATTGCGCACTCGGGCTTCGAGCGCGGCGAGACGGTGTTCTTTGCCGAGAACGCCGTCGCACGGCTGGCCGAGATTCCCGGCGTCAACGCCGTGCTCTTCGGCCACTCGCACGGCGAGTTCCCGGGCCGCTTCTTCAATGCGCACCCGAGGGTGGACCTCACCAAGGGCACCATCAACGGTGTGCCGGCGGTGATGCCCGGCTTCTGGGGCAGCCACCTCGGCGTGGTGGATCTGGTGATGAGCAAGGATGGCGCATCCTGGAAAGTCACGGACGCGCGGGCCGAGCTGCGCCCCATCTACGACCGCAGTGCACGCAAGGCTGCCGTCGCTCCCGACCCGCTGGTAGCCGAACTCATCAAGGCCGAACACGAAGGCGCATTGGCCTATGTGCGCAGCGAAGTGGCCCGCAGCAGCGCGCCCATCCAGAGCTACTTCGCGCAGGTGGCCGACGACCCCAGCGTGCAGATCGTCGCGAATGCGCAGCTGGCCTATGCGCGCAAGGCGCTGGCCGGCACGCCGCTGGCCGCGCTGCCCTTGCTGTCGGCTTCGGCCCCGTTCAAGACCGGCGGGCGCGGAGGCGCGGGCTACTACACCGACATCCCCGCCGGGCCCATAGCCGTGCGCAACGTGGCCGACCTCTACGTCTACCCCAACACCGTGAAGGTGGTGAAACTGCGCGGCGCACAGGTGCGTGAATGGCTCGAGTTCGCGGCCGGCGCCTTCAACCGCATCGACCCCGCCGGCCCGACGGAACAGCTGCTGATCAACGGCAGTTTCCCGAGCTTCAACTTCGACAGCATCGATGGTGTGAGCTACCGCATCGATGTCACGCAACCCGCACGGTATGAACGCAGCGGCAAGCTCGTGGCCCCGCAGGCGCGGCGCATCGTCGGGCTGATGCACGGCGGCAAGCCGGTGGCCGATGATGCCGAGTTCCTGGTCGTGACCAACAACTACCGCGCCTCCGGCGGCGGTAATTTCCCCGGGCTGGACGGCAGCAACATCGTGCTCGACGCACCCGATGAAAACCGCGAGGCGCTGGTGCAGTACCTGCAGGCCGCGGGCACCGTCGACCCGGCTGCCGATGGCAACTGGCGCATCCTGCCCGTGCCCGGCGTGAAGCTGCGTTTCGTCTCGGGCGCCGGCGGCATCGCCCACCTGCCGCGCTATCCGCAGCTGCGCTTGGTGCAAGACCCCGGCGACGGCACGGCGCTGTACGAGTTGCAGCCTTGAAGTTGCCGGGTGTCGCGCAGCAGCGCCTGGACGGCGTCATCGCCAGCGCAGCGCGCCGCCGCGGTGGCCTGGTGGTGCTGGGCACGCTGGCACTTCTGGCACTGTTGGCCAGCCTGGCCGTGCTCGGGCTGCTGCTGCTGTCGATGCTGACGCTGTGGTGGAACTTCGACCTGCCGCCCCTGGACAAGGCGGTGGCCTACCGCCCGCGCCAGCACCTGCAGGTGCTGGCCGTCGATGGCACCGAGCTGGCGCAATTCGGCAGCGAGCGTCGCATCTTCGTGCCCATCACCGCCACCCCGCTGCTGTTGAAGCAGGCCGTGGTGGCGGTGGAAGACGCCGCCTTCTACGCGCACAGCGGCATCAGCTGGCGGGGGGTGGCGCGCGCGGCCTGGTCCAACCTCACCGGC
Organism: Betaproteobacteria bacterium; assembly: GCA_031372905.1. Lineage (GTDB taxonomy): Bacteria > Pseudomonadota > Gammaproteobacteria > Burkholderiales > Burkholderiaceae_C > Rubrivivax. Next base: position 3,016 of record JANMMD010000002.1, read on the forward strand.
GGCATCGGGGGTGGCGCCAGCACCATCACGCAACAGGTGTCGCGCACCTTCTTCCTCAGCACGCAGCGCACCGCCGAACGCAAGATCAAGGAAGCGCTGATCGCGCGCAAGCTCGAAAAGATGCTGAGCAAGGACGAGATCCTCGAGCTCTATCTCAACCAGATCTACCTGGGCCAGCGCGCTTACGGCTACGGCGCTGCGGCGCAGGTCTATTTCGGCAAGCCGCTGGCGCAGCTGAATCTAGCCGAGACCGCCATGCTCGCCGGCCTGCAACAGAACCCCCTCTATGCCAACCCGGTGAACAACGAGGCCGCGGCCACACGGCGCCAGCACTGGGTGCTGCGCCGCATGCTGACCACCGGCGTCATCACCGAGGCACAGCACGACGAGGCCGTGGGTACATTGCTCGTCTATCGCAAGCCTTCCTTCGTCGACGTGCAGGCCCAGCATGTGGCCGAGATGGCGCGCCGCGCCGCGGTCGAGCGCCTGGGCGACAAGGCCTACAGCGAAGGCGTCAAGGTCTATACCTCTCTGCGCCCCGATGACCAGCGCGCCGCGCACGCCGCGCTGCGCCGCGCCCTGTTGGCGCATGAACGCCGCCAGCCTTGGCGCGGGCCTGAAGGCTTCGAGGCGCTGCCCGCCGATGAAGAGCGCGCCACACGCGCGGCCGGCCTGGCCCTGAAGGACTACCGCGACGACGACGATCTGCGCCTGGCCATTGTTCTTTCTGCGACCCCGCGCGAACTGGTGGCCAAGCTGGCCGGCGGCGAGACCGTGACGCTGCGCGGCGACAGCTTGCGCTGGGTGCAGGCGGCCCTGTCGCCGAAAGCGGCGCCCGCGCTGGCGCTGCGCCGCGGCAGCATCGTGCGGCTCTTGGCCACGCCGGGCCGTGCGGCGGGCAGCGACCCCGTGTGGCAACTCGCACAGTGGCCGCAGGCCGACGGCGCGTTCGTGGCTCTCGACCCCACCACCGGCCGCATCCGCGCGCTGGTGGGCGGCTTCTCGTTCGGCCGCCAGCAGTTCAACCGCGCCACCAGCGCGTGGCGCCAGCCGGGCTCCAGCTTCAAGCCGTTCTTGTACTCGGCCGCACTGGAACAAGGCGTGATGCCCGAGACCCTGGTCGACGACGAACCGCTGATGGGCGACGACGGCCAGCCGGGCCTGAACGGCTGGAACCCGCAGAACAGCGACGACAGCTTCGACGGCGAGATCACCGTGCGTGAAGGCCTGGTGCGCAGCAAGAACATGGTCAGCATCCGCCTGCTGCAGCACATCGGCCTGCCTGCCGCGCGCCAGTGGCTCACGCGCTTCGGCTTCGAGCTCGAGCGCCACCCCGGCAACCTGACGCTGGCGCTGGGCAGCGGCAGCGTCACGCCGCTGCAGATGGCGCAGGCCTACGCGGTGTTTGCCAACGGCGGCCACCGCGTGACGCCGGTGCTCATCGAGAAGATCGTCGATGCGCAAGGCCAGGTGATCTTCGAAGCGCCGCCGCCCGCGCCGCTGGACGAGAGCACACGCGTGGTGCCGGCGCGCAATGTCTTCATCGTCAACACGCTGATGCGCGACGTGACGGCGCGCGGCACTGCAGCGCGTGCGCAGGGCGCCTTGCGCCGCAACGATGTCTACGGCAAGACGGGCACCACCAACGACGCGGTGGACGCCTGGTTCGCCGGCTGGGCGCCGGGCGTGGCCGCGGTGGCCTGGATCGGCCACGACGAGCCCAGGAGCCTGGGCGAGCGTGAATCCGGCGGTGGCCTGGCCTTGCCGGTGTGGATCGACGTGATGGCGCGTGCGCTGCGCGGTGTGCCCGTGCAGCCGCTGCCCGCCGCCGAGGGCGTGGTGCAGGTGGGCGACGACTGGCGCTTTGCCGAGTTCGCCGAAGGCGGCTTCGTGGCGCGCGTCGCCGATGCCCACCACACCTTGCCGGCGTGGGCACCGGCGTCAGCGCCCGCACCCGCGCCCACGGCCGCAGGCGCGGCCAGCGCTGCGGCCTCGGCCACCGCGCGCTAGCCGCGCTGGCGCGCCCGCCGGGCGCTACGGCACCGGCCGCGAGCATGGCCTGCTGCGAGTCAGGTGTACTATCGTAGTGGTACACATAGACACACGCCGTGGACACCGACTTCGCCTTCAGCATCCAGACCGGTTCTGCCGAACCCATCTACCGGCAGCTGGTGGAGCACGTGCGGCGGCGGGTGGCCAGCGGGCAGATCAGCGCCGGCGATGAAATCCCCTCGGTGCGCGAACTGGCGCAACAGCTGGCGGTGCATCCCATGACCATCTCCAAGGCCTACAGCCTGCTCGAAGCCGAGGGCCTGCTGGAGCGGCGCCGCGGCCTTTCCATGCGCGTGGCGCCGCAGCACCAACGTGCGCAGCCCGCCGCGTCACGCATCGAACTGCTGCGGCCGGCGCTGGAACGCGCCGCGGCCGAAGCGCGGCAGCTGCAGTTGCCGCGGCACACCGTGATGAAGCTCTTTGCCGACATCCTGGACCAGGACCCCACACCATGAATCCGCATCTGCTGGCAAGCACCTCGCCCACCGCCACGCTGACCGGCGTGAGCCTGGCCTACCCCGGCCGCACGCCCGTGCTGCAGGGGCTGGACTGGCAGTTGCTGCCGGGCCAGGTGGTGGGCCTGCTCGGGCGCAACGGCGCGGGCAAGACCACGCTGCTGGAAACGCTGCTGGGCCTGCGCGAGCCCCAGGCCGGCACGGTGCAGCTCTTCGGCCAGCCGGCGACCCGGCCCGACGACACCGTGCGCGCGCGCATCGGCTATGTGCCGCAGCAGTCCGACCTCTTCGACAGCTTCACCGCCACGCAGCTGCTGGCTTACTTCAGGAGCTTCTACCCGCGCTGGAACGAGAACAAGGCCCAGGGCCTGCTGTCACGCTGGGACATCCATCCGCACCAGCGCATCGCCAAGCTCAGCGGCGGGCAGCAGCAGCGGCTTTCCATCATCCGCGCGCTGGCGCACGAGCCCGACCTGCTCGTGCTGGACGAACCCGTGGCCAGCCTCGACCCCGCAGGCCGGCGCGATTTCCTGGGTGAGCTCATCGGCCAGGTGCTGGAGCGCGGCACCACGGTGGTGTTCTCCACGCACATCCTGTCCGACCTCGAAAGGGTGGCCTTCCACATGGCCTTCATGAGCGGCGGGCGCATTGCCCTGCAGGCGCCACTGGACGAACTGCTGGACGAAGTGCGCCGCGTCTCCGGCAGCGCAGCCGAGGTGCAGGCGCTGCTGCAGCGCGTGGGCGCGCAGAGCCTGAAGCGCACGCCGCTGCCGGCCGGGCGCGAGCAGGTGCTGGCGCGCCTGCCGGCCGGCACCCAGCTGCCCCAGCTGCCAACGGGCACAGCCGCCGAGGCGGTGACGCTGGAAGACCTGTTCATGGAGCTGACGTGAAGGCGCGCCACCCCGGCCTGCAGATGCTGCAGGCGCCATGGCAATGGCGGCGCAACGACGGCAGCCTGTGGGCCTGGCGGCTGTACGGTCTGCTGACGGTGCTGATCTTCGCGGCGCCCGCCGCTGGCGTGCTGGTGTGGCTGCCCCCGCGGGCGGCCTGGGCCAGCATCGGTGCCTTGGCCCTGGTCGGCCTGACGGCCCTCTGGGGCCTGCAGTTCGTCGGGCTGCAACGGCTGGACCACCCGCATGCGGCGCACACCGTGCCCGGCCATGCACGCGCGCTGCGCAGCACCGCTCTGGGCCTCTGGGCGACCCTGGTGACTCTGGCGGGATTCGTGATGGCCATCGGCACTGCGATGTGGCTGCAGGAGGCCGAGCTGGCCACGATTTGGCGCAGCAGCCTGGCGGCCGCGCTGGGCACGGGCGCGCTGTTGCTCTTCGTCGCAGCCGCCCTGCGTTGGTGGTGGCTGTGGGTGCTGGCGGGCGCGCTGCCGGCTTTGATGGGCGCGGGAGCGTGGCGCCTCGTCGTGTTCGACACCTGGCACTGGGCGCTGCCCCTGTGGCAAGCCCAGCCTCTGGGCGGCACGCTGATGTTGTTGGCCGTGCTGGGCCTGTTGCTGAGCACGCTGTTCGGCCGTGGCGACGCGGTCCATGCGGGCGCCTACCAGCGCCGCGAGCGTGTGCGCCGCGTCCTGGCCGCCAGCCCCGGCCACCGCAACGCCGGGCTGGCTGCCTATGGCCGCTGGGGCGAGTGGCTGAGCAAACCCGGGCAGGCCATGACCGACGCCTGGCTGCGCCGGGCTCTGGCACGCGCAAACACCGGGCGTGGCAGCGTGATGACACGCGCCGAAGTGGTGTTGCACGGCCACCAGCACTGGGTGCGCCAGCTCGCCACCCTGCTGTTCGTGCAGGCCTGCGTCGGCCTGAGTCTGGTGCTGACCGCGTTTCTCGCCGGTGTGAAGCTGGGCGTCTTGCTGGAACATGGGCGGACGGGTCTGGCCATCGGCGTGGGCATCATGGCTTTCAGCGCCGTGCTCAACCTGCCCAGCGCGCTCTGGGCCTCGCGCCGCGAACAGGCCCTGCTGGTGCTGCTGCCGGGCATGCCGCAGGGCGCCGCCCTGAATCGGGCTTTGGCCTGGCGCCAGTGGCGCCACTGCGGGGTCTTGTGGCTGGCCCTGGTGCCGGGGCTGGGCGCCGTGCTGTGGGCCGGCCTCGCGCCGCATGCGCTGGCCCCGGTGGTCTTGGCGCTGCCGCTCACCGCCTGGCTGTGGCGCGACCACGCCCGCATGCGCGCCGGTCGGCCGGTCTTCACGGTGATGGCCCTGGCGCTGGGCCCGGCGCTGGGCACGCTGTCGATGGCCTTGTTGAGCCGCCATCCCGCCGCCTGGTGGCCCTGGTGGCTGGGTGTGCTGGCCCTCACCGCCGCGCTGCTGGCGTGGCGCTGGCGGGTGTTGCCTCAGCTGCCGCCGGCCCTGCCTGTGGGAAGGCTGGCCTGATGCTTCAGCCCAGTTCGGGCGCGATGCCTTCGGCGTAGTCGTACAGCGCCGCCAGCAGCTCTTGTGCGCGTTCGTCGCCCGAGATGTCGGCGGCTTCGGCCAGCGCGTCGATGCGCTCGAAGTACGCGGTGAGCGTCAGCGCCCCACCGCGCCCGTCGTGCAGGCGCTCGGCGCGGTGCGCTTCCCAGCGCTGCTGTTCGTCTTCGGTAAGCGTGTCGGGAAAGTTGCGCGCGCGATAGCGGAACAGCAATTCTTCCAGCCGGCCATCGCTGAACGCCACGCGCTTGGCGGCCAGCTGCGGGGGGTTCAGCTCGCGCAGGCGCTGCAGCGTGCGGCGGTCGTCGTTGCCGACGAAGCCGCCGTAAAGATCTTCATCGACATCCGGTGCCTCGGCAGGCGCCGGGCGCTCGAAGACCTGCGCCCACAGCGGCTGCAGCTGTGCGCCCAGCGCGGCCGCGTGTTCGGCATGCAGCATTGCCAGCGACACATCCAGGTTCCAGCGCTCGGCCGCGTCGCCCAGGGTCTTCAGGTTGCCGATGACGATGGGGCTCTTGTTGATGTGGATGGTCTTGATGGGCAGCCGGGTTTCACCCTGCCCCGCTGCGTCCAGCTCACTCTGCTTCGTGAACATGCGCCTGCGCAGCGCCTCGGCGTCCAGGCCGGCCAGCGCGCGCGGGTCTTGCGCCAGGTCCCAGACGATGAGCTCGTTCTTGTTCGTCGGGTGCGGTGCCAGTGGCCACACCAGCGCCAGGCAACCGCGCTCCACCGGGTACATGCCGGACAGGTGCACGAAGGGCCGGCCCGCACCCATTTCGGCGGCCACCGCGTCTTTCTTGCGCAGCTTGAGGCAGAAGTCCCACAGCCGCGGCTGCCGGGTCTTGATCAAGCGCGCCATGGCGATGGTGGCGCGCACGTCGCTCAAGGCATCGTGCGCAGCCTCGTGCACCAGGCCGTTGGCAGCAGTCAGGTGTTCGAGCTTGAAGGAAGGCCGGCCGGCCATCTCGCCCGTGGTGTGCATGGGCCACTGGATGCCCTCGGGCCGCAGCGCCCAGCAGCAGCGCACCACGTCCAGCAGGTCCCAGCGGCCGCAGCCGTTCTGCCACTCACGCGCATAGGGGTCGATGAGATTGCGCCAGAACAGATGGCGCGTCACCTCATCGTCGAAGCGGATGCTGTTGTAGCCAACGCCCACGGTACCGTCACGCGCCAGCTCGTGCTCGATGGCCGCCGCGAAGCGGTGCTCGGGCAGGCCTTGCTGCAGCGCCTGCTGCGGCAGGATGCCGGTCAGCAGCACGGCCTCGGGGTCGGGCAGGAAATCCGCCGCGGGCTGGCAGAAGTGCATCACCGGCGTGCCGATCTCGTTGAGATCTGCATCGGTGCGGATGCCGGCGAACTGCGAGGGCCGGTCGCGGCGCGGCACGCGGCCGAAAGTCTCGTAGTCGTGCCAGAAAAAGCTCAGCTCAGCCATCGCGCCACGATAGCGCAAGCCCTGCCTGCAACGGCGCCGCGGCGGGCCTAGACTGCGCGGCTTCGCCAGCCGCTTCAACCCACCACCACCCACCGCCATGCCCCAACTCACACGCATTGCCGCCGCCCTGCTGCTTGCCACCCCGCTCGTGGCTGTTGCGCAGACGGCCCAGCTGGCCCAGACGGCGGTGATGCCCCAGGCCACCGCCTGCACCGATTTCGACGCCTATGCCAACGGCCAGTGGGTGGCCGCCACCGAGCTGCCGCCCGACCGCGCGCGCATCGGCAGCTTCGACGCGCTGCGCGTGGCCAACGACCGCCTGCTCGAAGCTGGCCTTGCCGAACTGGCCGCCAACCCGGCGCGCCAGACCACGCCCGGGCTGAAGCTGCTGGCCGCGCAGTACCGCGCCGGCATGGACCTGGCCGCCATCGAGAAGCGCGGCCTGAGTTCGGTGCAGCCGTGGCTGGTGCGCATCGCCACGGTGGAGCGCGCTTCGCTGCCGGTGTTGATCGGCGAGATGGCACGCCTGCAGATCGCCGCGCCACTGCAGGCCTTCGTCAGCCCCGACGCCAAGGACGCCACGCGCCACGCGTTGCAGCTCACCCAAGCCGGCCTGGGCCTGCCCGACCGCGACGACTACTTCGGCAGCGACGACAACAGCCGCAAGCTGCAGGCCGCCTACCGCGTCTATGCCGAGCGTTTGCTCAAGGCCGCTGGCGCCCCTGCAGACGCGGCCACGCTCGACGCGCTCATGGCCTTCGAAAGAGACCTGGCCCAAGCCTCGATGACCCGTGTGCAGCGGCGCGACCCGAACGCCATCTACAACCCGATGACGCCGGCCACGCTGAAGCAGCAGGCACCGGGCTTCGATTGGGCGGGCTGGCTGCAGGCCTACATGGGGACGAACGGCGGCCTGGCGCCAGCCGCCGCGAGCGCGCAAACGCTCATCGTCGGCCAACCGGGCTTCGCCGTCGGCGTGGCAGCGCTGGCCGAGAAGGCTCCGCTCGACACCTGGCGCACCTACCTGCGGGTGCGCGCGCTCGAAGCCGTGGCCGAGTTCGGCCCGAAGACCGTGGCGCAAGCGCATTTCGACTACCAGCAGGGCGCCATCCGCGGCCTCAAGGCGGCACCGCCGCGCGTGGAAGAGGTCATCCTGATGGTGGGTGGCCGCACCGGCGGGTCGCCGCTGGGCGAAACGCTCGGCGAGGTCTTCGTTGCCAAGGCCTTCTCGCCGCTGGCGCAGCAGCGCGCGCTGGCGATGGTGGCCGACATCAAGACCGCGATGCAGCGCCGCATCGACGCCCTGCCCTGGATGAGCGCGCCGACCAAGGCGCTGGCGCAGGCCAAGCTGGCGGCGATGGCGGTGAAGATCGGCGGCCCGGAAAAATGGAAGACCTACGACGGCCTGGCGCTGCAGCCCGATGACTTCGCGGGCAACCAGTTGAAGATCAATGCCTGGTACAGCGCCGAGCGCCTGGCCGACCTGAACAAGCCCGTGGATCGCAGCCGCTGGAACACCAGCCCGCACATCGTGAATGCCTTCGCCGCGGGCGGCAACCAGATCGTCTTCCCGGCCGGCATCCTGCAGCCGCCCTTCTTCGACGAGAAGGCCGACGACGCCAGCAACTACGGCGGCATCGGCATGGTCATCGGCCACGAAATCACGCACCACTTCGACGACCGCGGCCGCCAGTTCGACGCCGTCGGTAACCTGCGTGACTGGTGGCAGCCCGCCGACGCCGCCGCCTACAAGGCACGGGCCGACAAGGTGGCGGCGCTCTACAGCAGCTACGAACCCGTGCCCGGCGTGCGCATCAACGGCCGCCAGACCCTGGGCGAGAACATCTCCGACCTGGCAGGCATCCAGATTGCCTACGACGGCCTGCAGATCGCGCTGCAACGCCAGCGGGCGGCCGACAAACAAGCTGGCAGGACGGCTGCGCTGGTGGATGGCCGCACGCCGGAGCAGCGCTTCTTTCTCTCGCACGCCACCATCTGGCGCGGCAAGTACCGCACCGAGGCGATGATCGACCAGCTGCGCACCGGCCAGCACTCACCGGGCCGCTGGCGCATCCTCGGGCCGCTGTCCAACATCCCGGCATTTGCGCAGGCCTTCAGCTGCAAGCCCGGCGATGCGATGGTGGCCGGCGAGCCTATCGTCGTCTGGTGATCAGCAGCGGCGCCAGCCGCACCTGCGCCCGCTGCCACAGCCGCCAGCCGGCCCACAGGCGCCAGCCCAGGCGCCACAGCAGGCCCAGGCTGCGGCGCGGCCGCAGCAGCAGAACGAAGGCCACCGCAGCCAGCGGCAGTTCAGGATGCGCGCGCAGCCAGCGCCACGCGCTGTGCACCTGGTCGGCCAAGGCCAGCGGCTGGCGCCACACCTGCGCGTGCAGCGCGAACTCGCCGCGCAACTCGCTGCTGCGCACCAGCAGCCGCTGTTGGCGCTGAGCCAATGTCTCGTCGGGCTCGGTCATGATCGCACTGCGCCGGCGCCGGTGCGGGGGCCTTCAGACGGCACCGAAGACGCAGGCAGCACGGCTTCCTGCAGGCCGTTCAGGTCACGCTGCAGTTCGCCCAGCGACAGTGCGAACGGCCCACCCGCACCAGCGTCCATCACAGAGCGTGCGCGCAGCAGCAGGGCCAAACCGCCGCCCGTGAACAACAAGACCATCACGCCCAAGGCGGCGAGGCGGTAGCCGTCCCAGAACAACATCAAGACAAAGCCTGCGGCCAAGACCACGGCCACGCCCAGCAACATCAGGCCCAGGAACAGGCGCCACAGCGCCCCGAGCAGGCGCAGCTTTTCCGCCTCGAGCTCGGTGCCGAACAACTCCAGCCGCAGCTGCGCGATGCCCAGGCCCGTGGCCAGCAGGCCGCGCAGCGAGCTGAAAAGCCCGCCGCCGGCGGGCCGGCCCGTCACGGCCATGTCGGCTGCACCCGGCGCTTCAACGGCGCCCGATCAACATGCCGACGATGACACCGATGCCGGTGCCGATCGCCACGGCCTTCCACGGGTGCTCGTGCACGTACTCGTCGGTGGCGCGGCCGGCGGCCTTGGCTTTTTCGGTGGCAGCCGCCTGCAGTGTCAGGAGGTTGTCCTTGGCCTGCACCATGCGCTCTTTCAAGCGCTCGCGCAGCGCCACAGCGCTCTCGCCCACCTCGTCGGCCGTCATCTTCAGCAGTTCTTCGGCGTCTGACACCACGGTGCGCATGTCGGCCATCAGCTTCTCGCGCTGCATTGCGGTCATTTCGGTCATGTTTCTCTCCTGTGCATACAACTCGAAGGTCATGAAGTTAACACTGAGGCATGTCTCCACGGCTGCACATCATTGCAGACCGGCGGGCTTTTGCCGGTGCGCAACAGCACAGAGACCGCCGGGGCGTCTCGGGCAAACTCGCCGCGTCGCCGCTGCCGGAAAAGGCCCGTCCACTTATGAACCGTTATCTCGCGGCCTATGCCGGCACCTTCGTCGTGATGATCGCGCTGGACCTGCTGTGGCTCGGCGTGATTGCCAAACCCATGTACCAGAAGGGCCTGGGCACGCTGATGCTGGAGCAGCCGAACTGGCCGGTGGCAGCGGCCTTCTACGCGGTGTTTGCCTTGGGCCTGGTGATCTTTGGCGTCGCACCGCAGGAGCCGGCGCGCAGCTGGCCGCACACGCTGACGATGGCGGCGCTGTTCGGCTTCTTCTGCTATGCCACCTACGACCTCACCAACCTGGCCACGCTGAAGGGCTGGCCGGTGGGTCTGTCGATGATGGACATGGCTTGGGGCACCCTCGTCAGCGTGGCGGCGGTGGCCGGTGGCAAGGCGGTGATGGGCTGGGCCGGCCGCGCTTGAGCGCGCGGCCGCCGGCCCGGCCGGCGGCACCGCAAGCGCCCGCCGCTCACTTGCGCGTCGGTGCCTTCTTGGTCTTGCCGGCGGTCTGGATGGCATCGCTCATGCCCAGCAGCACGCCGCTGACCATCGCCGTGTAGCTCTCGGCCAGGGCCTGTGCGGCACGCAGGCTGGCCGCACGCGTGGTGCGGATGGCGGTGTGCATCTGCTCGGTCATCTGCTCTGCCGTTGTGGCGGCCTGCGCACCGCTGAGCGTGCCGCCGGCCTGCATCTTCTCCAGCACCGGCGCCCAGGCGCTGGCCATCGGCGCACCGGCGCCGGCGGCGGCCTTCTTCATCGCGTCGAACATCGTGTCTTCCATCTTCTCCAGGTCGGCCAGGGCCTTGCTCAGATGCTTTTCTCGCAGGTCGGCGCCCTGGCTGGTCAGCGTGGTCAAGGCCACACGGTTGGCGTCGACGGCCTTCAGCATCGCCTGGTCCATGCCGGCCACGGCTTGTTCCAGCAGGTCTTCGGCGTCGATGTTGGGCAGCACGTTTTTCGCGACGCCGGCGCTGGCGGCGTCGGCCACCTGCTTCAGCGCGCCGCGCATGTTCTTCAGCGTCAGTTCACGGCCCTGCAACGCGGCCATCGTGGCCTCGGTGGTGGCCTTGCGCAGCTGCGCGCCTTGGGTGGCGGTGGCGTTTTCGAACATCGCGACCAGGGCGTCGGCGTCGAACATGGGTTTGGGCATGGGGTGTCTCCTGACTGGGGTGTGGGTGGGTGTGGTCGATGCTCGCACCGGGGCGCGTTCAGGGCAAGCGCGCTGACGCCGGTGCGCGCCTGCCGTCACTGCCAGTGGCGCGCGTCAAGCGGCGCAGCAGCCAGAACACGATGGCGCCGTTCAACAGGTTCCAGGCGATGCCGTTGACGAAGGCCGCGTGGTAGCTGCCGGTGAGATCGAAGATCTTGCCCGACATCCATCCGCCCAGCGCCATGCCCAGCAGCGTGCACATCAGCACCGTGCCGACGCGCGCGCCGGCCTCGCGGGGCGGGAAATGCTCGCGCACGATGATGGCGTAGCTGGGCACCAGGCCGCCCTGGAAGAGGCCGAACAGCGCAGAAATCATGTACAGCGACACCAGGCCGTCGAAGGGCAGGAAGAGCAGCAGCGCCAGGCCTTGCAGCACGCTGCCCAGCAGCAACGTGCGGACGCCGCCGATGCGGTCGCAGATGGCGCCGCTGACGAGACGGCTGACGATGCCGCAGGCCAGCATCAGGCTCAACATCTCGGCGCCGCGCGCAGCGCCGTAGCCGAGGTCGCCGCAGTACGCCACGATGTGCACCTGGGGCATGGCCATGGCCACACAGCAGGACACGCCGGCCAGGCACAGCAAGGCCTGGGCCCGGTTCAGGCTGAGGCCGAAGGGGCGGTCCGAGACGACGGGTGCCGCGCCGGCACGCGGCAGCGCAACGACGGCCGCGGGTGGCCGTGGCCGCATGAAAAGCGCCAGCAACGCCATGCCCACCCCGCAGAACACGCCCAGGCCGATGTAGGTGGCGCGCCAGCCGGCGCTTTCGACGAAATGCTGCACCACCGGCGGCCAGAGGGCACCGGCCAGGTAGTTGCCACTGGCGCACACCGCCACCGCAATGCCGCGGCGTTTGACGAACCACAGCGAGGTGTCGGCCACCAGCGGCGCAAAACTGGCCGAGCTGCCGAGCAGGCCGATGAGCACGCCGTGCACGAGCGTGAAGCTGCCGATGCCGCCGGCCAGGCCGCAGAGGACATAACCACTGCCCAGGCTGGCCGCGCCGATGAGCAGCGGCCACATCACGCCGAAGCGATCGGCCAGCCTCCCCATCAGCACACCGCCGATGCCGAAGCCGATCATCAACGCGGTGTAGGGCAGGCTGGCATCGGCGCGCGCCACGCCGAACTCGGCCTGCACGGCCGGCAATATCACCGCGATGACGTACATGCCGCTGCTGCCCAGCGTCATCAGCAGCAGCGCGATGAAGAGCCGGCCCATGGCGTAGCGGGAGTCGGCGGTGTGCAGCGGGGCGGTGGCGGGGCGGGCGGGAATGGGTGGCTCCGGAAGCGCGAACACGGGTGCGAACACAGGTGTGAAGCGCGGCGCAGCATAGCCGCGCCAGGGCTACGGGAAAACGCGCGTTGCTGCGCGCCTTGGCACGCGCGGATCATCCACCGCACCTGCAACGGGGAGGAGACCAACCATGAGAAAGACGACAAGTCTGCGGCTCTTGTTTGCGCTGGCATTGGCAGCCATCGGCGCCGTGCTGGCGCTGGCCCAGGCCACCAATTACAGCCTGTGGATCAACGGCCGCACGGGCGGCGGCACCGTCGGCAACCACGCCGATTTCCGCTACTGGGGTCCGGCCACCACGGCCGCGGGCGTGAACAAGAAGTCCGTCAACTGGGACGGCTACAACCGCATCAGCACCACCAACGGCAACATCCGCGACGCGCTGGACTGCTACTGCACCGGCCCGAACTGGTGCTACGTGGCCGCGCACTCGGCAGGCAACCTGCAGATCGGCTACGCGCTCTCGCTCTACGGCACCAGCAGCCGCAGCATCAAGACGCCCACCCCCAACAGCGCCGGCCAATGTGGCAACAGCGGCGCCGGCACGCAGACCGGCTGGAACATCAAGTGGGTGAACGTGGCCGGCGGTGCCGCGGGCGGCAGCGAACTGGCCGACGCCGGCGACTGGGCGATCAGCGAACCGCTGGTGAGCGACCTCAAGACCAGCACCGCGCGCGCGCTGTACAACCACAACGCCACCACCGGCAGGTGGTTCTACATGTTCGCCGGCAGCAAGGGCACGCTCTACAGTTTCGTGCTGCCGGGGCAGGACGACGAGGCCATCGCCTACCACTCCAGCGGCGGCATCTCGGGCAGCAGCGGCGGCTCCTACTGCAACCCGAGCGACTGGCTGTGCAACGACCTCACGCTCGGCACGGCCGCGGCCCAGGGCGGGCGCGCGAAGTGGAGCTACCACTCGGTGATATTCCGCGACAGCAACGAGCAGCTTGACCACTACACGCGCGACAACTGGGCCGGCATCGTCTCGAAGATGCGCGAAGACATGGTCACCTACGCGCAATGAAGAGCCGCGCGGCCGCCGCGCTGGCCGCGGTGGTGGCCGTTGCAGCCGGTGGCGGTCTGTGGTGGTGGCTGCAGGCACGCGGCGCGGTCGACAGCGCAGCACACGTGCAAGCTGCGGCCGAGGCGGCCAAAGCGACGGAAGCGGCCGTGTTGCCAGGCTCGGCTTCGTCTTCAAGCAACAGCGCCGCCGCACGGCGCCCCGGCCCGCCGCTCAGCGCGCGCGGCCTGGCTGAGCGCCAGGAACAGCTGGTGCTGTGGCAAGCGCGGCTGGAGCGCGCGAACAACGCGCTGAACGCCTACCGCGCCGCGGCGCAGTACCCGCATGAATCGCGGCCGATCAGCGAACATCCGGACCAGGTGCGCCCCTTCTCACCCATCGTCGAAGAGCGCGACCTGCGCGTGCCCGGCGGCAGCGCGCAGCGCGGCGTGCGGCTGCGCACGACGCAGGAGCGTGTCTTCGCCAGCGGCATGGAAAGCAGCCGTGTGACGCTCGCGCTCACTGACGAACAAGGCCGCGTGCTGCCGCTGCGGGTGCAACGCGCGGTGCAGAAAGAGGTGACACCGCCCGGCAGCACCGCGCGCACGGCCGAGGTGGCCTTGGCCGTCAACGACACCGGCACGCAGGGCGATCTGGTGGCCGGCGACGGCACCTGGTCGGCGCTGATGCAGCCCGGTGCGCAGGGCTTTGCCACCTTCGCCGGCACCGTGCGACTGGAGCTGAACCTGGAGTACGCGGGCCAGCCCGGCTTCCTCTACTTCGACCTCGTTTACAGCCCCGAACAGGCGGCCACCTGGCTGCCCGGCGTGCGCGAGGCGGTGAACGCTGGCGGGCTGGATTTCGTCCTGAAGGCGCAGGTGCTGATGCCTGGGCGCTACGTGGTGACGGGGCGCGTCGACGACGCCGCCGGGCAGCCCGTGGCGCTGGCCTTGTTCAACGCTGAAGTGGCCGCAGGCGCAGTGGAGTTCAAGCTGCCTGTGCACGGCAAGCTCATCCGCGACCTGAAGCCCGCCTTCCCGCTGGTGCTGCGCGACGTCGAGGCCTTCCTGCTGAAGCCGGACGCCTTCCCCGACCGCGTGATGCTGCCGCGCCGCGCGGGCGAACAGCACCGCTCACGCAGCTACGCGCTGGCCAGCTTTTCCGATGCTGAATGGCAAAGCGACGAGCGCACGCGTTACCTCACCGAGTTGGGCAAGGACGTGGCCGAGGCGCAGGACAAGGTGCGTCAGCTGCAGCCCTGAGCGCGACCCATGCGACCGGGCCACCGGCCCGGCACGCTCAGCGGGCCGGCGGCGTGAACGGCGTCATGCGCGCGTTGATCTCCACCGCGGCCACCTCGGCATCGCCGGCAATGCGCTTCACCAGCGCATCGATCTGGGCCGTGGCCGGCGTCACCGCCACCAGCGCACTGCCCACCGCCAGCGTTTGCACATATTGCAGCGTCACCCTGTGGCGCTGCCCGAGCGCGTCGAGCGCGCGCTGCACCGAGGCGCGCGCCGCGGGGGCCTGAGGCGCCTGGCGCAGCGCCGCCTGCAAGGCCGGTTGCTTGAACTGCAGGATGAGCTGGTCGGCAATCACAGGCGCGGGACCCTGGGTTCTTGGCGGCGGCACGATCGACGCAGACGGTGGCGTGCCGGCCACAGCCAGACCCGCGGGCCCCAGCGTCAGCAAGGTCGTCACCGCCATGGCCATGGCCAGCGCCGAAACTGTCACCTGCTGCTTGTTCATCGGTTCATTGTGGTGCGAACCGGCCAACAAGGCTCACGTTCGAGTACGCGCTGTAGGCGCGCACGTTGACGTGGTAGGTGCCGGCCTGGATGTTGGTGATGGTGCAGGTCTCGTTGTTGCCGGTGAGGTAGGGCCGGCAGTTGTAGGTCGTCGTCGTGGGCGCAGAACCGAAGCGCACGTAGAGGTCGGCATCGCCCGTGCCGCCGCTGATCGAAAAGCTCAAGCTGGTGCGGCCGGCCGGCACCACCATCGTGAAGCGGTTGTCGGTGCCCGTGGCGCCCGAGATCACGCGCGCTACGTTGTTCTGCAGCACGTTGCCAGCGGGCGGCGGGGTGCCGGCGATGGCGGTGAGGGCGGCGTTGGCATCGGCGATGCCGGTGCCGCAGCCGCTGCAGGCCTGCGGGAAGACGCGGGCCGTGTTCTTCAGCGCGGCTTCGATCTCGTCCGGCGTGGCCGTGGGCTTGGCCTGAAACAGCAGCGCCGCGATGCCGGCCACATGCGGCGTGGCCATGCTGGTGCCGTTGTAGCTGGCGTAGCTTTCGGTGGCCGGCGTGGTGGTGCCGCTGTTCAGGGTGGACAAGATGCCGGCGCCAGGCGCGGCCAGATCAACCAGGCTGCCGAAGTTGGAGAAGCTCGCCTTGCCGCCGCTGCGCGTGGTGGCGGCCACGGTGATGACCCCGGCGCAGTTGGCCGGCCGCGCATTGACGGCATCGACGTTGCTGTTGCCGGCGGCCACCACCACCGCCGCGCCCAACGACCGTGCGCTGTTGATGGCGGCCTGGTAGGTGGTGCCGCATGCGCCGCTGCCGCCCAGGCTCATGTTGATGACCTTGGCCCGGTTCGGGTTGGCCGGCACACCCGGCACGCTGCCGCCGGCCGACCAGACGATGGCGTCGGCAATGTCCGCCAGCGAGCCGCCGCACTTGGCCAGTGCGCGCACCGGCAGGATCTTGGCGCCGAAGGCCACCCCGGCGACGCCGGCTGCGTTGTTGGTCACGGCCGCCACCGTGCCGGCGACGTGGGTGCCGTGCCAAGAGCTGTTGCTGCCCGTCGTGCGGCCGCATTCACCGGCGACGTACCAGTCGCCTTCGTCACGCGGGTTGCTGTCGCGACCGTTGCCGTCGCGCGCAGAGGCAGCGTCGCTGACGAAGTCATAGCCCGGCAGCACGTTGGCGTTGAGCTCGCTGTGCGAGGTGATGCCGGTGTCGATGACCGCCACCACCACGCCGACGCCCGTGGCGCGGTCCCATGCCGGCACGGCGTTGATGCCGCCCGTGCTTTCGAAGTAATGCCACTGCTCGGCATAGCGGGTGTCGTTGGGCGACAGCAGCGGCATCATCATCGCGTTGGGCTCGACGGACAGCACCGACGCGTCCTTGCGCAGGCTGTCGGCCAGTGCTGCGAGGTCGGTCTTCTCGTCGCTGGCATCCACCAGCTGGGCACCCAGAGCCAGTGCACGCACGTGTTTCAACTGGGCGCCGGTGCGCGCAGACAAGGCCTGCAGCCTTTGCACCACACGCGCACGCGCGGCCGTTGAAATCTCGCTGCCCGACAGATCGGCAGCGGCAGCGCTGTCGCGGTATTTCACGATCAGGCCCTGCGGGCGCTGCTCCACGGCTTCGCGCAGCGGCTGAAACTCTTCCTGGCCGGCGTGGACCTGCGGGGCAAGGACCCCCAGTGCGGCGAAGGCGCACGCAATCACGTGCCGCTGGAGATGGGCTTGTCTTGTCATGTCGGTTTCCCTGTTTGGTGAGTTTTCATGCCGTGCCGAAGCGGCGCTGTTGCCGCGCCGTTAGAACATTCTTCGGGTGGCCCCGGTGAACCGTACCAGGGAACAACCCGCAGTGGGTGGGGATCGGGTTGCAGGCTCGCCACACGCCGAGGCGGCCCGAAACCGCTGGCTACACTTCCGCGCATGACCCGTGTCTACAACTTCAGCGCCGGCCCTGCCGCGCTGCCCGAGAGCGTGCTTCAGCAAGCCGCTGCCGAGATGCTGGATTGGCATGGCAGCGGCATGAGCGTGATGGAGATGAGCCACCGCGGCCCGCAGTTCACCGCCATCGCCGCCGAGGCCGAGAGTCTGCTGCGGGAACTGCTGCAGGCGCCTGCGCACTACAAGCTGCTCTTCATGCAAGGCGGCGCGCTGGCCGAGAACGCCATCGTGCCGATGAACATGCTGCGCGGCAGGGCCAGTGCCGACTACATCGACACCGGCGAGTGGAGCAAGAAGTCGGCGCAGGAAGCACGGCGCTACGGCGGCGTGAGCATTGCCGCCAGCGGCGCTGCCAGTGGCTATACCCAGATCCCGCCGCGCGAGACCTGGCAGCTCGACCCCGACGCCGCCTACGTGCACATCTGCAGCAACGAAACCATCGGTGGGCTCGAGTACCACTACACGCCCGACGTGGGCGATGTACCGCTGGTGGCCGACATGAGCAGCAGCATCCTGAGCCGGCCCGTCGATGTCTCGAAGTACGGGCTGATCTACGGCGGCGCGCAGAAGAACATCGGCCCGGCGGGCCTGACGCTGGTGATCGTGCGCGAAGACCTGCTCGGTCACGCGCTGCCCTGCACGCCGACTGCGTTCAACTACAAAGTAGTGGCCGACAACGGCAGCATGTACAACACGCCGCCCACCTACGCCATCTACATCGCGGGCCTGGTGTTCAACTGGATCCAGGCCCAGGGCGGGCTGGCCGCGATGGCCGCGCACAACGCGGCCAAGGCCGAACTGCTTTACGGCGCGCTGGATGCCAGCAGTTTCTACACCGCCCCCGTGGCGCGTGAGGGCCGCAGCCGCATGAACGTCACCTTCCGCCTGCCCGACCCGCGCCTGGACGCGCCCTTCCTGCAAGGCGCCGAAGCGCGCGGGCTGGTGCAGCTGAAAGGCCACCGCGTGGTGGGCGGCATGCGCGCTTCCATCTACAACGCCATGCCGCTGGCGGGTGTGCAGGCGCTGGTGGACTGGATGCGCGAGTTCGAGAAGGCGCAGGGCTGAAAACCCGAGCGTGAGTACAGGCGCCACATGAGCGAACCCCTGCTGCACGTGGCCGCCGACGGCCGCGCGACGATCACGCTGCAGCGCCCGCAGCATCACCACCGCCTGCACCGCGCCGACCTGCTGGCGCTGCAGGCCCACTTCCGCAGCCTGGCCGCCAACCCGGCGGCGCGCGTGCTCGTCATCACCGCCAGCGGCCCGGTCTTCTGCAGCGGCTTTCACCTCGGTGAACTGGAAGAAGCCCACGCCGCCAGCGCCGACCCGCGCCTCTTCGAGCACACCGTCGATGCGCTGGAAGCACTGCCCTTGCCGACCGTGGCGCGCTTGAACGGCAGCGTCTATGGCGGCGCCACCGACCTGGCCCTGGCCTGCGACTTCCGCATCGGCGTTGCCGGCATGGAGCTGCGCATGCCGGCCGCGCGCCTGGGCCTGCACTACTACGCCAGCGGCCTGCAACGCTACGTCTCACGCCTGGGTTTGCAGACCGCCAAGCGCCTGTTTCTGCTGGCGCAGGCGGTGGCCGCCGACGAGTTGTTGCGCATCGGCTACCTCGACCAGCTGGTGGCGCCGGCCGACCTGGACGCCGCCACCGACGAGCTCGTGCAGACACTTCTTCTGGGCGCACCGCTGGCGCTGCAGGGCATGAAGGTCTCGCTCAACGACACCGCGCGCGGCGACGACGGCGCCACCGGGCGCATCGCCGAACGCGTGGCCGCCTGTGCCGCCAGCGAAGACTTGCGCGAGGGCCTCGCGGCCTGGGCGGCGCGGCGCGCGCCGCGGTTTCAGGGGCGCTGAGCCGCGCGCTTCAGCGCACCACCTCGAAGGGCGCGCGGCGCAGGTCCAGCGCCGGGTTGCGGTCGAAGAAGTTGGCTGGCTTGAGCTCGAAGCCGAGCTTGTGGCGCGAGAGCACCGGCCAGTCTTCCGCCACGGTGACGTGGTGGTGGCCCAGCGTCAGCCAGACGACGAGGTCGCGGCTGACCAGGCTGCGGTTGTTGCGCACGTACTGCGGCAGGCCCGGCGCGCCCGGATGCTGGTTGGGGGTGTCGCCCGCCGCGTAGCGCTGCTCGGGGTCGTAAGCCGTCACCCACAGGGCGTTATCGATGAAGCCGGCGCGCTCGTAGTCGGCCTTTTTCAGCAAGGGCTCGACCGTGTCGTGGGTTTCGATCAGGTAGCCGGTGGGCTGGCCCAGCGCGTTGCGGCGGCCCGGGTTGATGACCTTCCAGCGGCCATGGCCCTCGGGCGCAATGCGGCCTTCGCTTTCGTTGGCCACCACCTGCTCTTCCAGGCTCCACACGCTCTTGCGCGGCCCTTGCGCATTGCGCTGGTGCAGGTGGCCGAGCACGAAGCTGTTGTCGGTGCCGTCGATGTCGAGGTCGAGACGGAAGTTGAAGAAGTGGCTGTGGAAGGGCGCCACCAGGCCGGCCGCCACGGCGGTGCTTTGCGCGGGGTCGCCGCCCGCAGCCGCCACAGCCTTGGGCGCGTCGATGCCGGTGAGCCCGATCTCGCCGCGGACGACGCCGCTCTGCGTGAACACCCAGTCGAGCAGGTAGTCGTAGTTGCCCACCTGCGCGATGCTGCGCACCACCAGTTCCACCTCGGCACGGCCTTCATAGGCGCCGCCGGCAAACTGCTCGAAGTGGCGCCACGCCGGGCTGCCGGTGAGGCGCTCGAACACGCCCACCACGTGCACCAGCGGCAGCGGCACCACGGGCACCTGGGGGTCGGGGATGGCGGCGGAAACCAGCGCGTCCAGCAGCACGGCGTTGGCCGGCACGTCCAGGCCCGGCTTCAGCGGCGACGCCAGCAGCCCGAAGCCGAACTCGCCGGCATCCATGTAGGTGCGGTAGAACCAGTTCGGGTCGGCGTCCTGGTAGGGCACGAAGATCTCCGACAGCGTGCCCTGGTAGAGCACCGGCCGCCCGGCATAGGTGACCAGCGACACCACAGGCCCGGTGCGGCGGTCGAAGCGGGTGTGGAAGCGCCACTTCTGCCATTCGACGAACGAGCCGTTGATGGTGAAGTTAGGCCCTTGAGGCTGCGTCACGACGATGGGCTTCAAGCGCGGACGCAGGCCTGTCAGCGCACCGACGCTGGCCTCGTCGAAATCGTGCGTGGCCGCAGGCACGGGCACGACGCCGGTGTCGATGACGCGCAGTACCGTGCGCGCATCCAGATCGATGATCGCCTGCACGCCTTCAATCGGACGCGCATACAGGTTGATGCCGGCGCCGTCGGTGTCGTACATCTGGGCCTTGACGATGCGCCTGTTTTCCTCGGGCAGGCCGAAGGCGCCCGCCGTCAGCGGCGTGACGAAGACCTTGGCCAGCTGCGCCGGTGTGCGGATGCCGCGCCGCGACAGTGCATTCAGGAAGGCGGGGTCGTTGAAGGCGAAGCTGAAGTCCGAGACCTCCTGGATCGTCAGCCCCAGCTGGCCGTCGCTGATGGGGATCAGCGCCGGTGGCGCATAGGTGCCTGCGCTGAGGTTCACCGTGGTCTTGAAGCTCTGCCGCTGCTGGCGCCAGAACACCGTGGCTTGCCTGGGCAGCGGCGGGTTGCCGAAGCGCCAGTTCAGCACCGCCTGTTTGGACGGCTCGCGCAGCTCCACGCTCTGGAAGATGGCACCGGGCCGGGCCGCGCCGCCGCCCAGCAGGATGCTGGCGGCGCCGATGATTTCGTCGGCGTTCAGCGGGTCCAGCGGGTGGGCCGATGCCGGCAGGGCGAGGCTTGCCGAGATGGCGGAAACCAGCGCTGAGAAGGTCGACAGCGCCAAACAGCGGCGCGCAAGGGCAGCAACGGGCATGGTCGTCTCCTGGTGCGAAATGGGGAGTCGCAGCCTAGGCAGGCGAGCGCCTGGCCGTCCATCCCCTGCAGCCAGCGGCAATCATTCACGGTGAGACGTGCGGCAGTCTGTGAGGCCGGCCCCGCAGGCCCGACTACCGCTCATGCGCCCCGCTTCACCCCATCGTCCCGTCGCCGCGTGTACCGTCGCCCTGCGCCCGTGTTTCGCGAGCTTGCTGTTCGGGCTGGCGTCGCTGGGGGCTTCGGCTCAAGCCGTGCCACCTGCCAAGCCTGCCAGCTCGCCGCAACCACCGGGCCTCGCCAGCAACAGCACTCACGGCGGCACGGCGCTCGACGGCCGGCCCTTTCAGCTGCGCGCCGGCGACGGCCGCGTGCGGGTGCTGATGTTCTGGCGCACCGACTGCGCCGTCTGCCTGAGCAAGATGCCCGAGCTGCGTGCCAACGCCGAGGGCTGGCGCAAGCAGCCCTTCGACCTGGTGCTGATCAACACCGACCCGCGCCGCGAAGACGCGGTGGCCTACGACCGCCTGCGCCGCGACCTGACGGCGGGCCAGGGGCCTCTCGTCAGCGCATGGGCGGGCGATGTGCGCCTGCCCGCAGCCTGGCAGGGCAGCGGCCGCCTGCCGCTGACGCTGGTGGTGGACCGCCAGGGCCGCGTGGTAGCGCGCCACGAAGGCCGCGTGCCGCCCGAGCTGTGGGACCAGGTGGCCGACCTGCTGCCGTGAGTGCCGCGACCACGCGCGCGGGCCCGGCCCGCTCCGGTCCGGCCGGTCAGGCGCCGCCGTAGCGCCGCGTCAGTTCCTTGGCGGCCTGGGCCTCGGTCTGCAGCCGCGTGCCGCCCAGCCACAGGGCTGTTGCACGGCCGCGCGCGTCGTGTTCCAGCCGCGCCTGCTCGCCATGGCTGGCAAAACCGCCGGCCAGCACGAAGCGGCCTTGGCGCATGTCGCCAGCGCTGCGAAGCGCCGGCTCGATCTGCGGCGCATCCAGCAGCGGGTTGCTCAAGCCCGGGTTGGTGACGAAGACGCGCTCGCCCAGCGGCAGCAGGTCGCTCGCTCCCCACAGGCTCCACCAGCGGCCTTGCCAAGGCGCACTGCGCGGCGTGGGCGCGCCGTGCTGTGCGGCGGTGCGCAGCAGCTGCAGCGCGCCGTCCACCCACACGCCGGCCATGCCGTCGGCAGCGTTCGTCAGGATGGACAGCGTCAGGCCCTGCGCCGGCACGCACACCGTGCGCGTCAGCGTGCCCTGGAAACCGCCGGTGTGGCCGAAGTGGTCCCACTCCGCACCGGCACCCGGCGTGCTGCCGCTGATCGTGCCCAGGCCGTACCAGCGCTCCACCGTGCCGTAGGGGTCGCGCCACTGGCGGCGCACCAGTTCGCGGCGGCTGCCGGCGCTCAGCACGCTCTGCGCCGCCTCCGGTGCCAGGCTGGCGTAGAAGCTGGCCAGGTCACCCGCCGTGCTGACGAAGCCGGTGGCCGCAGCCAGCGCGTGGGTCGGGTTCTGGCCCGGGATGCCGACGCGCCGGCCCAGCGGCCACTTCGCGCTGTGGCCGGCAGCGAAGGGCGCGCCCTCGGGCAGCAGCGGCGTGTCGGGCACGGTGTGCTTCAGGCCCGAAGCCACCACCACCTCGCGCATCATCCAGCGGTTGTAGGCCTCGCCGGTGATGGAGGCGATGGCCAGGCCCAGCAGGCCGTAGCCGTGGTTGCTGTACTTGAAGCGCGTGTTGGCCGGCAGCACCGGGCCCGCGGCCAGGTCGGCACGCAGCACGGTTTCGTCCAGGAAGGGCCGGCGGTCGCTCCACTGGCCGGCATCGGTGCCATCGCGCACCAGGCCGGCGCTGTGGCTCAGCAGCTGCGCCAGCGTGGCCGCAGCCACCTCGGGGTGCAGACCCCGGACGTACTCGCCCACGGCGTCGTCCAGCTTCAGCAGGCCCTGCTCGCGCAGCTTCAGCACCGCCACCGCGGTGAAGGTTTTGGAGTGCGAGGCCACGCGGAAGCGGTGGCGCGGCGTCAGCTTCTGGCCGTCACCGCCCTGCCCCAGTGCAAATTCGGCCAGCACGCGGCCGTGGTGGGCCACGGCCACGCTGCAGCCGGGTTGTTCGGTCACGCGCAGCTGGTGGGCCAGCCACAGCGGCAGGTAGTCCAGCGCGGCGGCCCACGCCGGCGTTGCTGCTCGGGCTGCGGTGCCGGCTTTCTTCTTGGCGGGCATGTCACAGGCGCTCGAAGATCGCGGCGATGCCCTGCCCGCCCCCGATGCACATCGTCACCAGTGCGTAACGGCCACCGGTCCGGTGCAGTTCATACACCGCCTTGGTGGCCAGGAAGGCGCCGCTGCAGCCGATCGGGTGCCCGAGGGCGATCGCGCCGCCATTGGGGTTGACCTTGGCCATGTCGAACTCCAGCCCGCGCGCCACCGCAATGGCCTGCGCCGCGAAGGCCTCGTTGCTCTCGATCACGTCCATCTGCTGCAGCGTCAGGCCGGCCTTCTTCAGCGCCAGCTTGGTGGCGGGGATCGGGCCTTCGCCCATGATCTCGTT
>JANMMD010000154.1:0-11089 GCA_031372905.1 Betaproteobacteria bacterium
GAGCACGCCGCCGGTCCGCCCGGCCGCCGCACCCGCCTTGCATTCCTGTTCTCGGTCCCCACGTGGGTCTGAGAAAGAGAGGTCTCTATGTCCGGACATCCCATCCTCCCCGCTGACCCGATCACGCTGCCTCTGTTGCCCTTGCGTGATGTCGTTGTCTTCCCGCACATGGTCATCCCGCTCTTCGTCGGCCGGCCGAAGTCGATCAAGGCGCTGGAAGCTGCGATGGAGCAGGGCCGTCAGATCATGTTGGTGGCGCAAAGGGCCGCCGGCAAGGATGAGCCCAAGGCCGACGACATGTTCGACGTGGGCTGCGTCAGCTCCATCCTGCAGATGCTGAAGCTCCCCGATGGCACCGTGAAGGTGCTGGTGGAAGGCGTGCAGCGCGCCAACACGACACGCATTACCGAAGACGAGGATTACTTCGTCGGCGAGGTTGTGCCCGTGCAGGCCGAGGCCGATGGCACGCCGGAGATCGAGGCACTGCGCCGCGCGGTCACTCAGCAGTTCGACCAGTACGTCAAGCTGAACAAGAAGATCCCGCCCGAGATCCTGACCAGCATCGCTGGCATCGACGATCCGGGCCGCCTCGCTGACACGATCGCCGCGCACCTGCCTTTGAAGCTGGAAGCCAAGCAAGCTGTGCTTGACCTCTTCAGCGTGGCCAAGCGGCTGGAGAAGCTGCTGGAGTTGCTCGAGCATGAAGTCGACATCCTGCAGGTGGAAAAGCGTATCCGCGGCCGCGTCAAGCGCCAGATGGAAAAGAGCCAGCGCGAGTACTACCTGAACGAGCAGGTCAAGGCCATCCAGAAGGAACTGGGCGACGGCGAAGAAGGCGCCGATCTCGAAGAGCTCGAGAAGAAGATCGTCGCTGCCAAGATGAGCAAGGAAGCGCGCAAGAAGGCCGAGAGCGAGCTGAAGAAGCTCAAGCTGATGTCGCCGATGAGCGCCGAAGCCACCGTCGTGCGGAACTTCATCGACACGCTGATCAACCTCCCCTGGGCGAAGAAGACCAAGATCAAGCATGACCTGGCGAATGCCGAAGACGTGCTGAACGAAGACCACTTCGGCCTGGAGAAGGTCAAGGACCGCATCCTTGAGTACCTTGCGGTGCAGCAGCGCGTGGACAAGGTCAAGGCTCCCATCCTGTGCCTGGTGGGCCCCCCGGGTGTTGGCAAGACCAGCCTGGGCCAGAGCGTGGCGCGCGCCACCGGTCGCAAGTTCGTGCGCATGGCCCTGGGCGGCATGCGTGACGAGGCCGAGATCCGCGGGCACCGTCGCACCTACATCGGCAGCATGCCGGGCAAGGTGCTGCAGAGCCTTTCCAAGGTGGGCGTGCGCAATCCGCTCTTCCTGCTGGACGAGATCGACAAGCTGGGCATGGACTTCCGCGGTGACCCGTCTTCCGCGCTGTTGGAAGTGCTGGACCCGGAGCAGAACCACACCTTCAGCGACCACTACGTCGAAGTCGACTTCGACCTTAGCGACGTGATGTTCGTCGCGACGTCGAACTCGATGAACATTCCGCCGGCCCTGTTGGACCGCATGGAAGTCATTCGTCTGGCGGGCTACACCGAGGACGAGAAGCTCAATATCGCCCAGCGCTACCTGATGCCCAAGCAAGCCAAGAACAACGGCTTGCAGGACGGTGAGATGGAGATCACTGAATCGGCCCTGCGCGCGGTGCTGCGCTACTACACGCGTGAGGCCGGCGTGCGCTCGCTGGAACGCGAGATCGGCAAGATCTGTCGCAAGGTGGTCAAGGGCATCACGCTGAAGAAGTACGAGGGCAAGGTGGTCATCACCGAAGAGAACCTCAACGACTTCCTGGGTGTGCGCAAGTACGACTTCGGCCGCGCCGAGAAGAAGAACCAGGTCGGGCAGGTGGTGGGTCTTGCGTGGACGGAAGTCGGCGGCGACCTGCTGACCATCGAAGCCACGGTGATGCCCGGCAAGGGCAACATCATCCGCACCGGCTCGCTCGGTGATGTGATGAAGGAAAGCGTCGAGGCCGCGCGCACGGTGGTGCGGTCACGCGCTCGCCGCCTCGGCCTCAAGGACGAGATCTTCGAGAAGCGCGACATCCACATTCACGTGCCCGACGGCGCCACGCCCAAGGACGGCCCGAGCGCAGGTGCGGCGATGACGACAGCGCTGGTGTCGGCGTTGAGCGGCATCCCCGTGCGCGCCGACGTGGCGATGACGGGCGAGATCACGCTGCGCGGCGAGGTCACGGCCATCGGCGGCCTGAAGGAAAAACTGTTGGCGGCGCACCGCGGTGGTGTGAAGACGGTGCTGATCCCTGAAGAGAACGTCAAGGACCTGCAGGACATTCCCGAGAACGCCAAGAACAATCTGGAGATCGTGCCGGTGCGCTGGATCGACCAAGTCTTGCAGTTTGCGCTGGAACGCATGCCAGAGGCCTTGCCCGACGAAGAAATCGTGGCCAAGGACGCAGCACCCAAGGCCGATGTGGTGCCGCCTGTGGGCTCCACCGACGCCCTGCCACACTGAGCGCATCGGGGCTTGCGAAACATCTAAAAGATGGCATAGAATGCGAGGCTCGACGTGATCGAAGTGGCATTCGGTCAAGGCAGTGGGGAACCACTACCGAAGGCGGCGAGCGGCATGAAAAACATGCGGGATTAGCTCAGTTGGTAGAGCGATACCTTGCCAAGGTATAGGTCGAGAGTTCGAGCCTCTTATCCCGCTCCAGATTCTAGAAGTCGTCAAAACAGAGGGGAAGCTAAGGCTTCCCTTCTTTTTGGGCGAAAATCCTCTGCTAAGGCAGCCAGGGCGCGATAGCAAAGCGGTTATGCAACGGATTGCAAATCCGTCTAGTCCGGTTCGACTCCGGATCGCGCCTCCAAGATTTCGACGGCACAGGGCTCCCACTGCGGAGCCCTGCTGCTTTGTGCGGGGTTCAGGCTGTCGCTCGCACAGCTGTCGGCCCGCCCGGGTGGCGAAATCGGTAGACGCAGCGGACTTAAAATCCGCGACCTCTCACAGGGTGTACGGGTTCGAGTCCCGTCCTGGGCACCAGTCGACCGGCGTGGCAGCTTTGTCTCGCGTTCGTTCTTCCCCTTCACGGATGTCAGCCTTGTCGCCGCGGCGACTGCACGTGATACGCCTTGGCTCAAAAATAGAACGACCGTACTATTTATTCGGTTTGGACAGCGCGATGCACGGGGCGCGCGCCTAGAATGAATTGGTCAAACACGAAGTCAACAGAGCGCAGGAGCGTCACTCATGAAGGTGCTGGTGCCCGTAAAACGGGTGGTCGACTACAACGTCAAGGTGCGCGTCAAGAGCGACGGCACGGGCGTGGACATCGCCAACGTCAAGATGAGCATGAACCCCTTCGATGAGATTGCCGTCGAAGAGGCGGTGCGGCTCAAGGAGAAGGGTGTCGTCACTGAGATCGTTGCAGTGTCGTGCGGAGTCACGCAGTGCCAGGAAACGCTGCGCACGGCCATGGCCATCGGCGCTGACCGCGCCATCCTGGTGGAGTGCACCGATGAGCTGCAGCCGCTGGCGGTGGCCAAGCTGCTGAAGGCACTGGTGGACAAGGAACAGCCCGGCCTGGTGATCCTGGGCAAGCAGGCGATCGACGACGACTGCAACCAGACCGGCCAGATGTTGGCGGCTTTGGCCAATCTCCCGCAGGCCACCTACATCTCGAAGATCGAACTCGCTGATGGTCAGGCCACGATCACCCGCGAGGTGGACGGTGGCATGGAGACGCTGCAGCTAAAGCTGCCGGCTGTCGTCACCACCGACCTGCGCCTGAACGAGCCGCGCTACGTCACGCTGCCCAACATCATGAAGGCCAAGAAGAAGCCGCTGGAGATCCTCAAGCCCTCGGATCTGGGCGTGGACGTGGCTCCAAGGATCAAGACGCTGAAGGTCAGCGAGCCGCCCAAGCGCGGCGCTGGTATCAAGGTGCCCGATGTCGCCACGCTGGTGGCCAAGCTGAAGAACGAAGCCAAGGTGGTCTGAGCATGAGCGCACTTGTTTTTGCCGAGCATGACAACACGTCGATCAAGGGCGCTACGCTGAACACCATCACGGCGGCGCTGGCCTGCGGTGGCGAGGTGCACGTGCTGGTGGTCGGCCACAACGCCGGTCCCGCCGTTGCCGCGGCTGCGCAGATTGCCGGTGTGGCCAAGGTGCTGCACGCCGATGCGCCCGGGCTCAACCACGGCCTCGCCGAAACCAGCGCAGCCCAGGTGTTGGCCGTGGCCAAGAACTACAGCCACATCCTCTTCCCGGCCACGGCCAGCGGCAAGAATGTGGCGCCGCGTGTGGCGGCCCTGCTTGATGTGGCGCAGATCAGCGACGCGACGAAGATCCTCAGCGCCGACACCTTCGAGCGCCCGATCTACGCCGGCAACGCCATCGCTACGGTGCAGAGCACCGATGCCATCAAGGTCATCACCGTTCGCACCACCGGCTTCGATGCCGCAGCGGGCAGCGGTGGCAATGCCGCGGTGGAAAGTCTCGTCGCCGTGACGGACACCGGTGCTTCTGCTTTCGTGGGCAGCGAAATCGCCAAGAGCGACCGCCCCGAGCTGACGGCCGCAAAGGTCATCGTCAGCGGCGGCCGCGCTCTGGGCAGCAGCGAGAAGTTCAACGAGGTGCTCACGCCCTTGGCCGACAAGCTGGGCGCTGCCCTCGGCGCCAGCCGTGCCGCCGTGGACGCCGGATACGCCCCCAACGACTGGCAGGTGGGCCAGACCGGCAAGATCGTCGCGCCGCAGCTCTATGTGGCCATCGGTATCAGCGGCGCCATCCAGCACCTGGCCGGCATGAAGGACAGCAAGGTCATCGTCGCCATCAACAAGGACGCCGAAGCGCCCATCTTCAGCGTGGCCGACTACGGGCTGGAAGCCGACCTTTTCACCGCCGTGCCCGAGCTCATCGAAAAGCTCTGAACACGGCCTGAACCAGGGCGCCCCTTGCGGCGCCTTTTTTGTATTTGGAGACCCACCATGAGCTACCGAGCCCCCGTCAAAGACATGCTCTTCGTGATGAAGGAACTGGCTGGCATCGACGCCGTGGCAGCCTTGCCTGGCTTTGAGGACGCTGGCCACAACACCGCCGCGGCGGTGCTGGAAGAATGCGCCAAGTTCAACGAAGGTGTCGTCGCGCCGTTGAACTGGGAAGGCGACAAGAACCCATCGTTCTTCAAGGATGGTGCCGTCACCACCACGCCGGGCTTCAAGGCCGCTTTCCGTCAGTTTGCCGAAGGCGGCTGGCAAGGCCTGCAACACCCCACCGCATTCGGTGGCCAGGGCCTGCCGAAGCTGATCCACGCGGCCTGCATCGAAATGGTGAACAGCGCCAACCTCAGCTTCGCGCTGTGCCCGCTGCTGACCGACGGTGCCATCGAAGCCCTGCTGACCGCCGGCACGCCCGAGCAGCAAGTTGCCTACCTGCCGAAGATGATCGATGGCAGCTGGACGGGCACGATGAACCTCACCGAGCCGCAGGCCGGCTCTGACCTGTCGGCGGTGCGCACGCGCGCCGAGCCGCAGGCGGACGGCAGCTACAAGATCTTCGGCACGAAGATCTACATTACCTACGGCGAACATGACATGGCCGAGAACATCGTCCATCTTGTGCTGGCGCGCGTGGTGGGCGCGCCCGAGGGCGTGAAGGGCATCAGCCTCTTCATCTGCCCGAAGTTCTTGGTGAACGCCGACGGCAGCCTGGGCGCGCGCAACGACGTGCATTGCGTGAGCATCGAGCACAAGCTGGGCATCAAGGCCAGCCCGACGGCCGTGCTGCAGTACGGCGACCACGGCGGGGCGGTCGGCCACCTGATCGGCCAGGAAAACCGCGGCCTCGAGTACATGTTCATCATGATGAACGCCGCGCGCTTTGGCGTGGGCCTGCAGGGCGTCGCGCTGGCCGAACGGGCCTACCAAAAGGCCGTGGGCTACGCGCGCGACCGCGTGCAAAGCCGGCCGGTGGATGGCAGCCTGCCCAAGGCCGGCGCCATCATCCACCACCCCGATGTCCGCCGCATGCTGATGACGATGCGCGCCCACACCGAGGGTTGCCGCGCGATGTCGCTGGTGGCTGCGTCGGCCTTCGATGCGGCGCACGCGCACCCCGATGCCGAAACGCGGCGGCAGAACCAGGCCTTCTACGAATTCCTGGTGCCGCTGATCAAGGGCTTGTCCACCGAGATGAGCCAGGACGTGGCCAGCCTCGGCGTGCAGGTGCACGGCGGCATGGGCTTCATCGAGGAAACGGGCGCGGCGCAGTACCTGCGCGACGCCAAGATCCTGAGCATCTACGAAGGCACCACGGCCATCCAGGCCAACGACCTGGTGGGCAGGAAGACGGCCCGTGACGGCGGCGCCGTGGCGCAGGCCATCGCGGGCCAGATCGAGGCCACCGAAGGCGCGCTCAAAGCCCGCTCGAGCCCTGCCTGCCAGACCATGGCCAAGCGCCTGGGCGCGGCGCGCCGCGCCTTCCAGGACGTGGTGGCCTTCGTCGCTGGCCATACCAAGGCCGCGCCCAACGCCGTGTTCGCCGGCAGCGTGCCCTACCTGATGATGGCCGGCACCACGGTGGCCGGCTGGCAGATGGCGCGCGCGCTGATGGCTGCCGAGGACGCGCTGGCAACGCCCGCTGCCGATACCGACACGGCCTTCATGCACGCCAAGATCGCCACCGCGCGTTTCTACGGCGACCACATCCTCAACAAGGTGCCGGCGGTGCGTGACAGCATCGTCGAAGGCGCCGACGCCGTCACCGCCTTGGCCCTGGAGTCCTACTGATGAGCAAGCTGCCACCCGTCCTGCAACGCGTGCCGCTGCCCATCATCGGCGCACCGCTGTTCATCATCAGCAACCCCAAGCTCGTGATTGCCCAGTGCATCGCGGGCGTCGTCGGCAGCATGCCGGCGCTCAACGCGCGTCCGGCCTCGCAGCTGGACGAATGGCTGGCTGAGATCACCGAAACCCTGGCCGCCTGGGACCGCGACCACCCTGAGCAAAAGGCCGCGCCCTTTGCCATCAACCAGATCGTGCACAAGAGCAACGACAGGCTCGAGCACGACCTGCAGATGTGCGCCAAGTACAAGGTGCCCATCGTCATCACCAGCCTGGGCGCGCGTGTTGACGTGAACGAGGCCGTGCACAGCTGGGGTGGTGTGGTGCTGCACGACATCATCAACAACTTCTTCGCGAAGAAGGCCATCGAGAAGGGCGCTGACGGCCTCATCGCCGTGGCCGCGGGGGCCGGGGGCCATGCCGGTGTGAAAAGCCCGTTTGCGCTGGTGCAGGAAATCCGCGAGTGGTTCGACGGCCCGCTGGCGCTCAGCGGCAGCATCGCCACGGGCGACGCCGTGCTGGCGTCCCTGGCCATGGGCGCCGACTTCGCCTACATCGGCAGCGCCTTCATCGCCACTGCCGAGGCGCGTGCGGCCGAGGCCTACAAGCAGTGCATCGTCGAGAGCAACAGCGACGACATCGTCTACAGCAACCTCTTCACTGGCGTGCACGGCAACTACCTGAAGCCCAGCATCCGCGCCGCCGGCATGGACCCGGACAATTTGCCCGAGAGCGACCCCAGCGCCATGAACTTCGGCGGCGGCGACAGCGCCAAGAAGGCCTGGAAGGACATCTGGGGCTGCGGTCAGGGCATCGGCGCCGTGAAGGCCGTGCTGCCTGCGGGCGAGTTGGTAGCGCGCCTGCAGCGTGAGATGCAGGCGGCGCGCGAACACCTGGCGCAGCGCTTGCCTGCGTGAGCGTTCCCGCAGGCCTGTGCGGTAACCCGCGCGGCCCATGACGAAGGCGGCCCGCGGGCCGCCTTCGTCTTGAGCGCTCAGCGCCTCACTTCACGGTGGTGAAGCGCATGTGCGGGTTGTCGTTGGAACGGTGGAGCGTTGTCACGCCGGTCTTCATCGCCCATGGCCGCACCTGGTGGTGCAGCGGAATCACCAGCACCTCGTCCTTGATGCGCACCAGGGCCTCGCGAATCATCTCGTTGCGCTTGGTCACGTCGGGCTCCACTTTCATCGCGTCGTTCAGCCGGTCGACGGTGGGGTCGCTGATGCGGCCGAAGTTGAAGTTGCCGTCAGCGCCCGTGGTGCGTGTGCGGATCAGCGACTGGATGGCGTACTGCGCGTCGTAGGTGGCCACGCCCCAGCCCAGCATGTACAGCGAGGTGTCGAAGTTCTGGAACTTCTGGCTGTAGGTGGCGAAGTTCTCCGCCGCCAGCTGCGCCTTCACGCCGATGCGCGCCCACATCGCCACGATGGCCTGGCAGACCTCTTCGTCGTTGACGTAGCGGTTGTTCGGGCAGCTGAAGCGCACCTCGAAGCCGCTGGGGTAGCCTGCATCGGCCAGCAGCTTCTTCGCGCCTTCGATGTCTACCTTCGCGGGCTGGTCGAGCTCGGGCGTGTGGCCGTTGACGCCTGGCGCCACCAGCAAGCCGGCCGAGACCGACAACCCGCGCATGATGTTGCGGCGGATGGCCTCGCGGTCGATCGTCATGTTCAGCGCCTGGCGCACGCGCTTGTCGGCGAAGGGGTTCTTGCCCTTCACGCTGCTGTACTTCAGTTCGGGGCTGCCCACGTCCATCACGAGGAAGATCGTGCGCACCTCGGGACCTTCCAGCACCTTGAGCTTGGTCTCGCTGCGCAGGCGCGCCACGTCTTGCGTGGGGATGTCGGTGAGCAGGTCGACATCACCCGAGAGCAGTGCGGCCACGCGCGTGGGGTCGCTCTTGATGGGCGTGTAGACCACCTCCTTGACGTTGCCGCCGGTCTTGTCCCACCAGTCGGGGTTGGCGGCCATGGTCACGCGCTGCTCGGGCTGCCAGCCGGTCACGCGGAAGGCGCCGGTGCCCATCACGTTGCGCGAGGCGTAGTTCTCTTCCTTGGCCTTGTAGTCCTGCACGTTGGTGGTCTTGTTCTTCTCGGCCCAGGTCTTGCTCATGATGAAGAAGTTCACCAGGTTGCGCAGCAGGATGGGGCTGGGTGCCGCGAGCATGAAGTCGACGGTGTGGCTGTCGATCTTCTTGACCTCGTTGATGCCCGTCACATAGATGGCCATCGTGCCCTGCGGCTGCTTGACGCGGCTGTAGCTGAAGACCACGTCGTCAGCGGTGAAGGGTGTGCCGTCGTGGAATTTCACGCCCTTGCGCAGTTCGAAGCGCACCTGCGTCGGGCTGATGAAGGTCCACTTGGTGGCCAATGCCGGCTCCACCTCGTAGGTGGGGCCGTAGCGCGTGAGGCCCTCGTAGGCATGCGCCAGCACGGTGTTGGTGGTGGCGTGGTTCTGCGAGTGCGGGTCCATCGTCAGGATGTCGTTCTGCGCGGCCCAGCGCACGGTCTGGGCGTGAGCGGGCAGAGCCATCATCACAACGGCGGCGGCCGCAGCCACCAGGGTCTTGAGGTTCATCAGCGGGTCCTGTTCGAAGTTGCCGGGCTGGCCGGGAAAGGCCATGGCGCGGATGCTAGGGCCATTGCAGCGTGCCGACAGCCGGGAAACGCCGGAGGGCCTGTTCACCCCACGTGCAAGGTGGCGTCGCAGCCCTGGCCGGCGGAGATCCAGCGTGCCGCCAGGCGCCGCCCCCAGGCCGCAGGCAGCCAGGGCAGCCAGCGCCGCGGCTGCGCAAGCACGCCACACACGTACCGATGCTCGGTGCCGTGCCAAGTCAGGGCCCGGCAGCGACCGCGGCGCCGTCGCGACAGCAGCATGCCCATGGGGCAGGGCTCCGCGGCACAGCACAGGCCGCAGCCGTTGCAGGCAGCGCCCGTGGGCGGTTTGGCCGGCGCGTCGTTGCGCAGCAGGATCACCCGAGCTGTAGAGATCGGTCGCATGTCGGCTGAAGTCTGAGTGCCCGACGGACCATGCTGCGCCCGGAAATGCACGGGGAATCGCACCCGTTCAAGCGCACGAAGGCACCAAGGCGGGGTGTTAAAGTGCAGCGCTGAATGAATTCGGTCCTTCCCGTCCCCTTGCAGCGTTGAAACGCAGCAAGGCGGGTCGCGATCCGCTTGCCCGGTGCAGCCGGGGCCGCGGAAGGTTGATCA
The DNA here is from genome assembly GCA_031372905.1 of Betaproteobacteria bacterium. Taxonomy (GTDB): domain Bacteria; phylum Pseudomonadota; class Gammaproteobacteria; order Burkholderiales; family Burkholderiaceae_C; genus Rubrivivax. The sequence goes on from JANMMD010000154.1 coordinate 10,055, forward strand.
ACCCATCGGCGCGCTGGAAACCGGCGCAAAAGGTGAGCGAAAGATGATGCAGCAATACAGGGCTAACTCGTACCTGTTCGGGGGCAACGCGCCCTACGTGGAAGAGTTGTACGAGGCCTACCTCGACAACCCCGGCAGCGTGCCCGACAACTGGCGCACCTACTTCGACAACCTGCAGCACGTGCCGGCCACCGATGGCAGCACCGCGCGCGATGTCGCCCACGCCCCCGTCGTCGAATCTTTCGCCCAGCGCGCCAAGGCCAACGCCTTCGCGCTGAAGGCCAGCGAGGCCGACCTGGCCGTGGCGCGCAAGCAGGTGCATGTGCAAAGCCTGATTGCCGCCTATCGCTTCCTGGGCAGCCGCTGGGCCGACCTCGACCCGCTCGAGCGCACGGGGCGCCCCAGGATCCCCGAACTCGAGCCGTCGTTCTACGACTTGACCGAGTCGGACATGGACATCACCTTCTCGGCGGCCAACACCTACTTCACCAAGGCCGAGAACATGAGCCTGCGCGAGATCGTGCAGGCCCTGCGTGAGACCTACTGCCGCAGCATCGGCCCCGAGTTCATGCACTGCACCGACCCGGCCGAAAAGCGCTGGTGGCAGGAGCGCCTGGAATCGCGCCGCAGCACGCCCAGCTTCAGCGCCGAAGAGAAGAAGCACATCCTCGACCGCCTGACCGCCGCCGAAGGCCTGGAGCGCTACCTGCACACCAAGTACGTCGGCCAGAAGCGCTTCAGCCTGGAAGGCGGCGAGAGCTTCATCGCCAGCATGGACGAGGTGGTGCAGCGTGCCGGCACCAATGGCGTGCAGGAAATCGTCATCGGCATGGCCCACCGCGGCCGCTTGAACGTGCTGGTGAACACGCTGGGCAAGATGCCGGCCGACCTCTTCGCCGAGTTCGACCACACCGCCAAGGAAGACCTGCCCGCCGGCGACGTGAAGTACCACCAGGGCTTCAGCAGCGACATCACCACCCCCGGCGGCCCGGTGCACCTGAGCCTGGCCTTCAACCCCAGCCACCTGGAGATCGT
>JANMMD010000176.1:0-23279 GCA_031372905.1 Betaproteobacteria bacterium
TGCTGAGCCAGGTGCTGCGCGTGCTGGGCCCGATCTGGACCAGCGGCAGCCGCGTGCAAGGCCTGCCTGCCGGTGACGTGTGGCCGCCGCGCTGGGCCGGTGACGCCACCGGCAGCACCGACAACAACGGCCGTGACCCCACCACCGGTGGCTGGGTGCCCTTCCACAAGCTGAGCCAATGGCTCTGCTACTCGCTGATCGAGCCGCTGCAATGGGCCGGCATCACCGTCACCGGGCTCGATGCGCTGACCGGCCTGCCTGAATATCGCAACGGCGGCCTGCTGCTGGACGGCGGCGTGATCGTGCCGCGCGACCCGCGCGCCTTGGGCAAACCCTGGAAGCCGCAGGACGACTTCATCATCGAGTGGCGCGCCCTCACCGTGGCCTTGCTCGATGAACTGGCCGTGCTGGTGCGAGCTCGTCTCGGCAAGACCGCCGAAGAGATGCCGCTGGCCTGCGTGCTGGAAGGCGGCACCTGGGCCGCAGGCCGCGAGATCGCCACGGAAATGCGCGCCGACGGCGCGCCGCCGCTGAAGATCGAGAGCGACGGCACGATCTTCTGAAGCGCACACCCGAGCATTGCCGCCAACCCACGCCGAACACCCCCAAGCCGCCCAACGCCCATGAGCACCGCCCCCGTTACCGTCATCGGCCATCCGCTCGTGCAGCACAAGCTCACGCTGCTGCGCCAGAAAGACCTGTCCACCAGCAGCTTTCGCCGCCTGCTGCACGAGATCAGCATGCTGATGGCCTATGAGGTCACGCGTGACATGCCGACGCAGCTGATCGAGATCGAAACGCCGCTCGAGACCATGCAGTCGCCGGTCATCGAAGGCCGCAAGACGGTGTTCGTGGTGGTGATGCGCGCTGGCAGCGGTTTCCTCGACGGCATGCTGGAGGTGGTGCCCGGCGCGCGCGTCGGCCACATCGGCCTGTACCGCGACCCCAAGACGCTGGTGGCGGTGGAGTACTACTTCAAGATGCCGCACAACATGCACGAGCGCGACGCCATCGTGCTCGACCCCATGCTGGCCACCGGCAACAGTGCCGTCGCGGCAGTCGACCGGCTGAAGGAAACGCAGCCGAAATCCATCCGCTTCGTCAGCCTGGTGGCTGCGCCCGAAGGCGTGGCCAACATGCAGCGCCACCACCCCGACGTGCCGATCTACAACGCAGCCATCGACCGCGAGCTGTACGTCCACGGCTACATCGTGCCGGGGCTGGGTGATGCGGGTGACCGCCTGTTCGGCACGAAATAGGCGCCGGTCGGCCGGGGTCCGTCGGCCACACCGCGGCGCGGCGCACAGCACCGCGAAGGCACCCCTAGTGCCGATCTAGGGGCCTGTCAATTCCCCCAAGTCGGTGGTGTCGCGCCTATGCTTCATCTGGAGGTGATGGCGCGTACCGCCCACGCCCGGCCGCTGCGGCCCCTGGAAACCGCGGACGCCGCGGCGAGCCAGCGGTGTGAGTCAGGACCTCGGGTTCTCCACTCACGCCACTCGATTCATTCGGGAGATACGGCCATGTCCCAATCTGATCCCACCCATGTCGACATTTCCGGCAGCGATGTCTGGCTAGGCGATGTCTCGGTCGATGACGTCGCTGCCCATTACGCCAGCGACGCCGATGCAACCGGTGCCGACGATGCCACCGATGCTCGCAGCGAGGCCAACCCCAAGGCCCTGCCAGGGCCCTTCCCCGGGCCGTTCCCCGGGCCTATCCCCCTGCCCAAGCGTCCGGTCAGTGGCCGTTACCTCGGCACCTCCGGCAGCTACCGCCTCGAGTTGCGGGTCGACGTCGACCGCGCGCGCCCGACTCACCGCATCAGCGGCGACTTCTTCCAGATCAGCGGCGGCACCACGGCCTACGCCGGCTCATTCGTCGTCAACGCGCCGACGATCACCGTCACCTCCACCGAGATCACCATCAAGGGTCTGGGCAGCTTCACCTTCGGTGCCGGCGCGCCCGTGGTGAAGGTCGTCATCGCCAGGCGCTCGATCTTGCAACCGCAGGCGCCCGCGATGCTGCAGTTCTTCACCACCGGTGGCGCCCCCGGAGCCAGCTACAACACCGCGTTCCAGTCCATCCACTTCCGCAGCGTGCGCTTTGAGACCGACCGCGTCTCCGATGTCAGCACACCCGTTTTCAACACCTACAACACCGGCACGCAGCCCTCGGGCGGGCCCGCGCGCAATTTGAGCGTGGCCGGGGCCTATGCCGAAGCCGGCATCGAACTGGTCGCCACCGGTGGCAGCGACATCATCAACATCGGTGCTGCCGGGCCGAACGCGAAGTGGAGCAATGCCGAACTGCACGCCTCGATGCAGGCCCACTTCACACTGTGGCAAGACACGCCCCAGTGGGCCGTGTGGCAGGTGGTGGCGCAGCTGCACGACCTGGGGCCAGGCCTGTACGGCATCATGTTCGATCAGCAGGGCAGGCAGCGCCAGGGCTGTGCCGTGTTCCATCAGGGCATCGGCGGCACCACCGCGGCCAAGCAGAGGTTGCAGCTCTACACCTACGTGCACGAGCTCGGCCACAGCTTCAACCTGCTGCACTCGTGGCAGAAGTCGCTGGCCACGCCGCCCTCACCGAACCGGCCGCTGTCGCTTTCCTGGATGAACTACCCGTTCAACTACCCGGCGCCAGGCGGCGAAGCCACCTACTGGAACAACTTCGCCTTCCAGTTCGATACCGAGGAAATCATCCACCTGCGGCACGCCTACCTCAACAACATCCTCATCGGTGCCAACAACTTTGCCGTTGGCTCGGCTCTGGGCCAGGACGTGATGTCCGACCCGGTGCGCGACGAATCGGGCCTGACCCTGACCTTGTCCACGCACAAGCGGAAGTTCGCCCTGGGTGAGCCCGTGGTGGTGGAACTCGCTTTGGGCACCAATGACTCGAAGGGCCGCCGCGTCCACACCTGGCTGCACCCCAACTGCAACCTGGTGCAGATCGTGATCCAGCGGCCCAACGGCAGCCTGCAGGCCTATGAACCCCTCATCGACCACCTGGTGGGGCAGCGCGAATCCGTCATCGGCCGCACCGATGTCATTCGCGACAGCGCCTACATCGGCTTCGGCCACGACGGCTTCTACTTCGACCAGCCCGGGAACTACCAGCTGCGGGCGTCCTACATGGCGCTGGACGGCTCGGTGGTGCTGTCGAACATGATGAACCTGCGCGTTGCCTACCCCGTGACGGCGGCGGAAGAGGAACTGGCCGAGCTGTTCACCGGCGACGAACAGGGCACGCTGCTCTACCTGCTGGGCTCGGACAGCGAAGCGCTGCGGCACGGCAACGCGGCCTTCGCCGAAGTGGTGGACAAGCACGGCCGCCATCCGATGGCGATGTATGCGCGCCTGGTGCTGGGCAGCAACGCCGGGCGCGATTTCAAGACCATCACCAACGACGGTGGCGACCGGCTGAACCTGCGCAAGGCCAGGACGGCAGAAAGCACCGAGATGCTGACGGCGGTGGCGGGTTCCGGCGTGCTCGACCCGGTCTCGGCCGGGCAGGCGCTGGCCAAGCTGGCCGAAGTGCAGGTCCGTGCCGGCGACCAGGAAGCGGCCAGCGCAACGCTGAACAAGATCCAGCGCCTGCCGCAGAAGCGCGAACGCGAGCGCGCAGCCGAGACGCGCGCGCACTAGCCGCATCATGAAGCTGAACCTGAAATTCAGGGAAGGCTTCGCCGGCAGCACGGTGCGCGTGATGCTGGGCGAGCACGAGGTCTACCGCAAGGCCGGGGTGACGACCGACCTGAGCATCTCGTATGCCGACGAGGTGGACATCGTGCTCGACGGCGGCATGCACGCGCTCGGCGTGTCGGTGGCCGGCGGCCCCAGCGCAACGCTGCAGGTCGACGCCGCCAAGACGCCGTTCGTCGAGGTGTGGATCATCGACGGCCAGATGGACATCCGCGCGGCGGCGCAGGCCACGCCGATGATGTGAATGACGGGCAAGATGTGAGGCGGGGGTGGCCGGCAGGCCATCCCCGCCACGCTGTCAGCAGGGCGGCCAGGCAGTCAGGGCCCGTACGGATCTGCGTAGCCCAAGGCCAGCAGCAGTTCGCTTTCGCGCGCTTCCATCGCCGCGGCCTCGTCGTCCACCTCGTGGTCGTAGCCCTGCGCGTGCAGCGTGCCATGCACCAGCAGGTGGGCGTAATGCGCCTGCAGCGTGAGGCCTTGCTCGCGCGCCTCGGCGGCCACCACGGGCGCGCACAGCACCAGGTCGGCCACCACCACGGGCTCGTGTTCGTAGTCGAAGGTCAGCACGTTGGTGGCGTAGTCCTTGCCACGGTAGTCGCGGTTCAGCGCGCGGCCCTCTTCGGCACCGACGATGCGCACCGTGATCCTCGCCGGCTGCTCCAACGCCGCGCGCATCCAGCGCGCCACCCGGTGGCGCGGCAGCTCGGCACGGTGCGTGGCATCGGCGAACTGCAGCGACAACTGCAAGCTTGGTCGCACGGTCTTTGGGGCAGGACGGCGGCTCACCCTTCGATCTCGCCCGCGCGCGCGCGGTCGTAGGCCTCGACGATGCGTGCCACCAGCGGGTGGCGCACCACGTCGGCGGCGCCGAACTCGGTGACCGCGATACCGGGCACGTCGCGCATCACGCGGTGCGCATCGATCAGCCCGCTAGGCACGCCGCGCGGCAGGTCGATCTGGCTGACGTCGCCCGTCACCACACACTTGGCGCCATAGCCCAGGCGGGTGAGGAACATCTTCATCTGCTCGCGCGTGCTGTTCTGCGCTTCGTCGAGGATGACGAAGGCGTGGTTCAGCGTGCGCCCGCGCATGAAGGCCAGCGGCGCGACTTCGATCAGCCCCTTCTCGAAGGCTTTCGCGACGCGGTCGAAACCCATCAGGTCGTAGAGCGCGTCGTAGAGCGGGCGCAGGTAGGGGTCGACCTTCTGCGCCAGGTCACCGGGCAAAAAGCCCAGGCGTTCACCCGCTTCCACCGCCGGGCGCGTGAGCACGATGCGCTGCACGCCGTGGCGCTCGAGCGCGTCCACCGCGCAGGCCACCGCCAGGAAGGTCTTGCCGGTGCCGGCGGGGCCGATGCCAAAAGTGATGTCGTGACTGAGCATCTGCTGCAGGTACTGCACCTGGTTGGGCGTGCGGCCGCGCAGGTCGGCATGGCGGGTGTGCAGCACCACGTCGCCGTCGGCGTCGAGGCCGCCCGTCGTGCTCGGGGCTTGCGGCCCGCCGGGCACGGTGGCGGCGTACTTCATCAAAGCCAGCTGCAGCGCACGTTCGCCGATGGGGGCGGCGGCCGCGCCGTAGAGCGCATCCAGCAGGCGCACGCAGCGCTCGACGCCGTCGCGTGCACCGTCGATGCGGAAGCTGTTGTCGCGCCGCGCCAGCGTCACGGCCAGCGCGCCTTCGATGGTGCGCAGGTGGGTGTCCAGCGGGCCGCACAGGTGGGCCAGGCGGCGGTTGTCGGCGTTGTCGAAACTGTGGCGTCGGATCACGGGCTTGGGCTGCCTTGGCCACGATGGGCATTTGCGCACGGGGCCTGCATTGTCGCAGTGCGCCGGCGCGGGCCGGCATGCAGAATCGCCGCCCTATGCCCTGGTTCCCGCGTCGGCCCCGCCTGCACACCCGCCTGCACAGCCACCTCGTCTGGCTGGGTCTGCTGAGCCTGCTGATGCTCACCGTGCCAGCCCCGGCAGCGGCGCAGGAACACACGGCGCCGCTGGTGCTGGACACCGCCCTGCGCGCCTACGGTGCCGGCCCTAGCTTCCCGACTGCAGCACCGGCTACCACCGTGCCGCTGCCCGACGAGTGGGCGCGCACGCGCGGTGGCCAGGCTGGGCCGGCCTGGTACCGCGTGCAACTGCCGCGCGTGGGCTCGCCCGACGACGATGGCCTCTATGCGCTGTTCATCGAACACGTGTGCAGCAATCTCGAGGTCTATGTCAACGGTGAGCGTGTGCACAGCGGCGGGCGCATGAACCTGCCCTACACGCACAACTGCAACCACCCGCAGCTGGTCTCGCTGCCCTCGGCGATGCTGGACCGAGACACCAACACCGTCGACATCAAGGTGGTGGGCCACGCCTTGGCCGAAGTAGGCTCGCGCCAGCGCGCCGGCGGCTTGTCGGCGCTGGTGGTGGGCCGGCAGTCGGAGCTGGCCACGCTGCACGCGCGCCTGACGGCGCTGCAAGTCACCGCGCCGCAGGCCGTGGGCGCCACGCTCCTGCTGATGGGCGGCTTCATGTTCGTGCTGGGTTTCATGAACCGGCGCGAAAGTCATCTCGCCTACTTCGGCGCCTTGTCGGTGGGCTGGGCCCTGGTGGACATGCGCCTGTGGCTGCGCAGCATGCCGCTGGGCCATTCGGAGACCGAGTTCCTGGTCTGCGCGATGCTGGGCTTCATCACCTGGGCGGCGGTGCAGTTCCTGCTGCGTTATGCCGGCGTGCGTCACAAGCTGGTGGACATGCTGCTGCCGACGCAATGCGCCCTGCTGGCCATCACGCTGGTGGCGGCCGGGCCACAGCGCCTGTATACCCTGGCCAGCCTCTGGTACGGCGTGCTGGCGCTGGAGGTGATGGCGGCATCGGCCTGGCACCTGATGCACCAGCATCAGCGCCGGCAGGTGCGTTCGGTATGGGTGATGGCCGTGCTGCTGGGCGTGGCGCTGGTGGCCGGGCTGACCGAGTTCTTCGCGCAGTGGACGGGCACACGCCCGCTGGCGGCGCATGTGGCGCAGCTGGTGATGCCGGTGGTGTTCGTGCTCGTCGGCCTGCGCCTGGTGCAGCAGCAGGGCCGCGCGTTGAACCACGCGGTGCACGACAAGGCCGTGCTCGAGCAGCGCGTGCGCGAGGCGACCGAGGAGATCGAACGCAATTTCCACCAGATGGCCGAGCTGCGCGTGGAGCAGGTGACCGAGCGTGAACGCAAGCGCATCGCGGCCGATCTGCACGACGACCTGGGCGCCAAGCTCTTGACCATCGTGCACACCAGCGACAGCGAACGCATCAGCACGCTGGCGCGCGAGGCGCTGGAGGAGATGCGCCTGTCGGTGCGCGGCCTCACGGGCCGGCCGGTGCGCCTGGCGGATGCTTTGGGCGACTGGCGCGCCGAGGTGGTCTCTCGCCTGGCGCAAGCCGGCATCGAAGGTGAGTGGGAAGCGCCGGAAGACCTGCCGCAGACGCTGAGCGCGCGCGCTTATGTGCAGACCACGCGCATCCTGCGCGAGGCCACCAGCAATATCATCAAGCACAGCGGCGCCACGAGCTGCACCGTGACGGCCAGCCTCGTCGCCGGCGATTTCCTTTTCGTCGTACAGGACAACGGCGACGGCATCGCGCCGGAAACCGAAGCCCGGCTCGACCGCGGCCATGGCCTGGCGAGCATGAAGAACCGCGCCAAGCAATTGAACGGGCAATGCCTCGTTGAATCCGGCCCTGGCTACGGAACCGTGATACGCCTCACGGTTCCGCTGGACAGTGCCACGCAATCCTCATGATTGCCTGCCGCATGCCCGATACCATGCGGATCGAACCCGCCCGGCCTCACTCATGAAAACCATATTGCTGCTTGAAGACCTGCCCGAAATCCGGGTCTGGATGCGCAAGCTGGTGCTGCAGGTTTTCCCCGGCGCCACCATCTCGGAGAGTGCCCGCGTGCACGACGCGCTGGAACTGGTGACGGCCGTGAAGTTCGACCTCGCACTCATCGACCTGGGCCTGCCCGACGGCAGCGGCGTGAATGTGGTGACCAAACTGCGCGACACGCAGCCCGAGGCGCAAAGCGTCGTGGTCACCATCCACGACGACGATGAGCATTTGTTTCCGGCGCTGCAGGCCGGCGCCTTCGGCTACATCCTCAAGGAGCAGCCGCGTGAACTCATCACCGAGCAGCTGCAACGCATCAGCCAGGGTGAGCCGCCGCTCAGCCCCAGCATCGCGCGCCGCGTGATGGCTTACTTCCAGGCCAAGGCGAAGCCGGCCTCACTGGCCAACGCGATGCCGGCGGTGAACCTCACCGACCGTGAGAGCGAAGTGCTGCTGCGTGTGGCCAAGGGCTACACACTGCCCGAGATCGGCGTGCAACTGGGCCTCTCGCGCCACACGATTGCCGACTACGTGAAGCAGATCTACCGCAAGCTCAACGTGAGCTCGCGCGCCGAGGCGGCGCTGGAAGCGCAGCGTCTGGGCCTCTTCCGCTGAACGCGGGCGGCCTGATGGCGCCGCCCGTTCAGTCGGCCGTTGCCGCGTAGTTTCGGGCGAACTCGCGGCGCTGCGCCGCCGCTGCGTAGGGCGTCCTGACGTCGGCCTGCTGCGGTTCTGAGTGGGTGCTGCGAGTCCGCCTTGCGCTTTCGCTGAGGCGCTGATGGGCGCCGCGCACCACGGCATAACACTCGCAGCTGCGGGCTTCCAGGCCGATGCGGTCCAGCACCTCGATGCGGCCGCGCCCGTAACGGATGAGCCCGGCTCGCTGCAGCTTCAAGGCTGCCATGGTCACACCCTCACGGCGCACGCCCAGCATCTGCGCGATGCGCTCCTGCGTCGCTGCCAACTCGGCGCGTGGCACCTGGTCCAGATGCAGCAGCATCCAGCGGCACAGCTGCTGGTCCAGCGAGTGGTGGCGGCAGCAGGCCGAGGTCTGTGCAATCTGCGCGATCAGGGTCTGCGTGTAACCCAGCAGCGCCTGCATCAGCGGTGCCGACTGCTGCGCTGCCTGGCGGATCGCGGCCGCAGGCATCCTCCAGGCGTGACCGGAGCGCTGCACCATCGCGCCGCTCATCGATTTGCCGTCCCCCATGTAGGCGCAGATGCCGGCCATGCCTTCGCGGCCGACCACCGCCACCTCGGCCGTGGCGCCGCTCTGCATCGTCGAGGTCAACGACACGACGGCCGTGGTCGGAAAATAGACATGCCGCAGCACCGAGCTTGCCTCGAAGAGCGTGGTGCCGGCGTCGAGCTGCACGTCTTCGAAGCCGCGTCGCAAGGCGTGCCAGTCTTCGGTGGGCAGTTCGGAAAGCAGCTGGTTCTGCAGCGGTGAGGCCGGCAGTGCAGCCGACAGCGAGCGAGAAAGATTCAGCATGACGGGCTCCTAGGAAACCAAGACTTCATGCTGAATGCCACCTGCCGCCACGTCGGCCGGACGCCAGGACCACTGCCTGTCAGTGCTGACCTACAAGCCCGCCGTCGTCATTCGCCTTCTCTCCTGCAGTCTCCGGTGAGCCGTCAGCGTTCGGTGAAGGCTTCCTGCGACTTCAGCATCGGCTGCAGCACGAAGGCCAGCACGCTGCGCTGCCCGGTGCGGATTTCCACAGTGCCCGTCATGCCCGGCAGCACCGAGAGCGGTTTGCCGCTCTTCTGCAGGCCGCCGGGCTCGGCGCGCACCATGGCGCGGTACCAGGTGCCCTCGGGCAGCGCGGCCTTGTCGGGGTCGCCAATGGCGTCGGGGCTGATCGACACCACCGTGCCTTCCAGGGAGCCGTACACGGTGTAGTCGTAGGCGCTGAGCTTGACCTTCACGGCCTGGCCGCTGCGCACGAAGCCAATGTCGGCCGGCTTCACGCGCGCTTCCACCAGCACGCGCGGGCCCACGGGCAGCAGCTCCATCACCGGCGCGCCGGGCTGCACCACCCCGCCCACAGTGTTGGCGCGTACCGTCTTCACGACGCCATTCACCGGGCTCAGCAGCGTGGTGCGGCGCAGAGCGTCGTCGCGCACCACCATCTGCTCGTCCAGCAGCGCCAATTCATTGCGCACGCGCACCATCTCGCCGGCGGCTTCCTGGCGGAAGCGGTTGATGCGCTCCTGCGTCTGCAGCTGCAGGTCGTTGAGCTGGCGGCGCACGCGCATCACCTCCACCTCGCTCATCAGGCCGCGGGCCGACATGCTCTGCGCCATGCTCAGCTCGCGCTGCAACAAGGCGGCGCTGCGGCCGTTGGTTTCAACGGCTTCGTTGATGGCGCGTTGGCGGGCCTGGTAGCTCTCGATTTCCGCCGCCGACACGGCCTCGGGAATCTCTTTCGGAAAGCTCAGCGGCTTGCCGTTGGCCTCGGCCTGCAAGCGCGCGAGCGTGCCCAGCAGCGCCAGCTTCTTGGAGGTGCCTTCGGCCTGCTGCGATTCAAAGCGTGTCGGGTCCAGCATCGCCAGCGCCTGGCCTTCGGTGACCTCCTGGCCTTCACGCACCAGCAACTCGCGCAGGATGCCGCCTTCCAGGCTGGCGATCACCTGCTCGCGGCCATCGGGCACGACGCGGCCGCTGGCCTTGGCCACGATATCGACCTGCGAGAAACCAGCCCAGGCCACGGCACAAGCGATGGCGGCCAGCAGCATGTAGACGGCCCACATCGCCGCCGGCGCGGGGTCCAGCAGGTAGGCCGATTGCACGGCGCCGATGTAGGGCACGTCACCGCGCTGCAGCTCGGGCGTCTTGGGGCGGTCGGAGAAGATTCCCATGGCGTGGCCTCAGACCGAAGCCTCGCGCTCGACCGGCCGTGCCGTCGGGTGCATGTGCAGGTTGCTGGGCGCACCGCCGGCCACCTGCGGCGCGGCGGCGGGGCGCTGGCCGCTCAGCGCCGCCAGCACCTGCGCCTTGGGCCCGTCCATCACCAGGCGGCCGGCATCCACCACCAGCACGCGGTCCACCAGCTCCAGCACCGCCGGGCGGTGCGTCACCATCAGCAGCGTGCAGTCGCCGCCGGCGTCTTTGAGCTGGCGCAGGAAGAGCGCTTCGCTCTGCGCGTCCATGCTGCTGGTGGGTTCGTCCATGAGCAGGATCTTCGGGTGCGTCACCAGGCAGCGCGCCAAAGCCACCAGCTGGCGCTGGCCGCCGGACAGCAAGTTGCCGGCCTCGCCCACGGGCAGCTCCCAGCCCTGCGGGTGCGACTGGACGAGGCGGTCCAGGCCCGTGAGGCGCGCCACGTCGGCCAGGTGCGCGGGGTCGGCGGTGGCACGGTCGAGCAGCACGTTGTCGCGCAGGCTGCCATGGAAGAGCCGCGGGTCTTGCGAAACGAAGCCGACACGCGCACGGAAGTCGGCCGGGTCGATCTGGCGCAGGTCGATGCCGTCCACTTCCACGTAGCCTTCGGTGGGCTGGTAGAGCCCGGCCAGCAGGCGCAGCACCGTGCTCTTGCCACTGCCGATACGGCCGAGGATGGCCACGCGCTCGCCGGGCTCGAAGCGCAGCGTGATGCCTTTCAGGACCTGCGGGCCCGAACCACCCGCCACCGCGCCGGGCACGCTGGCCGGTGCCGGGTAGGCGAAGCCCACCTCGTGCAGGCCGATGCGGCCCGTCAGCTCGCGGCGTGGCACATAGGTCTTGCCGGCCTCGCGCTCGATGGGCTTCTTCATCACGTGGTCCAGCGCCAGCATCGCCGCGCGCGCGCCCTGATAGCGCGTGGCCAGGCTCGTGACGCTGGCCAGCGGCGCGACGGCGCGCGACGCCAGCATCACCGCGCCGAAGAGTGCACCGCCGCTGATGACCTGGGCTTCGATGAGGTAGACGCCCCACACCAGCATCACCATCGTCACCAGCTGCTGCGCCACCGAACTGAGGTTCATCGTCCAGCTGGTGATGCTGCGCGATTTCAAGGCCGCTGCCGCCGCACCCGCCGTGGCTTCTTCGTAACGGCGCAGAAAGCGGCCCTGGGCGCCGGCGGCCTTGAGGTCTTCCAGCCCGTCCACGGCTTCCACCAGCACGCCGTGAAGATCAGCCTGTTGCTGCATGTTGCTGCCCATCGCGCGACGCAACGACCCCTGGATGACCATGCTCACCGCCAGCAGGATGGGGATGGCAATCACCAGCACCCAGCCCAGCGGTCCGCCGATGACGAACACCATGGCCACGAAGATGACGATGAAGGGCAGGTCCGACACCGCGGAGAGCGTTGCGGACGCAAAGAAGTCGCGCATCATTTCCACCTGCGCCAGGATGTGCGCGTAGGCACCGGCCGATGCGGGCCGGTGCTCCATGCGCAGCGCCAGCGTCTGGCGGAAGAGCAGGCTGCCGACGATGAGGTCGGCCTTGCGGCCGGCCATGTCGATGAGGTAGGCGCGCAGCTGGCGCGCCATCATGTCGAAGGCCAGCGCGATGCCGCAGCCGGCCGCAATCGCCCACAGCGTCACGTAGGCCTGGTGCGGGATGACCTTGTCGTAGATGACGCTGGTGGCCAGGCTCGTCACCAGCATCAGCACGTTGCTCAGCATGGCCGCGATGAGCGCACTGCGGTAGTAGGGAATGAAGCGCTTCAGCGTGCCCCAGAGCCAGTGGCTGCCGGCGTCGCGCACCAAGCCACCCTGCCCCGCGGCGTTGTCGGACGCCGCGGCCACCTGCGGCACGGGCGTGCACACCAGCGCCATGCCGGTGTACTCGGCCTGCAGCTCATCCTGCGTGGCGGTGCAGGCGTGGTGCTGGCGGCCGGGCATCACGATGTCGTAATGGCCGCCACTTTCATGACGCGCCACCACGATGCAGGCGTCGCCGCCGTTCAGCAGCAGCACCGCAGGCAGCAGCAGCTCGTGCAGCTCGGCCACGGGCCGCTGCAACAGGCCGGCGCTGTAGCCGGCCTCGCGCAAGGCGCGAACGGCTTCATCCGGGCCCAGGCGGCCGGCCAGAGGCTGGCTGGACAGCAGCGATTCAGCCGTGCGCTCGCGCCCGTGGTGACGCGTCAACCACGACAAGGCATGCGCCAGGGCGTCGTTGTCCAGCTCGGGGCTGCGCTCGTCCATGGGGCTCGTTCAGGCGATCTGCCGACAGCGTTTCAGCCGGCGCGCGCAGCCAGGGCCAGACGCTCGAATTCGGTCTCGATGTCGCGCACGATCTGCGGCAGGTCGAACAGCGCGCTGCTGCGGCCGTGCTCACTGAGGTAGCGGCGGATGGACTTCACGCGCGCCGGGTGGCGGCCCAGCGTGACAGCCAGCTTCTCGTAGTCGGCCAGGCTCTCGGTGACGAGCTCGGGCAGGCCGATGGCATTGAGCAGGCTGCCGGCCATGCGGCTGATGTAGGTGCGGCCGGCGCGCGTGACCATGGGCGTGCCCATCCACAGCGCGTCGCTGGCCGTGGTGCCGGCGTTGAAGGGGAAGGTGTCCAGCATCAGGTCGATGAGCTGGAAGCGCGCCAGGTAATCGGCCGGGGCCACGCGTGGCGCGAAGTGCAGGCGCTCGGGCGCGATGCCTTGCGCGGCGGCCGCGGCCTGCATGTTGGCGCGCGCGGTGTCGTTGTCGGCCAGCAACCAGAGGATGCTGTTCGGCACCTGGGCCAGCACCCGCATCCAGGCCCCGAACATCTCGGGCGTGAACTTGTGGTTGTTGTTGAAGCTGCCGAAGATGAAGGCCTCTTCCGGCAGGCCGTACTGGGCGCGTGTGGGTGTGGCGCCCACCTCGCGCTGGCGGTCGCTGACCTGGTAACAGTGCGGCAGGTAGATCGGCTTTTCGGTGCAGTAGGGCAGCAGCTCGGGCGGCATCACGAAGCGGTCGGCCAGCATCCAATCGACACCGGGCAGCGCACTCGTGCCGGGCAGGCCGAGGTAGCTCACCTGCACGGGCGCGGCGCGGTGGCCGAGGATGGCCGGGCGCGCACCGGCGGTGAGGCCCTGCAGGTCCACCAGCACGTCGATGCCGGCTTGGGCGATCAGGCGCGCTGCGGTGATGTCGTCCACACCGGCCAGGCGCACGTGGTGGTCCATGGCCTTCAGGATGCGCTGGCGCTGGCGCTGGAAGACGGCCTGCGGCGATTCCGGCGTCCAGCAGAAGGCCCAGACCTCGAACCTGCCGCGGTCGTGCAGCTCGAAGAGCTCGGGCGTGAGCAGGCCCACGGCGTGCATGTGCAGGTCGCCGCTGAGGTAGCCGACTCTGATCTTGCCGCTGCGCGGCGGCATCTGCGTGTGCAGCGGCACCGGCGGGGCTTTGGGCACCTTGTCGTTGACGAAACGCACGCTGCTCAGCAGCTGCAGCGCCGGATCGTCGGACAGGCCCATCGTGGCCAGCAGCGAGGTGCCCATCAGCAGCTGGTTGGGCGTGACCTCGCCCACCGGCAGGTAATGCGGCCAGGCGCATTGCTTCTGGCGGATGTGCACGTAGTGCTGGATGACGTCGTTCTGCGCCGGCTTCACTTCCAGGCTGCGGCGCATCAGCGCTTCGGCCTCGGGGTAGCGGCGCTGGATCTCCAGCAAACGCGCGGCGTTGTTCAGTGCGTGCAGCAGGTGGTCTTGCGTGGGTGCCTGCGCCGCCGCGTTTGGCGGGTCATAGACGGCGCGCCAGTGGCCGAGTGCGGCTTCCACGTCACCCCGGCGTTCACACAGATGGCCCAGGTTCAGGTGCGCCGGCGCGAAGCCCGGCTGCGCCTGCAGGGCCAGGGCATAGGCGGCCTCGGCTTGTTCGGTGCGGCCCAGTTGCGAGAGCACCGCACCCCAGTTGAAACCCGCCACATGGCGCAGTGGCGAGGTGCTGTGGGCGAGCCAGGCGTCGTACAGCGCGGCAGAGGCCTCGACCTGGCCGCTGGCCTGCAGCGCGTTGGCGCGCTCCAGCAGCTCGGGCAGGGGCATGGCGCCGCTGCGCGCGGCGTTCAACAGCGCGTCGTCCGGCGTGACAGAAACGGTCGGGGCAAGGCTCGCGTCCACGCGGATCCTCTCTATGGGCGTGCTGGCGATGCTAGGCAGCCCTGCCCTTTCCTTGACCCGAATCAGCGGGGTGCTTGCCCGCCTGTTCCTGTGCTGGGGCGGCTCAGATCAAGGCTTGAGCGCCGCGATGGCAGCCAGGATGGCGGCCTCGAAGGCCTTTTCGCCGATGTCGGTGTAGTGGTCACCGGCGGCACTGGCCATGAAGTCGGCATAGGACGCCAGCGCTTCATCCGGCAGGCCTTGGTAGGCGATGGCGAAGCCGGCCAGCGAGATGGTCTCGAAGGCCTGCATCAACGGCCCCCGCTGTTCTTCCAACCCTGCGCGGAGTTCGGCTTCGGACATCCGCTTGGCGCTGGGGTCAAAGCGCATCAGCGCCAGCGGCAGCATCGCGCCCATGTTGATGATGATGTCGGCGCTGGAGCGCGGCGCGCGTGTCACCTCCACCAGGCGCACCAGCAGCTGCTGGCGCTGCGGCGGGGCGGCCTGCACCAGTGCCATGCCGCGCTGGGTGCGCGCCTTGATGTCGGCCTCGGCGCGCGCGGTGTCTTCCACCTCGGCCTGGGTGATACGCCGCGCCACCGGGCTTTGGTACCAGCGCTGCAGTTCGGGCAGGTAGGCCAGGCGGGTGTTCTCGGCCACCGCACGGCGCGCCGCGGCGCGGATACGTTCGCTCTGGAAGGCCACCGCGGCGGCGGCTTTCAGCCGGTCCTGCACGTCGGGGCTGAGGGGTTTCGGGTCGGCGGCCATGCCCTTGAGCAGGCCCTCACGCATCTGCTCGGCCACCGATTGCAGCTGTTCCCACTGCCCCGTGAGCTTCATCAGCTGCTCGGCCTGCGCTTCGCTCAGCTGCGCCTGCGCGGCGCTGGCGATGCCCAGCCCCAGCAGCAGGGCCGCCAGGCCCTTGATCATTCGTTTCATCGTGGTGGGCTCCCTGTCGCCGCCAGACACCGTGCCTGCGGCCGGCTCACTGTAAGGGGCCGCGGGACGCCACGTCACGACGCCGCGTCACGCGGGCGGGTTCAGCGCCAGCAGCGTGGCCAGCGTGTCGGCCTCGTGCAGCGGCTTGTCGGGGCGCAGGCGCAGCATGCGCGGAAAGCGCACCGCCACGCCGCTCTTATGGCGCGGGCTGCGCTGGATGCCTTCGAAGCCGATCTCGAAGACCAGGCTCGGCTTGACGCTGCGCACCGGGCCGAACTTCTCCAGCGTGGTGGCGCGTATCACGCGGTCGACGGCCTTGAACTCCTCATCGGTCAGGCCCGAATAGGCCTTGGCGAAGGGCAACAGTTGCAGGGCCGTGCTGCCGCGCTCGGGCGCAGGCGCCTTTCGGGCGATGGCGTCCAACACCTCTTGCGCTTCTTCGGCGCTGGCCGGGGCCCGACTCCACACGGCGAAGGTGTAGTCGGTGTAGACGCTGGCGCGGCGGCCGTGGCCGGCCTGGGCGTAGACGAGCACGGCGTCCACGCTCAACGGCTCGACCTTCCACTTCCACCACGTGCCGTCGGCCTTGGTGCGGCCGCTGCCGTAGCGGCTGCTCAGCGCCTTCAGCATGAAGCCCTCGACGCCGCGCTCGCGCGAGCTGGCTCGCAGGGCGGCATACGCCGGCCAGTCGGCAGCTTCCACGAGGGGCGACACGCGCAGCCCATGGCCTTGCAGCGAGCCCTGCAGCCGCGCCCTGCGCAGCACAAGGGGCGTGTCGCGCTGGTCCTGGCCCCGATGCTCCAGCAGGTCGTAGGCCAAGAGCACCACCGGCGCATCCGCCAGCAGCTTCTTCGGCAGGGTCTTGCGCGTGATGCGCTGCTGCAGCAAGGCAAAGGGCGCCGGGTGTTCGTGGCCGGCGGGCCACACCAGCAGTTCACCGTCCACCACCGTGCCGTCGGGCCAGGCTGCGGCCTGCTGCACCACTTCCGGAAAGCGCTCGGTGATCAGCTCTTCGCCGCGCGACCACACCCACACCTGCCCGGCGCGCTTGACCACCTGCGCGCGGATGCCGTCGTACTTCCACTCCACCAGCCAGTCGGCGGGCGGGCCGAGCATGGTGTCGAAGTCGGCCAGCGGCGCCTGCAGGGCGTGGGCGAGGAAGAACGGGTAGGGCTGGCCGCCGAGAGCGGCCCCACCATCGGCTTCGCTGCCGGCCGGTGCCAGCAGCGCGGCAAAACGCTCGGCGCTGGGCGTGCTGCGGGCGTCCGTCCACCCCACCAGCCGCTGTGCCATCAGTTTGGCATCCAGGCCGGCGTGCTCGGCCAGCGCGCGCTGCACCAGGAGCTTGCTGACGCCGACACGGAAGCCGCCGCCGATCAGCTTCACCAGCAGAAAACGGCTGGGCGCCTCCAGCACGTCCCAGGCCGCCAGCAGGCGCTCGGCCTGCTCGGCCGCGCCCAGGCCACGCAGCGGCAGCAGGCGCTCTTCCACCCAGCTGGCCAGGCCGGCGTCGTCCGTGGCCGCAGGCGGCGGCAGCACGTGGGCGATGGTCTCGGCGAGGTCGCCCACGGCCTGGTAGCACTCCTCGAACAGCCAGGCGTCGATGCCGGCGCGCTGGCAGGCGGTGTCGCGCAGCAGTGCGGTGGGCAGCACCTGGCGCGGCTTGCCACCGGCCAGGAAATACACCGCCCAGGCCGCATCGCCAGCCGGCGCGGCCTGGAAGTAGCGGCGCAGCGCCGCCACCTTGTCTTGCGTGGCGGTGCTGGCGTCCAGGGCCTGGTAGAGCGCGGCGAAGCGTTGCATGCAGCGGTGCGGCGGGTGGCTCAGCCCGGTAAAGACGGCATGCTGTCTGCAGCCACCGGCGATGCCGGTGCGGGTGCCTTTGCAGGTTCCTGTGCGGGCAGCTCCTCGCCACCCTCGGCACCGAACTCGGTGTGGAAGCTGCCGGCCTCGAGCCCCTGCTCGCGCAGCCAGCGCACCATCACGGCTTCATAGCCATGCGTGACGATCACGCGGCTGGCGCCCGTGGCCGCGATGGCACGCTGCAGGCCGGGCCAGTCGGCGTGGTCCGAGAGCACGAAGCCGCGGTCCACACCCTGGCGTCGGCGCGCACCGCGCAGCTGCATCCAGCCGCTGGCGAAGGCGTCACTCTGGTCGCCGAACTTTCGTGCCCAGGCGCTGCCCAGCACCGCCGGCGGCGCCACGACGAGCGCGCGCTTGAGCATGGCCTTGTCGGCCACGCCATCCAGCAGCACGGTGGCGGGCAGCACCACGCCGGCGGCGCGGTAGGCCTGGTTCAGCGGCTCCACGGCGCCGTGCACGACGATGGGCCCGAGGCCGGCCTCCGCACCGGCCTTCACACCCATCAACAGGCGCTGTGCCTTGCCGAAGCTGTAGCCCAGCAGCAGGCTGGCACGCCCGGCCTCGGCGTTGGCGGCCCACCAGGCGTTGATCTCGGCCATCAGCTCTGTTTGAGGCCGCCAGCGGTAAATGGGCAGACCGAAGGTGCTCTCGGTGATGAAGCAGTGGCAGCGCACCGGCTCGAAAGGCGTGCAGGTGCTGTTGATGTCGTCGGTATGGCCGCTGGTGAAGTAGTCGCCCGACGCCACCCACACCTGGCCCGCGTGCTCCAAGCGCACCTGCGCCGAGCCGAGCACGTGG
Organism: Betaproteobacteria bacterium; assembly: GCA_031372905.1. Taxonomy (GTDB): domain Bacteria; phylum Pseudomonadota; class Gammaproteobacteria; order Burkholderiales; family Burkholderiaceae_C; genus Rubrivivax. The sequence goes on from JANMMD010000176.1 coordinate 18,166, forward strand.
CCAGCAGGGTGCAGCGACACGCGCACGCCGTTGATCAACACCGCCTCACCGTACGCCAGCCCCTGCAGCGTGATGGGGCCCAGGCGCGCGCGCAGCACACCCTCGCTGATGGCGGTGGCGAGGTAGGCGCCATGGCCGCGCCGCGCGTGGTCGGCATGGGCGTGGGTGATGACGGCGCGCGCCACCGGGCGCCAGGGGTCGATGTGGAAATCACCCGCCGGGCAGTACAGGCCCTCGGGGCGCTGCACGATGAGATCGTCGCGTTCAGCCATGGCCGAGCACCGGCGCGCCAGGTGCGCGCGGTGCGAGGAAATGCTGCTGCAGGTCCAACGACGAGCGCCGGCCGATGTCCTGGCGGTGCACGGCCAGCCAGCGCTGCGCGGCCTCGCGGCCCAGCGCGTGCAGCGTATCGATGAAGCGCCGGTCGGTGTTGAGCTTGCTCGACGGGTGCAGCGGTGCCAGGCCGGCTTCGTCGGCCACCATGTGCAGGCGCAGGTTCTTGTAGTCGCCGGCATCGAGCCGGCCCTGCTGCACCAGTCGTTGCACGAACGCAATCGCACGCAGCTCGCCCACCAGGCCGGCGTTGAAGGTGATCTCGTTGACGCGGTCGGTGATCTCGGCCGGGGTGTCGGGCAGACCTTCGCGCACCAAGGGGTTGATCTTCACCAGCAGCACGTCGAGCGCGGCCGTCTCGTAAATCAGCGGCCAGAGTGCGGGGTTGCCGCTGTAGCCGCCGTCCCAGTAGGCCTCGCCGTCGATCTGCACGGCGCGAAACATCTGCGGCAGGCAGGCGCTGGCAAGCAGGGCGTCGATGGCGACGGCACTGCCCATCGCCTGCCGGTCGAAGACCCGCGGCTGCCCCGTGCGCACCGAGGTGGCGACGATAAAGAGCGAGAGCGGCCCGCCTTTCAAGGCCGCCGGACGCACGTGGCGCTGCACCACCTCACGCAAGGGGTCCTGCCCCAGCGGGTTGAACTGGTAGGGGCTGAAGAGGCGCAGAAAATGCTGGCTCCAGGCATAGAAGGGGTTGCCGTCCAGGTTGAAGCCGGCCAGGCCGGGCGGCGCAAACGCGGGCCAGCCACCGGGCGCGGCCGCCCAGCTGCCGAAGCAAGAAGCACCCGGCGCGTGATGCGTGGCCACGTCGTGCCAGAAGGCACGCAGCGCGGTGCGCGCGCCAGTGCGGCCGCCTTCGGCCAGGCCGGTGGCCAGCACGGCCGCGTTCAGCGCACCCGCGCTCGTGCCCGAGACGCCGTCGAAGGCCAGGCTCTCGTCTTCCAGCAGCCGGTCGAGCACGCCCCAGGTGAAGGCGCCGTGCGAGCCGCCGCCTTGCAGCGCCAGGTCGATGGACGACGTTGGAGAGGGCTTCTTGCGGCGGGTCATGCCGCAAGCGTAACCGCGGCGGGCGGGCTAGTACCTGCCGGTGATGCCGGCCACGCGCAGGTAGAGGTTGGCGGCCCAGGCAATGACGCCGCGGTGCAGCCAGCGGCGCCAGCCCGTGCGCACGGGCACGCCACTCACTTCGACCGACAGGTCGAAGGCCTGCTGCAGGCGCGCGCGCAGCGCGGCCGAAAATCCAACGTCGCGCACCACCACGTTGGCTTCCAGGTTCAGCAGCAGGCTCAGGGGGTCGATGTTGCTGCTGCCCACGGTGGCCCAGTTGTCGTCCACCACCGCCACCTTGGCATGCAGGAAGGCGGGCGTGTACTCGAAGATGCGCACGCCGTTGGCGCGCATCTCGTCGTACAGGGCGTGCGCGGCCATCGCGGCAATGCGGTAGTCCACCTTGCCTTGCAGCAGCAGGCGCACGGCCACGCCGCGCCGCGCCGCGTGGCGCAGCGCCCGCCGGAAGTTGCGGCCCGGATAGAAGTACGGCACCGCCAGGTCGACGCTGTGCTGGGCGCGGCGTATCGCTTCGATGTAGCTGCGTTCGATGACGCGGCGCTGGCGCAGGTTGTCGCGCACCAGGAAGGCCGCGCGCATCGGGCCTTCGGCCTCGGCACGCGACACACCGGCGGCTTGCGGCTGCACGCCGCGCAGCTGGCGCACGATGGTCATGGCCTTCTTCACCGGCCGCGCGCTGCGCGCCACGGCCTTGACCTCGTCGCGCCAGTCGCGCCACAGGTGGGCGCGCGCCCACATCGCGCGCGTGGTGGCGTGTACCTGGGCCGCCAGCGGGCCTTGCAGCTGCACGGCGTAGTCCAGCCGCGGGACGTCGGTCCAGCCGTGGTTCATGTCGTGGCGATCGTCGATGAGATTGATGCCACCGACAAAGGCCACCTGCTCATCGCAGACGCAGAGCTTCTGGTGCAGGCGTCGCAGCTGCCCGGGCTGCAGCCAGGCGTACCAGCGGTCGAGCGGGCGGAACACCTCCAGCCGCACGCCGCTGCCGGCGAACATCGCGCGCACGCCTTCCAGCGTCTTGATGCTGCCGAAGCCGTCCACCACCGCGTGCACGGCCACGCCGCGGACCGCGGCTTCCTTCAGCGCCACCGCCAGCGCGGTGGCGGCGGGGTCGTCGTGGAAGATGTAGGTGGCCAGCCAGACCTCACGCTGTGCCGCTGCGATGGCCGCATGCATGCGCGGGAAGAGCTCGTCACCGCCCTGCAGCAGTTCGACCTGGTTGCCACCGACGAAGCGCGGCGCCGGCACCACCGTCCAGCTGCGCAGCCGGCCGAGGTCCAGGCCCGACATCAGTTGGCAGCCGCGAGCGGCGCGGCCCCGCGCACGCGCTCGGGCGACACTTCTGCCACGAGTTCGGCCACCAGCGGCAGGTGGTCGGACATGCGCGCCCAGCTGCTGCCGCGCGGCACCAGCGTGGCCCGGCAGGCGAGGCCGCGCACGTAGAAACGGTCGAGCGCGAACACCGGTGCCAGCGACGGAAAGGTGACGCTGTCGCTGTGGCGGCTGCCTGGCGCGCAGGCGCGCAGCAGCCCGAGCTCGGTCATCGCGCCATCGAGGCGTTCGCCCCAGTCGTTGAAGTCGCCGGCCACCACCAGCATCTCGTGGCGCGGCACCTCGGCTTCGATGAACGCTGCCAGACGCTGCACCTGGCGCACGCGACTGCGGTGCACGAGGCCGAAGTGCACCACCACCGCGTGCACCGTGCGGCCCTGCCAGGCCACCGGCACGTGCAGCAGGCCGCGCTGCTCGAACCGGTGGTCGCTGACGTCGTGGTGGCCCACGTCACCCAGCGGCCAGCGCGACAGCAGCGCATTGCCGTGCTCGCCGTGCCGCGTGACGGCATTGCTGCGGTAGGCGACCTCATAACCTTCCGGCGCCAGGAACTCGGCCTGGCCCTCGGCCGGCCAGCCGAAATGCGTGCGGTCGAAACGCCGTGCCTCGCGCGTGTGGAAGGCGCGCACTTCCTGCAGAAAGATCAGGTCGGCGTCGAAGGCCTCGACGGCCAGCCCCAGGTTGTGGATCTCCAGTCGCTTGCGCGGGCCGAGGCCGCGCACGCCCTTGGCGATGTTGTAGGTGGCCACACGCAAGGCGCCAGGCTCACGTTCGCCGGCCGCGGGCATCAAGGAAGACCGCAACGGGTTCAGTTTCATTCCGTGCGCGCCGTCGCCGCGCGTTGTGGCAGTTGGCGTATCGCCTCGGCATTGCTGGGCGAGAAACAGCGCTCGGCCGCCTCGGCCCAGGGCAGCCACTGGTGCGCCAAGTGTTCACGCGGCGCCAGCACCACGGGCGTGCCGCGCGGCACGCACAGGCCGAAGACGTGCTCGGTGTTGTGCGTGACACCCGGTGCATAGCGGTGGCGCCATGTTTGGAAGATCTCGTAGACGTTGTGCTGCTGCCAGTCCTGCAGCACACCGCCCACGGCTTCGACGTCAATGCCGGTTTCTTCCAGCACCTCACGCCGCGCGGTGGCGTCCAGCGCCTCGTCTTCGGCGTCCAGGCTGCCGGTGACGCTTTGCCAGTAACCCGGGCGGTCAGCGCGTTCGATCAGCAGCACCTCCAGTGCCGGCGTGTGGATGACCACCAGCACCGAGCGCGGGATCTTGTGGGGGCGGGGAGCCGTGGTCATGCGTCAGACACCGCTGGCCACGGCGTCGAGAGCGTCCACGATGCGGTGGGCGTCGGCGCGCAGGCTGGCCAAGGGCTGGCGCAGCACGCGAGCGGCCACCGGGCCGGCCTCTTGCGGCAGGAGCAGCAGCTGGAGGCCCTGCACCTCGAACACGGGGCTCATGCGCTGCGGCAGGCCCGTCAAACGACGTCGCGGTGGTGCCAGCGGGATGACCAAGCGTGTCGGTACATCGTGCAAAAGATCGCTCTGCACATCCACCAGGTACGGCACCTCAGCGCGGCTGCCGGGGTTCGGGTTGGCGTAGACATCCCATTGCGCCATGGCGTGGCTGCTCACCAGGTCCGGAACTCTTCGTTCCAGATGCCAATGCGCTCAAAACGCTCGTTCTGCTCGTCCACCCAGTCCTTGTAGCGCTCGGTGAACTCTGCGGCCGTACGCGGCGGTGGCGACTCGGTCAGGCCAGCGCTTGCCGCCACCAGCGCGTCGTAGTGCGCCGCCGAGAGCAGCACGCTGTGCCGCCGGCCCGACTTCTCGATCACCACCGGCTCGCGCTGGCAGTGCTCGAGCATCTGGCCGAGGCGGTTCTTGGCTTCCGTGGCGGTCACTTCCATGGCCGAACTCCGTGCGAGGAATTCGGCCATTTTAGCCATTTCAGCTATCAGGCCGCGGCCGTGGTGTTGCGCAGCCGGATGTGCAGTTCACGCAACTGCACTTCGTCGACGAAGCCGGGCGCTCCGGTCAGCAGGCATTGCGCGCGTTGCGTCTTCGGGAAGGCGATGACGTCGCGGATGCTCTCGGCGCCCGTCATCAGCGTGGCGATGCGGTCCAGGCCGAAGGCCAGGCCGCCGTGCGGCGGCGCGCCGTACTGCAGCGCGTCGAGCAGGAAGCCGAATTTCACCTTCTGCTCTTCGGGCGTGATGTTCAGCGCCTCGAACACGCGTGCCTGCACGTCGGCGCGGTGGATACGCACCGAGCCGCCGCCGATCTCCCAGCCGTTCAGCACCATGTCGTAGGCCTTGGCGATGCAGGCGCCGGGGTCGGTCTTCATCAGCTCGTCGTGGCCGTCCTTGGGCGCCGTGAAGGGGTG
>JANMMD010000196.1:0-6581 GCA_031372905.1 Betaproteobacteria bacterium
GTCCAGGTTCTTGATCTCGCCATGCTTCAAGGTCAGGCGGCCGCCCGCGGCGTCCACCTTGCTCACTTCGCCTTCGCTGAGCGTGCCCTGGGCCGATGCCGCGGTGCAGGCCACCAGCAGGGCCGTCAACAGATGCAGTCGTTTCATGCGGTGTCGTTTCGTTGTTCATCACGGCGCAGTCTTTCACACCACAGCGTCGGCACTGAACACCGTACCGCCCGCATGGAATGTGCGGTGATGCTTTGCGGCCCGGCATCGCTGTCAACTGTCGATGCAGGCACCTGCGACCCTACAATTCTCGCCAACTTCCCGTCAGTGCCGAACACACCATGTCCACCCCCGCCGCTGCCCTGCATGACCTGAGCCACATCCCGCCGCGCGACAAGGCTGAAATCCTGTCGCAGGCGCTGCCCTACATCCGCAAGTTCCATGGCAAGACCATCGTCATCAAGTACGGCGGCAACGCCATGACCGACCCCGCGCTGCAGCTAGACTTTGCCGAGGACGTGGTGCTGCTCAAGCTGGTGGGCATGAACCCCATCGTCGTGCACGGCGGCGGGCCGCAGATCGACGAAGCGCTGGCCAAGGTCGGCAAGAAGGGCACCTTCATCCAGGGCATGCGCGTCACCGACGCCGAGACCATGGAAGTGGTGGAGTGGGTGCTGGGCGGCCAGGTGCAGCAGGACATCGTGGGCCTGATCAACAGCGCCGGCGGCAAGGCGGTCGGCCTGACGGGCTGGGACGGCGGCCTCATCCGCGCGCGCAAGATGACCATGGCCGACAAGGACGACCCGAGCGTGCAGCACGACATCGGCCAGGTCGGCGAAATCACCGCCATCGACCCCGCCGTGGTGAAGGCGCTGCAGGACGACCAGTTCATCCCCGTCATCAGCCCCATCGGCTTCGGCGAGAACAACGAGAGCTTCAACATCAACGCCGACCTCGTGGCCGCCAAGCTGGCCACGGTGCTGAATGCCGAGAAGCTGGTGATGCTGACCAACATCAAGGGTGTGCTGAACAAGGCCGGCGAGCTGATCACGGAGCTGACGGCGCGTGAGATCGACGAGCTGATCGCCGACGGCACCATCAGCGGCGGCATGCTGCCCAAGCTGGCTGGCGCCATCGACGCCGCCAAGAGCGGCGTGAACGCGGTGCACATCGTCGACGGGCGCGTGCCGCACGCGATGCTGCTGGAAATCCTCACCGACCAGGCCTACGGCACCATGATCCGTTCGCACTGAGCGCCGCGCTCCAAGCCGGCCCCGTTCGCCACCATGTCCTGGATCAACAAGGAACTGAAGCGTCGCGCGCGCGCGCCCGAGGCCGACCCCGACGCAGTGGCCGCCTCGGCCCAGCCCGCGACGGGGGGTGAACAGGCGGTGCTCGCCATCCAGGCGCTGTGGCAGCGTCTGGAAACCGCCAACGAGGCCCTGCCGGCTGAGCTGAAACTCCGGCGTGAAACGGTCACCCAGGCACCGCGGCAAGGCCCGCGTTTCCAGGTTTGGTTGCGCGCGCCAAACGGCGCAGCCATCGGCCACGCCGGCGATGCACTGCGCTACCTCTGGCCGGGCTCGCAGGGACGCCGCAGCAGCAACTTCTGGATAGGCTGGGACGCCCAAGCTGGCCGCCTGGAACTGCGCCAGCGCACCTCACCGCTGCCCTCGCCCGTGATCAAGCGCCACCGCTTCGATGAACGCAGGGCCGAGCTCATCGTCAAGCAGCTGGTGCTGGGCCGAAAAGTCAGCGTGCGTGCGCTGCGCAAGAAGCGGCTTTGGCTGTTTTGAAGAATTCGCGCACTGTCTGGCTCTTCGACCTGGACGACACGCTGCACGACGCCACCACGGCGTCGATGCCACAGATCCGCGATGCGATGGGCGACTACATCGAGCAGCAACTCGGCTACGCGCGGGCCGACGCCGAGGCCTTGCGCAACCGCCACTGGCACCGCTACGGGGCCACGCTCCTGGGCCTGGTGAAGCACCAGGGCGTGGACGCCGCGCACTTCCTGCACCAGACGCACCTGCTGCCCGGGCTGGAAGCCCGCGTGCGCGGGCATGGGCCTGACCTCGCCGCGCTGGCGCGCCTGCCGGGACAGCGCTATCTGCTGACGAACGCACCGGCGGCGTACGCCGCGCGCGTGCTGGGCGCCCTGGGCATCGCGCACCTGTTCAGGGGCATCATCGCCATCGAGCAGATGACGATGTTCGGCCAGCTGCGCCCCAAGCCCGATGCGCGCCTCTTTCGCGCCGTGGCCGCGCGCCTGCGTGTGCCGCCTGCACGCTGCGTGCTGGTGGAAGACGCGCTGACCAACCAGAAGGCCGCGCGCAGCGTGGGCATGGCCACGGTGTGGATGCAGCGCTGGCTGGCGCGCCGCGATGTGCGCCCGCACCGCAAGCCGGCGTATGTGGGCCGGCGTGTGCACAAGCTGAACGAACTGCTGCGTCGGCGCTGAGCCGGCGCATCCAGACAAGAGTCAGCGCCTAAAGGCCGAGTTCACGCGCGCGCGCCGCTGCCTCGGTGCGGTTTCGCGCCCGCAGCGCGCGCAACACGGCAGCGATGTGCAGCTTCACCGTGCCTTCGCCGATACCCAGTTCACGCGCGATCTGCTTGTTGGGCTGGCCCTGCATCAGACAGCGCAGCACCTCGTGCTGGCGTGGTGTCAGGGCGGAGGCCGGCTCACGCGAAGCGTCCTCGAGACCCGCCAGGGCCTGCGCAGGCACGTAGCACCCACCGTCCAGCACCAGGCGCAGGGCCTGCTGCATGACGGCGGCGCTCTCTGCCTTGGGCACGAAGCCCACCGCGCCGGCGGCCAGCACCGCACGCACGGTGGCCGGGGCGTCGTCGCCCGAGACCACGAGCAGCCGGACGGCCGGGAACTGCAGGCGCAAGGCTGCAACGCCGGCAGCACCCTGCATGCCGGGCATGTGCAGGTCCAGCAGCGCCAGCGCCGGCGCATGGGCCTGCAGCAAGGCCTCTGCGGCAACGCGGTCGGCGCCTTCGAAGATCTCGGCCGTGGGCTGCAACAGGCGCAAGGTGCGGGCCAGCGCGTCGCGCACCAGCGGGTGGTCGTCGACGATCAGCAGTTTCATGGCGGCGCCTTTGCCGCCTGTGCCCGGCGCGCTGCGGCCACACGTTGCGGCGCCAGCGCCGCCAGCGGCAAGCCTTCGACAAAAAACACCGAGCCATGGCCGGGCCGCGAATGCAGCACCAGCCGCAGCTGCAACTGCTGCAGGAGGTCGCGCACCAGCGCCAAGCCCAGGCCAAGGCCGGGCACCGTGCCGGCTGCGGCCCCGGTGCTGCCCGGCTGCACGGGCAGCTGCTGGTAATCCTGGAACACCCGCTCGTGGTTGGCCGGGGTGATGCCGGGACCGGTGTCCCAGACCTCCAGCCGGAGCGTGGCGCCGCTGTCGTTGCCGCTGTCGGTGCCGCTGTCGACACGGCGGCGGCGCAGCGCCAGCAGCACACCGCCCTGCTGCGTGTGCTTCACGGCGTTGTCCAGCAGGTTGCGCAGCACGCGCTCCAGCAGCAGCGCGTCGGTGACGGTGGCAGCGCCATCGTCGTGCAGGCGCAGCGCCAGGCGCAGACCGCGCGCTTCGGCCAAGGGAGCGATGTCGTTGGCCACGCGGCGCAGCATGGGCGCCAGCGACAGCACCTCCCAGCGTGGCAGCGCGACGCCAGCGTGGATGCGCGAAACGTCCAGCAGCGTGGCCGCCATCGCCTGCAGCGCGGTGACAGAGGCGGCAAGACGTTGCACCGTGGCCTGCTCCTGCGCCCCCAGCGGCGCGCAGCGCAGCGCTTCCAGCTGCAAGGCCAGCGCATGCACGGGCTGGCGCAGCTCATGGCTGGCAGCGGCCAGAAAACGCGTCTTGGCCTGATCGGCCTCATCGGCCTGGCGCTGCTGCGCCTGCAGGCGGGTTTCGGCCAGCTCAGCGGCCTGGCGGGCCGCCGCTTGTTGCTCCAGCAAGGCGGCCCGCAGGGCCTTGGCGCGCTCGCGCAGGCGTGCGTGGCGGGCGGCCAGCTGCCACACCGCGAGCGCCGCTGCTGCCAACAGGCCCCAGGCCAGGGCTGCGGGCGCCGGACCTGTCGCCATCCACACGGCGGCGGCCATCAGCACCGCGCCCAGCGCGGCCGGCGCCAGCCGCATTCGTTGCAGAGCCCATGACAGACACGCCAGACCGAGCAGGCCCAGGCCCACGGCCGCTGCCAGCGCCGGCGCGGCGTCGGCCAGGGCGGTGGGGGCTGATATCGGCAGGGGCTGCATGCGCATCACGGCGCGCGATTGTCAGCGCCGTCTGACGTGGCCGCCAGCACCCTGTTCGGCGGGCAAGTCAGTGTTTACCTGCAAGCTGGGGCCCGCAGGCCGTGTGCAAGAATCTTTCGATTCATTTCCGCCGGACCTTGCCGCCCCCATGCCCGACGTGCTCGACGTGCCTGAAGAAGAAACACCGGTCGGCACGGAAGACGCTGAGCCCGACGCCCCGGTTGCGGCACCGGCGCGCAAGCGGCCCAAGCCCGGCGAGCGGCGCGTGCAGATCCTGCAAACCCTGGCCAGCATGCTGGAGCAGCCTGGCGCCGACCGCATCACCACCGCCGCGCTGGCCGCCAAACTCGAAGTCAGCGAAGCGGCGCTCTACCGCCACTTCGCGAGCAAGGCGCAGATGTTCGAGGGCCTCATCGAGTTCATCGAAAGCAGTGTCTTCACGCTCGTCAACCAGATCATCGAGCGCGAAACTGCCGGCGCCGTGCAGGCGCAGAAGATGGTGGCCGTGCTGCTGCAGTTCGGCGAGAAGAACCCGGGCATGACGCGGGTGATGGTGGGTGATGCGCTGGTGTTCGAGCACGAGCGTTTGTCGCTGCGCATGAACCAGTTCTTCGACCGCGTCGAGTCGCAATTGCGCACGAGCCTGCGCGCGGCAGCCGAGGCCGCCGGTTCGCCCACCCCCACGGTGGACGCGCAGGCGCTCGCCTCGGCGCTGACCTCGCTGGCCATCGGCCGGCTGCAGCGTTATGCGCGCTCGGGCTTCAAGCGCCTGCCCACCGAGCACCTGGAACCCGCGCTGCACCGCCTGACCACCTGAGGTGGCGATGTTGGACATTGAAGCCGGCGGCACCCTGCTGCGGCTGCTGCCCCAGCGCGCGGCCTACCTGCCCGCGCACCGCGCACTGCTGGTGGCCGATGCCCACATCGGCAAGGCCGTGAGCTTTCGCCGCCTGGGCGTGCCCGTGCCCGGCGGGACCACCACGGAAACCTTGACCCGTTTGACCGAGGCCGTGGCTGCCACTGGCGCCCAGCACGTCATCTTCCTCGGCGACCTGCTGCACTCGGCGCGTGCACGCGCGCCGGCCACCTGGGCCGCGGTGGCGCAATGGCGGGAAGCGCATGCAGACCTCCAACTGACGCTGGTGCGCGGCAACCACGACGGCCATGCCGGCGACCCCCCGCCCGAGTGGGGGGTGCACTGTGTCGACGAGCCTTTGATGCTGGGCAGCCTGGCCTTGTGCCACCACCCACGGCCCGTGCCCGGCGCCTATGTGCTGGCCGGTCACATCCACCCCGCCGTGGTGCTGGGTGGCCGCGCGAACCAGCGCCTGCGCCTGCCCTGCTTTCACTTCGGCGCAGAGGTCGGCGTGCTGCCGGCCTTTGGCGCCTTCACAGGCATGCACGTGATGCCGCGCGGCGACGGCGCACGCATCTGCGTGATCGCGGGCGACGAGGTGCGTGCCGTGGCCCACGCGTCGCCCGCGGCTTGGGGCTCGGACTTGCCCTACAACCCCGCCGCCTAAACTTCGTGCCCATGAATGCTGCGTTTGAACATCTGCTGGTGCGCGCCGAGTCGCTATTGGCGCGGCTGGAGCAAATCCTGCCCCACGCCGCCACCGCGCCCGACTGGCAGGCTTCGGTGGCCTTTCGCTACCGCAAGCGCGGCAGCGCCGGCGTGCTGGAGCCGGTGAAACATGTCTCGGGCATCCGCTTGTCCGACCTGAAGGAAGTCGACCCGCAGAAAGAGCGTCTGCAGCGCAACACCGCGCAGTTCGTGGCCGGCCACGGCGCGAACAACGTGCTGCTGACGGGTGCGCGCGGCACCGGCAAGAGCAGCCTCGTGAAGGCGATGCTCAACGAGTACGCGGCACAGGGCCTGCGGCTGATCGAGGTCGACAAGGCCGATCTCGTCGACCTGCCCGACCTCGTCGACCTCGTCGCCGAGCGGCCTGAAAAGTTCATCGTGTTCTGCGACGACCTGAGCTTCGACGAAGGCGAGCCCGGCTACAAGGCGTTGAAGAGCGTGCTCGATGGCAGCGTCTCCGCAGCCAGCGACAACCTGCTGATCTACGCCACCAGCAACCGCCGCCACCTGCTGCCCGAGTACATGAAGGAAAACCTCAGCTACCAGCACACCGAAGACGGCGAGGTGCACCCGGGCGAGGTGGTGGAAGAGAAGATTTCGCTGAGCGAGCGCTTCGGCCTGTGGATCAGCTTCTACCCCTTCACGCAGGCCGAGTACCTGGCCATCGTCGCTCAGTGGCTGCGCCACTTCGGCGTGAATGAGGAGGCCATAGCCGCCGCGCGGCAGGACAGCCTG
>JANMMD010000239.1:0-2096 GCA_031372905.1 Betaproteobacteria bacterium
GCGCAACAACACACCCCGCTCGCCTGATCTCGCGGAGACGGTGACGCGCCAATGGAAGAAGGACGCCACACCGCTCATCGCAGCTTCACCCGGTGCTGCGGGTCCAGCACCTCACGCAGCGCATCGCCCAACACATTCAGCGTCAGCACCGTCAGCACGATGGCCACGCCCGGTGCCAGCGCCACCACGGGCCGCGTGTACAGCAGCGACAGGCCATCTTGAATGATGCTGCCCCAGCTGGCCTGCGGCGGCTGCACGCCGATGGACAGGAAGCTCAAGGCGCTTTCGGTGACGAGGTTCAGCGCCATCATCATCGGCACGAAAACCAACAGCGTGCCACTGACGTTGGGCAGCACATCCACCCGCAGGATGCGCGCTGTGGGCACGCCGAAGCCGATGGCGGCCTGCACGAATTCGCTGCCGCGCAGTGCCTTGGCCTGCGCTCGCACCGGGCGGGCGATGTAGGGCACGCCGACGCCGGCGATGATCAGCGCCGGCAGCATCGGGTTGCTGGCCTCGATCAACAGCGGCCCGAGCTGCAGGCCGGTGCCCACCGTGACGATGCTTAAAGAGATGGCCAGCAGGTAGACCGGAAAAGCCCACAGCACGTCGAACAGGCGCGACAGCACACCGTCGACGACACCACCGAAGTAACCCGCCACCAGGCCCAGCAAGGCACCGAGAGCAATGCCCAGCAGCGTGGCGGTGCCGGCGATCAGCAGCGACGCGCGGCCGCCGTACAGCAGGCGCGCAGCGACATCGCGGCCCTGGTTGTCGGCGCCTAGCAAGTACTGCGCGCGCCAGGTCGGGCCGATGGGCGTCTGGCCCAGGCCCAGGCCTTCTGTGCTGGCTTCGATGACGGCGCGGGCTTGCCCGTCGATCACCACCTCGCCGTTGATGTTCGAGCGGAAGGGGTCGGTGTGCGACACGTGCTGCGCATACAGCGGCGCCGCCAGGCAGGCCAGCACGATGGCCAGCAGCAGCACGGCCGCGGCCAGCGCGCTGCGGTTGCGGACCAGTTGCAGGGCGGCCGCGCGCCAGGGGCCGGCGGCCGGGGTCTCGACAACGGTCATGTGCGGGCGTTACTTCACCCAGACCTGGTTGAAGAGAAAGTAGAACTGCCCGCTGAAGGTGTAGTTGCCCACGCGCTTCGAGGTGAAGTCGAGGATGTTGGGGTTGAACAGCACCGCGCTGGCGGCGGTGTCGGTCACCTTGCGGTCGATGGCGGCCCACAGCTTGGCTGCGGCTGCAGGGTCGGTGATGCCGGTGGACATCGCTTTGGCGAGATCACCGTCCAGGCCCTTGTCGCACAAGCCCGAGATGTTGATGGAGGCATCGCTGCCCGGCCTGAAACTGGCGCAGCTGAACAGCACGTTCAAGAAGTTGCTCGGCGCCGGGTAGTCCTGGTACCACGTGGTCAGGCTGATCTGCACCTTGTTGTTGGTGTTCTGGATGTAGGTGAACTGCACCGTGTCGGACAGCAGCTTCAGCGTGGTGACGTAACCCAGGTCGTTCAGCACGCTCTGCAGGTAGGTGCCCATCTGCTTGTCGACGGCGATGTCGCGCGCGATCAGCGTCACCTTCTGGCCGGCGGTGCCCGATTCCTTCACCAGCTGCTTGGCGCGCGCCATGTCGGGCGCCGTCCACTGCGTGCCGGGGTTCTTCGTGAACGGGCAGTAGGGCTCGTAGCCGGCAAAGCCCGGCGGCAGGATCTGGCAGCTCGGCCGCGCCAGCTTGGGGCCGCCGTAGATCTTGACCAGCGCGCTGCGGTCGATGGCCAGGTTCACGGCCTGGCGGGCCTTGAGGTTGTCGAAGGGCGCCAGCCGCACGTTCATGGCCACGTAGTTCATCGCCGTCAGCGGCGAGATGTTCAGCTGCTTGGGGTACTTGCTGCCCAGCTCGGCCAGGCGGTCGGCCGGGATGGGGTTGAACATCCAGTCGGCCTGGCCGTTGGCAATGGCGGTGACCTGGTCTTCGTCGGAGAGGCCGAAGTCGTAGTCGACCTCGTCGACATAGCCCTCGGGCTGCGCGTCGGCGCTCCACAGCTTGAAGTGCGGGTTGCGCACCAGCTTCATCTGGCGCTTGGGGTCGTAGGC
>JANMMD010000252.1:0-5354 GCA_031372905.1 Betaproteobacteria bacterium
AAGTCCTGCTGCAGCGCCGGGTCGGTCATGGCGTTGCCGCCGTACTTGATGACCAGCGTCTTGCCATGAAACTTGCGGATGTAGGGCAGCGCCTGGGCCAGGATCTCGGCCTGGTCGCGCGGGGTGATGTGGGACAGGTCGGGGTCGGGGCTGCTCATCGCGGGCGCTTTCTGGTCGGGCGGGGCGTTGGCGGCATTGTAGGAAGGCGCGCCACTGTTGCTGCAAGGTGAAGCTTGGGGCCAGCGCGGAACCCAGGGCCTGCGGCACACTCCAAACAGTCGCCGCAACAACAGCGGCATTGAAAGAGGGACACGGTATGAAACGTTTGCTTGTGGGTCTTGCCACCGCCGCGCTCGCCATCACGGCCTGGGCGCAGACGGCCACTGCCGCTGGCGAAGTCACCAAGCTCGACCCGGCCAACGGGCGCGTGACGCTGAAGCATGGTGAGTTGAAGGGCCTGGACATGCCGCCGATGACGATGGTCTTCCGCGTGCGCGACGCCAAGCTGCTCGACGGTGTGACCGTCGGTAACCGCGTGCGCTTCACGGCCGAGAAGCTGGACGGGCTGTACACGGTGACGGCGCTGGCCAAGGCGCCCTGAGGCCGGGCCTCGCCGGGAACCGGGCCGCTTGGGTGTAACGCCCGCGACGCGGGAGGCCCTGGCGCGGGGCTAGCATGCAGCGCCCCCAGCCCCTGGAGACCGCCATGAGCAACCCCGTCCTCGCCACCCTCGTCAACCACCAGGTTCGCCTGGCCGCCCGGCCCGTGGGCCTGCCCGGCCTCGAATGCTGGCAGTTCACCGAAGAGCCTGTGCCCGAGCCGGCCGATGGCGGGCTGGTGGTGAAGGTGCTCGCGCTGAGCCTGGACCCGGCCATGCGCGGCTGGATGAACGAGGGCAAGAGCTACATCCCGCCCGTGGGCATCGGTGAAGTGATGCGTGCCGGCGGCGTCGGCGTGGTCGTGGCGTCGAAGAACCCAGCCTTTGCCGTCGGCGACCACGTTACCGGCAGCCCCGGTGTGCAGGAGTACTGGGCGGTGGCGGCCGACCAGCTCAAGCGCAGCGGCCTGGCCAAGATCGACCTGCGCGCGGGCACGCTGACGCAATGGCTCAACGTGCTCGGCATGCCCGGCATGACCGGTTACTTCGGCCTGATGGACGTGGGCCAGCCGAAAGCCGGTGAAACGGTGGTGGTGTCAGGCGCAGCCGGCGCCGTCGGCCAGACTGTCGGCCAGCTGGCCAAGCTCAAGGGTTGCCGCGTGGTGGGCATCGCTGGCGGCCCCGCCAAGTGCGAGTGGGTGGTGAAGGAACTGGGCTTCGACGCCTGCATCGACTACAAGATCGGCAGCGTGAAAGACGGCTTGAAGGAACACTGCCCCGCAGGCGTGGACATCTACTTCGACAACGTCGGCGGCGAGATCCTCGACGCCGTGCTGGCCCGCATCAACCGCAAGGCCCGCATCATCATCTGCGGCGCCATCAGCCAGTACAACAACACGACGCCGGTGCAGGGCCCGAAGAACTACCTCAGCCTGCTGGTGAACCGCGCGCGCATGGAAGGCATCGTGGTGTTCGACTACGCCGACCGCTACCACCTCGCGGTGGCCGAGATGGCGGGCTACCTGAAGGACGGCCGCATGAAGAGCAAGGAAGACGTGGTCGAGGGCGGCGTGGCTGCCTTCCCTGGTACCTTGCCGATGCTCTTCAATGGTGCCAACTTCGGCAAGCTCGTGCTGCAGGTGGCGGCGGCGTGATGGCCGCTTGAGGGTTGCTCGAGGAGTGCCTGACGGCGGCTTCAGCCAGCACCGACCGGCTTGCCCCTCAGCCGCCAAGCACCGCCGGGAGCACCCGCTCCACGTTCCTGCGCACCATGGTGCGGAGTACTTCCACCTTCTCTTGCGGGTCGAGTGCGTTCCAGACGTTCTCGGCCTCGATGTCCTTGCGGCCGGCGAAGATCTGGCCGACACGGATGGTCTCACTGCCGACGATGTCGCCGCTGGCTACGTCCATCAGCTGCACCCGCACCATCATGAACGCACCGAGGAAACCGCTGGACGGCAGGCCGGTGTCGACGTTTTTTAGCTCGGTGGTGTTGTCGAGGTAGTAGCCGATGCCGTCCACGGTGCCGCGGCCGACGGTGAAGCCGTCGGTGACGGGGAAGCGGGCGTCACCGCGGTTGCGCGTGAGCAGCAAGATGTGCGACAGGCCGTTGCGGTTGATGGCCTCGATCACCCAGGCCGGCAGTTCGGCGCGGGCGGCGCCGTCGGCCACCGCGCGCTGATCAGCCAGCGGCAGCGGCGTCGTGGCGCGGAACATTTGCAGCTGCGCGCCAGGTTGCCGTGCGCTCATCACTGCGGTCACCGCGCGCAGCGCGGCCTGGTCGAAACCGATCTCGCGCGTGGGCAAGGATTCGCGCAGGTTGCGATCGAGCCGCGTATCGGTGACGGGCGCAGAAAACACCAGCTGCAGGCCATCACCGAGCAGCGAAAAAACGCCAAGCTTGCGGATCGTCGCCGCTGCTGCCGTCACGGACAGGCCGCCCAGTCCGAGCAGCGGCAAGGCGAGAACGGCACGCCGGTTTGTGCCGGCGAATGTTGGGGTCAGGGCCATGGCTCTTTTCCTCCTTCGGCAATGGGCCCCATTCTGCACGGCCACCCGCTGGGCGGGCATGCCCCTGCGACGAATGGCGGCTCACTGCGGCCAGGCGTCTGGCCCGCGGTGCGGGTGGCGCTTGGCGCGTTCAGAAATGGATGCCGCGCATCAAGGCCTGCACGGCCACGGCCTCGGCGCTGAGCTGCTGCTTGGCCGCCTTGTCGCCGTCCTTGCCGCCCTTGGCCGCTGAGGAATCCGGGAACATGCGGAAGGTCGTGTTCATGCCGATCTGTGCCACGCGTGGCATCAGCGCATGCAGCACCTGGCCAGTGATGCCCAGTCGCGTGGCAATGCGCACCGGTTTGCTGATGCAGGCCTGCGCCACCATGTCGGCGGCTTCTTCCGGGCTCAGCGTGGGCACGTTCTTGTAGATGTTGGTGGGCGCGATCATCGGCGTGCGCACCAGCGGCATGTTGATGGTGGTAAAGCTCACGCCCTGGTCGGCGAACTCGCTGCTCGCGCAGCGCGTCCAGGCGTCCAGCGCGGCCTTGCTGGCGACATAGGCACTGAAGCGCGGCGCATTCGTCAGCACGCCGATGCTGCTGATGTTGACGACGTGGCCCTTTTTCTTGGCCACCATGCCGGGCAGCAGGCCCATCGTCACGCGCAGGCAGCCGAAGTAGTTCAGCTGCATGGTGCGTTCGAAATCATGGAAGCGGTCGTAGCTGCTCTCGATGGCGCGGCGGATGCTGCGGCCAGCGTTGTTGATGAGGAAGTCGACACCGCCGTGGTCGGCGATCAGCTGCTGCACGAAGCGGTCGCAGTCGGCCATGTCCGCGATGTCGGCCGAGTAGGCGATGAACTCATAGCCCTTGGCCTTGGCTTCGGCGCAGGCTTCGTCCAGCTTGTCCTGGTCGCGCCCGCAGATGACGGTGATGGCGCCCGCTTCGGCGAACTTGTGCGCGGCCGCCAGACCGATGCCCGAGCTGCCACCCGTCACCAGCACCACCTTGCCGGCGACGGTGCCCCTCAGGCTGCGGTCGATGAAGAGGTCGGGGTCGAGATGGCGTTCCCAGTAGTCCCACAAGACCCAGGCGTAGTCGCGCAGGTCGGGGCACTCGATGCCGCTGCCCTTGAGCACCCCATCCAGTTCCCGGCGGTCGTAGCGCGTGGGGAAGTTGATGAAGGTGAACATGTCGTCGGGCAGGCCCAGGTCCTTCATCACGGCGGCGCGGATGCGGCGCACCGGGGCCAGCGCCATCATTCCCTTCTTCACGCTCTTGGGCACGAAGCCCAGCAGCGCGGCGTTGACGAAGAGGTTCATCTTCGGCGCGTGCGCGGCCTTGCTGAAGATGTCGAGCACGTCGCCGACGCGGTAGCCCTTGGGGTCGACGAGGTGGTAACACTTGCCCTTGTTGTCGGTCTTGGCGTGGCTGATGTGGTCCAGACAAGCGACCACGAAATCCACCGGCACGATGTTGATGCGCCCACCTTCGATGCCCACGCTGGGCAGCCAGGGCGGCAAGATCTGCCGCATGCGCTGAATCAGCTTGAAGAAGTAGTAGGGCCCGTCGATCTTGTCCATCTCGCCGGTCTTGCTGTCGCCCACCACCAGGGCCGGGCGGTACACCGTCCACGGCACCTTGCATTCCTTGCGCACGATCTTCTCGCTCTCGTGCTTGGTCATGAAGTAGGGGTGGTCCAGCCCTTCCGCCTCGTCGAACATGTCCTCGCGGAACACGCCTTCGTACAGGCCTGCAGCGGCGATGCTGCTGACGTGGTGCACATGCTTGGCATCCACGGCCTTCGCAAACTCCACCATGTTGCGCGTGCCTTCGATGTTCACCTGCACCTGGCTCTCGGCATCGGCGCTGAGGTCGTACACCGCAGCCAGGTGGTAGACGGCGTCGATGCTGCCCTTCAGGCTCTTCATCACATCGGCGGCCACACCCAGCTTCTTGGCGGTGAGGTCGCCGGTCACCGGCACGGCGCGTGCCTTGGTGGCACCGCTCAGGCCCCAATACTCGTAGAGCGCGTCGAGCTTGCCCTCGCTGCCCGGCCGCACCAGGAAGTGCACCTTCGCGCCTTTGCGCGCCAGCAGCGCCTTCACGAGACGTTTGCCGATGAAGCCGGTGGCGCCGGTGACGAAATAGGGCATGCAGCTCTCCTGTCGTTTTCGGATGTGTAGCGGGGGACGATCGGCGCAAAGCATAGAGCCGTCTCACTAGAACTTTAGGCAGCACGCCCCAGGGGGGAACCCTATATTTCAAACACCGCAGCGGCCGCCAAGCCGCGCACCCATCAAGAAGGAGCCCTCCATGGTCAAGAAGACGAAGTCCGCCGACAGCACGCCCGAAGCCGGCAAGCACAGCCAGCTGGCCGGTGCCGTGAAGGACTCGGCGCAGCAGATCTGGCTGGCCGGCATGGGCGCGTTCAGCAAGGCTCAGGAAGAGGGCACCAAGGTGTTCGAGGCTCTCGTCAAGGAAGGCATGAGCCTGCAGAAGAAGACGCAAGGGCTGGCCGAAGACAAGATCAGCGAAGTCACCGGCAAGATGAGCGCGATGGCCGACACCGTCAGCGCCAAGGCTGGCCAGAACTGGGACAAGCTGGAGTCGATCTTCGAAGCCCGCACCGCCAAGGCCCTGAACAAGCTGGGCGTGCCCACGGCCAAGGACGTGGATGCGCTGGTGCAGCGTGTGGACGCGCTGGCCGCCGCAGTGGCCAAGCTGGGCAAGGGCGCTGCGCCCAAGGCGGCAACGAAGCC
>JANMMD010000260.1:0-1996 GCA_031372905.1 Betaproteobacteria bacterium
CCATCCTCGGCCCCAAGGGCTGGGCGGCCGTGCTGGCTGCCGTCATCGCCATCGCGGTGCTGTTGCCGGTGCTGAACCTGATGGTGCCGGCCGGCAGCCTGTTCCACCTCAGCGATTTCTACGTCACGCTGCTGGGCAAGATCCTCTGCTACGCCATCTGCGCGCTGGCGATGGACCTGATCTGGGGCTACACCGGCATCCTCTCGCTCGGCCACGGCCTCTTCTTCGCCCTGGGCGGCTACGCGATGGGCATGTACCTGATGCGTCAGATCGGCACCGACGGCCAGTACAAGAGCGAGATGCCCGACTTCATGGTCTTCCTGAACTGGAAGGAATTTCCGTGGCACTGGGCGGGCAGCCACAGCTTCATCGTGCAGATGGGGCTGGTGGTGCTGGTGCCGGGCCTGCTGGCCTTCGTCTTCGGCTACTTCGCCTTCCGCTCGCGCATCAAGGGTGTGTACTTTTCCATCATCACGCAGGCGCTCACCTTCGCCGCGATGCTGCTCTTCTTCCGCAACGAAACCGGCTTCGGCGGCAACAACGGCTTCACCGATTTCAAGCGCATCCTCGACGTGCCCATCACCACGCCGAGCATGCGCGTGGTGCTGTGCGTCATCACCGGCCTGGTGCTGATCGGCTTCTTCGTCATGGCGCGCGCCATCGTGCAGAGCAAGTACGGGCGTGTGCTGCAGGCCATCCGCGACGCCGAGACGCGTGTGATGTTCACCGGCTACAACCCCGTGGCCTACAAGCTCTGCTTCTGGACGCTGAGCGCCGTGATGTGCGGCGTGGCCGGTGCGCTGTACGTGCCGCAGGTGGGCATCATCAACCCCGGAGAGATGAGCCCGGCGGCCAGCATCGAGATCGCCATCTGGGCCGCGGTGGGCGGACGTGCCACGCTCATTGGGCCCATCGTCGGCGCGTTTTTCGTCAACGGCGCGAAGAGCTGGTTCACGGTGGCGTTTCCCGAGTACTGGCTGTTCTTTCTGGGTGCTCTCTTCATCGCGGTGACACTGTTTTTGCCGCAAGGCCTGATCGGCCTCGTCGACCAACTGCGCCGCCGCAAAAAGGACGACCGCGCATGACGCCCGACCTGATGGAAGCTGGCGCGAAGCAACTCGCCGCGCACCGCAGCAAGACCGCCAGCGTCATCAGCGGCGAGCAGGTGTATTTCGGCCAGGGCGTGGCCTTGTACGTCGACGAGATCACCGTCAGCTTCGATGGCTTTCGTGCGCTGAACAAGCTGTCGCTGACAATCAACGTCGGCGAGCTGCGCTGCATCATCGGCCCCAACGGCGCAGGCAAGACAACGATGATGGACTGCATCACCGGCAAGACGCGCCCCGACAGCGGCACCGTGTTCTTCGGCAGCAACATCGACCTGCTGCGCCTGAGCGAACCGCAGATCGCGCAGGCCGGCGTGGGCCGCAAGTTCCAGAAACCGACGGTCTATGAGCAGCTCAGCGTCTTCGAGAACCTGGAACTCGCGCTCAAGGCCGACCGCCGTGTGCGCGCCGCGCTCTTCCATCGGCTCACTGGCGAACAGCTCGACCGCATCGCCGAAGTGCTGCTGCTCATCCACCTCAAGGACGAAGCGCAGCGCACCGCCGGCCTGCTGAGCCACGGCCAGAAGCAGTGGCTGGAGATCGGCATGCTGCTGATGCAGGACCCAAAACTTCTGTTGCTCGATGAACCCGTCGCCGGCATGACCGACGAAGAAACAGAACGCACCGCCGAGCTCTTTCTCACGCTGGAAGGCCAGCACAGCCTGGTGGTGGTGGAGCACGACATGAAGTTCGTCGACCAGCTCACGCAGGGGCGCAAGAAGGTGACGGTGCTGCACGAAGGCAGCGTGCTGGCCGAGGGTCTGCTGAGCGAGGTGCAGGCCAACGAAAAGGTCGTGGAGGTCTATCTTGGCCGCTGACGCCACCAGCCCGGTGCTGCAGGTCGAAGGCCTGAACCAGTACTACGGCGGCAGCCACATCCTGCGCAACCT
>JANMMD010000265.1:0-5569 GCA_031372905.1 Betaproteobacteria bacterium
GCAGCGCCCCCTGGTGCACGTCCATCAACACACCGAAGAGGAAGGCCCAACCCACGCCCACGCGGCGCGGCTGGTGCACGTTCCAGAACACCAGCGCCAGCGCCAGCAGGTCGGGCATCGCGGGCTCGCGGCCCACCGGCAGCATGTTGAAGCCCAACGCCAGGGCCAGCGTGAGGGCGATGAAGAGGGGGTTGACCGGCAACAGCAGCTGGTCAGAGCCCCGCGGCATGATCATGTTGCTCCTCCCGCGTTCTGAATGATCATGGCGCCGAAGCCCCCCGACGCGGCGTGCTGAGGCGGCGCTCGGTCTTCTCCACCACGTCGGCCTCGGGCGCCGGGCGCGCCGGCAGCTGCGCCTGCAGCGGCTCCAGCACCAGCACGTGGCGCACGCCGTCGGCCTGGGCCGTGGGCTGAAGCACGATGCGCGCAAAGCCGGACTCCACGCGCCGCTCGACACTGGCCACGCGCGCCACCAGCAGGCCGGGCGGGTAGATGCCGTCCAGGCCGCTGGTGTGCAGCAGGTCGCCTTCCTTGACATCGGCGTTGGCCGAGGCGTAGCGCAGCTCCATACCGCCGCCTTGGGCGCCGCCGAAGGCCGCGCCGCGCTGCTGCGTGCGGGTGTTCAGCACGGGAATGGCCGCGTCCTTGTCGGCCAGCAAAGTGACCTCCGAAGTGAGTGCAAAGACCCGCGTCACCTGGCCCAGCACACCGGCCTCGGTGATGACGGGCGAACCGCGCACCACGCCCTGCACGGTGCCGCCGTCGATCACCACCTTGCGTGAGTAAGGGTCGGACGCTTCGTACAGCAGCTCGGCCGGGCGCGAACGCACGGCGGTGGCAGCGCGCAGTTCCAGCAGCGCCCGCAGACGCGTGTTTTCCTGCGCCAGCTGCTCGGTGCGTTGCGCACGTTCGGCTTGCGCCACCAGCTGCAGCCGGGCTTGCAGCTCGGCGGCTTGCGCCCCTCTCAGGCCGCGCAGATAGCCCTCGCCGCCTTGCCACATCTCCACCGGCACCGCCAGCACGCGCTGCACGGGCAACAGCGCCACCGCCAGGCCGGCGCGCAAAGGCTGCACCACCTGGAACCGCGTGTCGGCCACCATCAGGAACAGCGCCAGCGCCGAAAAGAAGACGAGCTTGCTGAGGGCCGACGGCCCCTGGCGGAAAAAGGGTGGCGGCGTGCGGTCGAGCGTTCCCAAAGGCATGGTGGGCGCTCCCGCGCTCCGGCTGTCGGTGCCGGCGGCTTATTCGGACGTGAAGATGGAGCCGCCCAGGCGCTCCATGCGCTCCAGCGCCATGCCGCAGCCGCGCACCACGCAGGTCAGCGGGTCCTCGGCCACCAGCACCGGCAGGCCGGTTTCTTCGGCAAGCAGGCGGTCCAGGTCACGCAGCAGTGCGCCGCCGCCGGTGAGCATCATGCCGCGCTCGGCAATGTCGGCACCCAGTTCGGGCGGGGTCTGCTCGAGCGCGTTCTTCACCGCGCTCACCATCTGGTTCAACGGGTCGGTCAGAGCTTCCAGGATCTCGTTGCTGCTGATGGTGAAGCTGCGCGGCACGCCCTCGCTGAGGTTGCGGCCCTTGACTTCCATCTCCTTGACTTCGCTGCCCGGGAAGGCGCTGCCGATGTTCTTCTTGATGGCCTCGGCCGTGGGCTCGCCGATCAGCATGCCGTAGTTGCGGCGGATGTAGTTGATGATGCTTTCATCGAACTTGTCGCCACCGACGCGGATGCTGCCCTTGTAGACCATGCCGCCGAGCGAGATCACGCCGACCTCGGTGGTGCCACCGCCGATGTCGACCACCATCGAGCCCGAGGCTTCCGAGACTGGCAGGCCGGCACCGATGGCCGCAGCCATGGGTTCTTCGATCAGGTAGACATCGCTGGCACCGGCGCCCAGGGCGCTTTCGCGGATGGCGCGGCGCTCGACCTGGGTCGAGCCGCAAGGCACGCAGATGATGATGCGCGGGCTCGGCCGCAGGATGCCGCGGGGGTGCACCATCTTGATGAACTGCTTGAGCATCTGCTCCGTCACCGTGAAGTCGGCGATGACGCCGTCTTTCATCGGGCGGATGGCTTCGATGTTGCCGGGTACCTTGCCCAGCATGGCCTTGGCTTCCTTGCCGACGGCCTGGATGGTTTTCTTGCCTTGAGGGCCGCCTTCGTGGCGGATGGCGACGACCGAGGGCTCGTCGAGCACGATGCCCTTGCCACGCACATAGATCAGCGTGTTGGCGGTGCCGAGGTCGATGGCGAGGTCGGTGGAGAAATAGCGGCGCAGGGATGCAGCGAACATGGGCAGGCGTGAGGGGCGGATGCGCGGGCGGCGGGCGGCGGACGTGAACGGAGCCGATATGACGACGGCGAGGCGGCCGGGCGCGGGCGCTGGGTGTGGGGTGTTCGGGTCGCAAGACTCTCAAACGCGGGCCGCCACGGTAACCCGGCGCGGCCACTGCCCAAAGGGCTTGCGGGTAACCGGAGATAATAACGTAAACACCCCCCGCATCCGAGGTAGGACGCTGCTTTTTTCAGCAGCGCAGCGCTCGTACAGCGGGCTTTTCGAGACCCCTGATCCTTGCCCCCAAGATGGCCCTGACCTTGCAGGACGTGAGCCGCATCGCCCACCTGGCGCGGCTGGAAGTCTCCGCCGCCGACCAGGCCCTGATGCTGGAGGAGCTGAACGGCTTCTTCGGCGTCGTCGAGCAGATGAGCGCAGTGGACACACGCGGCGTCGAGCCGCTGTACACGCCTTTGTCGGCGGTGCAGGCGGTGGAGTTGCGCTTGCGTGAAGACATCGTCACCGAGAGTGATCAACGCGAGGCCAACCAGCGCAGCGCGCCGGCCGTGGAGGACGGGCTCTTCCTCGTTCCCAAGGTGATCGAATGAACGCGCCCCTGCACACGCTGGGCGTGGCGGCACTGTCGCGTGCGCTCGCGGCCCAGCAGTTGTCCAGCGTTGAACTGACGCAGGCCCTGCAGGACCGCTTGGCCCGGCACGCCGGGCTCGGCGCTTTCCTCGCGACGAACACCGAGGCGGCGCTGGCAGAAGCGCGCGCCGCCGATGCCGCCATCGCCGCCGGCACGGCCGGCCCGCTGACGGGCGTGCCGCTGGCGCACAAGGACATCTTCGTCACCGACTTCGCGCGCACCGGCCTGCCCACCACCGCGGGCAGCAAGATGCTGCAGGGCTATGCCAGCCCCTTCGACGCCACCGTGGTGGCGCGGCTTGCCGCGGCCGGCACGGTCACCTTGGGCAAGCTGAATTGCGACGAGTTCGCGATGGGCTCGGCCAACGAGAACTCGGCCTACGGCGTCGTGAAGAACCCGTGGAACCTGGCGCGTGTGCCCGGCGGCAGCTCGGGCGGCAGCGCCGCGGCCGTGGCCGCGCGCCTGGTGCCCGCAGCCACGGGCACCGACACCGGCGGCTCCATCCGCCAGCCGGCCAGCTTCACCGGCATCACCGGCATCAAGCCCACCTACGGCGTTTGCAGCCGTTACGGCATGGTGGCCTTCGCCAGCAGCCTGGACCAGGCCGGCCCGATGGCGCGCAGCGCCGAAGACTGCGCGCTGCTGCTCTCGGCCATGAGCGGCTTCGACGAGCGTGATGCCACGAGCGCCGTGCGCCCGCCGCAAGACTTCCACGCGCAGATGCTCACGCCGCGTGAAGGCGCTTCTGCCGGCCGACCGCTGCAGGGCCTGCGCATCGGGCTGCCGCAGGAGTTTTTCCCCGCCGCCCTCGCGGCCGATGTGAGCGGCGCGGTGCGCGCGGCGCTCGCCGAACTGGAGAAACTCGGCGCCACGCTGGTGGACGTGAGCCTGCCGCGCACCGAGCTGTCCATTCCGGTGTACTACCTGATCGCCCCTGCCGAGGCCAGCAGCAACCTAGGCCGCTTCGACGGCGTGAAGTTCGGCCACCGCGCACGGCAGCACGGTGACCTGCTCGACATGTACAAGAAGACCCGCGCCGAAGGCTTCGGCGCCGAGGTCAAGCGCCGCATCATGATCGGCACCTATGTCCTCTCACACGGCTACTACGACGCCTACTACCTGCAGGCGCAGAAGCTGCGCCGCATGATCGCCGACGATTTCCAGGCCTGCTTCAAGGCCTGCGACGTGATCGCCGGGCCGGTGGCGCCCACCGTGGCCTGGGCCCTGGGCCAGCAGCGCAACCCGCTGCAGGACTACCTGGCCGACATCTTCACGCTGCCGGGCAGCCTTGCAGGGCTGCCCGGCATGAGCGTGCCCGCCGGGTTTGGTGAAGGCGGCATGCCGGTGGGCCTGCAGTTGATCGGCAACTACTTCCAGGAGGGCCGGTTGCTGCACGCAGCGCATGCCTTGCAGCAGGCCACGGACTTCCACCACAAGGAGCCGCAACTGTGAGCGCGCCCGCCCTGATCCGCGGCTACGAGGTCGTCATCGGCCTGGAGACCCACACCCAGCTGTCGACCGTCAGCAAGATCTTCAGCGGTGCCAGCACGCAGTTCGGTGCCGCGCCCAACACGCAAGCCTGCGCAGTGGACCTGGCGCTGCCCGGCACGCTGCCCGTGATGAACCGCGGCGCCGTGGAGCGTGCCATCCAATTCGGCCTGGCGGTGCAGGCCAAGGTCGCGCCGGTGAGCATCTTTGCGCGCAAGAACTACTTCTACCCCGACCTGCCCAAGGGCTACCAGATCAGCCAGTACGAGATCCCGGTGGTGCAGGGCGGCAAGGTCGAGTTCGTGCTGGGCGGCCAGAAGAAGACCGTGCGCCTGACGCGCGCCCACCTCGAGGAAGACGCCGGTAAAAGCCTGCACGAGGACTACCAGGGCCAGACCGGCATCGACCTGAACCGCGCCGGCACGCCATTGCTGGAGATCGTCTCCGAGCCCGACATGCGCAGCAGCGCCGAGGCGGTGGAATACGCCAAGGCCTTGCACACCCTCGTCGTCTGGCTGGGCATCTGCGACGGCAACATGCAGGAAGGCAGCTTCCGCTGCGATGCCAACGTCTCCGTGCGCAGACCCGGCGCGATGCTCGGCACACGGCGCGAGATCAAGAACCTGAACAGCTTCCGCTTCCTCAAGGAAGCCATCGACTTCGAGGTGCAGTGGCAGATCGACCGCGTCGAAGACGGCCTGGCCATCGAACAGGCCACCGTGCTCTTCAACCCCGACACGGGTGAGACGCGGGCCATGCGCAGCAAGGAAGACGCGCACGACTACCGCTACTTCCCCGACCCCGACCTGCCACCGCTGGTGATCGCCCCCGAGTGGGTGGCCCGCGTGAAAGCCGCGATGCCGGAATTGCCGGCGGCGATGGCCGAACGCTTTGCGCGTGACGACGCCCTGCCCGAAGCCGACGCGCTGCTGATGACGCAGAGCCTGGCGTTTGCGCGCTACTACGAAGCGGTGCGTGACGGCTGCGTGGGCAGCAAGGACGGCCCTGCCCGGGCCGTCGGGGCCAAGCTGGCCGCCAACTGGATGATGGGCGAGGTGAGCAAGCGCCTGAACGCCGAAGGCCGCGACATCGCGACGGCCGCGCTGCGGCCCGGCACGCTGGCCGCACTGATCCAGCGCGTGAGCGACGGCACCCTCTC
>JANMMD010000222.1:0-2625 GCA_031372905.1 Betaproteobacteria bacterium
GAACTGGCCAGCGGCCTGTCGGCGCCGGTGGGCTTCAAGAACGGCACCGACGGCAACGTGAAGATCGCCATCGACGCCATTCAGGCCGCGAGCCGCCCGCACCACTTCATGAGCGTGCACAAGAACGGCCAGGTCGCCATCGTCGAGACCAAGGGCAACAAGGATTGCCACGTCATCCTGCGCGGCGGCAAGGCGCCGAACTACGACGCCGAGAGCGTGGCGGCGGCCTGCGCCGAGATCGAGGCCAGCAAGCTGCCGTGTCGTCTGATGATCGACGCCAGCCATGCCAACAGCAGCAAGCAGCACCAGCGCCAGATCGAGGTGATGAAGGACGTGGGCGCCCAGCTCGCCGCCGGCAGCCGCTGCATCTTCGGCGTGATGGTGGAAAGCCATCTGCATGGCGGCGCGCAGAAGTTCACCCCGGGCAAGGACGACGCGGCCAAGCTGGAATACGGCAAGAGCATCACCGACGCCTGCATCGACTGGGACGACACGGTGGGCCTGCTCGACGGCCTGGCCCAGGCCGTGAAGGCGCGGCGCGCAGCACGCTGAAACGCCGCAGGTGCAAGCCACAATGTGACGCATGGCATCCCAGTTCAGCCACGGCAGCACCGAAGACATCACACAGTGGCTGACGCGACTGGACGGCGCCATTGCCGAGGGCGGCGGCGAACGGCCCGTCGACGCCCTCTTTGCCGCGCTCTATGCCGAACTCAAGGGCAGCGCCCGCGCGCAGATGCGCAAGGAGTACGCCGGCCACACGCTCAGCGCCACCGCGCTGACGCACGAAGCCTGGTTCCGCCTCACCGAGCAGACGCGCACGCAGTGGCAGAGCCGTGGCCACTTCCTGGGCATGGCGTCCATCATGATGCGGCGCATCCTGGTCAACCACGCCGTCGCCAAGCAGGCGCTGAAACGCGACGTGCCGCTGGTCTCGCTGACCCTGGCCGAGGCCGAGCAGGTGGCGGGCGGCCCGGGTGCCGACGTGGTGCGGGTGCACGAGGCGCTGCTCGCCTTCGAGCCCGTGGACCCGCGCGCGGCCAAGGTGGTGGAACTGAAGTTCTTCGGCGGCCTGGAAAACGAAGAGATTGCCGAGGTGCTGGGCTTGAGCCTGGCCACCGTGAAGCGTGACTGGGCTCTAGCGCGTGCCTGGCTGCACCGCGAGCTTTCGGCCGGGTAGCCGCAAACTCAGCGGCCGTGGCTCGAGCTCAATCGCTGCTGCGAGCCAGCTTCTCGCTGCGCCAATAAACGTCGTCACCGCCCAGGCCGTCGAGGTTGGCACGGTTCAGCACCCGCGCCAGCACGAAGAGCAGGTCGCTCAGGCGGTTCAGGTACTGACGCGGCGCGTCGTTCACCGGCTCGGCCGCGGCCAAGGCCACCACCGCCCGCTCGGCGCGCCGCGCCACCGTGCGGCTGACATGCGCCAGCGCCGCGCTGCGCGTACCCGCGGGCAGGATGAATTCCTTCAGCCGCGGCAGCGTCTCGTTGTAGTGCGCCAGCGCCTCGTCCAGGCGCAGCACCGCGTTGGCCTTCAGCAGCGTGAAGCCCGGGATGCTGAGCTCGCCGCCCAGGTTGAAGAGCTCATGCTGGATGACGACGAGCAGGCCACGGATGTCGTCGGGCAGCGGCTCGGCCAGCAGCACGCCCAGGCCCGAATTGAGTTCGTCGACATCGCCCATGGCCATGACGCGCAGCGCGTCCTTGCGCGTGCGGCTGCCGTCGCCCAGGCCGGTGGAGCCATCGTCACCGGTGCGGGTGGCTATCTGTGTCAGTCTGTTGCTCATGGCGGAATGCTAGCCCGAGCCCCGTCAACCGCGCAGCCTTTGCACAAACCACCACAAGTGGCCCTCGGGGTCGAGTGCGCCGTAGGCACGGTCGCACCAGTACGCTTCGCCGTAGTCCTGGTCTTCGGGCTCGGCCACGATCTGTGCGCCGGCGGCGCGCGCGGTGGCGCAGTGCGCATCCACGTCGTCCACGTAGACCATCAGGTTCTGCGTGTTGCAGCCGGCGGCAGCGGGGCTCAGACGGTTCGTGCCGAAACGACGTTCATCGCCAGCCAGCTCTTCGCCCACCATGATCAGCCCCTCGCCATAGGTGAGCTGGCTGTGCACGAGATGCCCGTCTTCTTCCACCCGCACCTGCACGGTGAAGCCGAAGGCGCGGGGCAGCCAATCCAGCATGGCCAGCGCGTCGCGGTAGTAGACGCCGGGCGAGATGCGCGGCCAGCCGGTGGGGGTGGGTTTCATCAGAGTCCTCACGGTCGTGATTCGGAGGCAAGATGATGGCCCAGCCCCTGCCCCTCCTGCATGCTTCCGCACGCTTGCACCCAGCCCCATGAACGCACCGACTTCCACCCAACACCTGCAACGCCCGGTACCGGCCGCCATGCTGGCCGCGCTGCGCGAGGCTTTTGGCGAGCGCTGCAGCACCGCCGCCAGCGTGCGCGACCAACATGGCCGCGGCGAGAGCGTCTACGACGCCGCGCCGCCCGAGGCCGTGGTGTTCTGCGAGAGCACCGACGACGTGGCCACCGTGGTGAAGCTGGCCGCCGCGCACGGCGTGCCCGTCATTCCCTACGGCACCGGCACATCCCTCGAAGGCCACCTGCTGGCGGTGCAGGGCGGC
>JANMMD010000272.1:0-3486 GCA_031372905.1 Betaproteobacteria bacterium
TCCGGAAACTGCTTCTGCAGGATGGGCACGAACACCTCGTTCAGCGCCACGCCCAGGATGGCCGGCTCGTCGGGCGGCTTGCCGGTGTAGGTGGAGTGGTAGATCGGGTCGCGGCGGTGCGTCAGGCGGCTGATGCGGAAGACGGGAAACCAGTCCTGCTCGTTGTAGTAGCCGGTGTGGTCACCGAACGGCCCTTCCAGCGCATGCAGGTAACCGCCCTTTTCCTTCAGCTTCACGCCGAGGTCGGAGAGGCCCTCGTAGCCCGGCGAAGCGGTGGGAATGTGGCCCTCGAAGACAATTTCGGCGCTGGCCGGCACGTTCAGCTTCAGCGGGCCTTCGCCAACGCCCGTGGCCACCAGCTCGGTGCGGCTGCCGCGCAGCAGGCCAGCGAACTGGTACTCGCCCAGGGTGTCGGGTACCGGCGTCACCGCGCCCAGGATGGTGGCCGGGTCGGCGCCCAGGGCCACCGCCATCGGGAAAGGCTGGCCCGGGTTCGCGCGAGCGAACTCGCGGAAGTCGAGCGCGCCGCCGCGGTGCGCCAGCCAGCGCATGATCACTTCACGCTTGCCGATCACCTGCTGGCGGTAGATGCCCAGGTTCTGACGGCTGCGAGGGTTGGCCACGGCCTGCGGGCCGCGCGTGATCACCAGGCCCCAGGTGATCAAAGGGCCGGCGTCACCCGGCCAGCAGGTCTGCACCGGCAGCGTGGCGAGGTCGACCTCGCTGCCTTCCAGCACCACGTCCTGGCAAGGGGCGCTGCGCAGCACCGAGGGCTTCATGTCCCACAGCGCTTTGCCCATCGCGAGCAGCTTGCCGGCGTCCTTCAAGCCCTTGGGCGGCTCGGGTTCCTTGAGCCCGGCCAGCAGTCGGCCGACGTCGCGAAGGTCGGAAAGTGTTTCAGCGCCCATGCCCAGGGCCACGCGTCTGGGGGTACCGAACAGATTGATCAGGCAGGGAATCTTGTAACCGGCGGGCTGCGTGCACAGCACGGCGGGGCCGCCGGCGCGCAGCAGCTTGTCGCCAATTGCCGTCATTTCCAGGTGCGGTGACACCGGATCGGCCAGTTTTCGCAGTTCGCCCAGGCGTTCCAGCTGGGCCATGAAGTCGCGCAGGTCTCGGTATTTCATCGAATCTGGTTATTAGAGACTTATTTGATATTCTTGACCAGGTATGAAGGGGTTCCTAGAATCCCGGCTGAAGCAAAATTTAAGGGTTAACCCGCGGCGCCGGCCCCAACCTCCCGAGCCCTCGCGTTAGCCCCGAACCGCCCCACGACAGACAGCCCCCGGCGCGAGCCCAGGCGCGGCTGTCCACACGGTCGAGCACGGGGCGGCTGATTATCACTGGGGCCCCTCAAGCACACGTGCTGCTGCAGGGCCACCCGGTCGACAGGAGTGAGACCATGCGAGCTTTCGACATGCTGCGCCAAGCGCCGCGCGCCACAGCCCGATCATTGCGTGTGTTTGCAGGCGACGTGGGCCGTGGCCTGCTGGAAATCAGCCACAACACGCTGGCCCTGGTGGGACTGCTGGCGATTGCCGCCACGGTGTTTGCGCTCGGCCGCGCCGACGTGCGCGGCCAGTTGGAAGTGGTGGCGCTGGAATGGCTGCAAACCCGCCACGAGGCGCGCGAGCAAGCCAGCGGCAACCTGCTGGCTGCCGTGGCCGAGCCCGAAGCCGTGAACCGTGCCACCGCTGCCGACCTGAAGGAGTTGACCCGTCAACAGGCAACGCTGGCGACGTGGATCGCGCGCCGCTACAAGGTGGCGCCCGAGCCGATAGGCGCGCTGGTGCAGGAAG
Organism: Betaproteobacteria bacterium; assembly: GCA_031372905.1. Classification (GTDB taxonomy): domain Bacteria; phylum Pseudomonadota; class Gammaproteobacteria; order Burkholderiales; family Burkholderiaceae_C; genus Rubrivivax. The sequence continues at coordinate 1,800 of JANMMD010000272.1, forward strand.
CCTGGCTCATCGGCCAGCGCGCGGGCCTGGACCCGACGCTGATCCTGGCCATCATGGCCGTGGAGTCGAGCTTCAACCCCTTCGCGCAAAGCGCGGTCGGGGCGCAGGGCCTGATGCAGGTGCTGACACGCGTGCATGATGACAAATACGAGTCTTTTGGCGGCAAACATGCGGCTTTCGACCCCATCAGCAATCTTCGCGTCGGCGTGCAGGTGCTCAAGGAGTGCATACGCCGCGCGGGCGGCCTCAACGAGGGCTTGAAGTACTACGTCGGGGCGGCGCTGCTGGAAACCGATGGCGGCTATGTCGGGCGGGTGTTGCTGGAGCAGACCCACATGCGCCACGTGGCCGATGGGCGCAGCGTGCCGGTGAATGCCAGCAACTTCCCCGTGGCCCCGGCGGCCAAGGAAGCAGAAGCGCCATTGCCCATTGACAAGCCGGCTGACGCCGAGACGGTGGCATTGCTGCGCTGAGGCGCACTCGAGACCTGCCGGGACGCCGGACCTCCTGCGCGCCCCGGCCCGGGCGCACGCGTGCGACGGGCGCTACACTGAACGCTCTGCGCGACTGGCGATAGGGGCCAGGCACCACGCCAGCCCTGAGGTGGAACGACCACCGGGAAGCGCAGGCCGTCGGCTTTCCGCCACGGTGCCCGCCGTGCGCCTGGGCAGCCCTCGACCGCGATGCCGGCTGAACGCCTGTTCGGCCCACGCAGCGCGGCTCTCGATGGCCCTTCACCCCCGGGAACCCAGACAGGTTCCCCCGAAGAGGACTGCCATGTTCGACCGCAACAGCTCCACCATCGCCCAAGTCGACCCCGAAGTCTGGGCGGCCGTGCAGGCCGAGAACCGCCGCCAGGAAGAGCACATCGAGCTCATCGCTAGCGAGAACTACACCAGCCCGGCGGTGATGCAGGCGCAGGGCAGCCAGCTCACCAACAAGTACGCCGAGGGCTACCCCGGCAAGCGCTACTACGGCGGCTGCGAGAACGTCGACGTCGTCGAGACCCTGGCCATCGAGCGCTGCAAGCAACTCTTCGGCGCGAATTTCGCCAACGTGCAGGCCAACAGCGGCAGCCAGGCCAACCAGGCGGTGTTTTTCGCCCTGCTGCAGCCCGGCGACACATCATGGGCATGAGCCTGGCGGAAGGCGGCCACCTTACGCACGGCATGCCGTTGAACATGAGCGGCAAATGGTTCAAGGTGGTGAGCTACGGCTTGGACGCCTCTGAGGCCATCGATTACGAGCAGATGGAACGCCTGGCCCACGAGCACAAGCCCAAGCTCATCATCGCCGGGGCCAGCGCCTACAGCCTGCACATCGACTTCGAGCGTTTCGCCAAGGTGGCCAAGGCCATCGGCGCCATCTTCATGGTGGACATGGCGCACTACTCGGGCCTGATCGCAGGTGGCGTCTACCCGAACCCGGTGCCTCACGCCGACGTGGTGACCAGCACCACCCACAAAGGCCTGCGCGGCCCGCGCGGCGGCATCATCGTGATGAACGACGAGGCCATCGCCAAGAAGATCAACAGCGCCATCTTCCCCGGCATCCAGGGCGGGCCGCTGATGCACGTGATCGCCGGCAAGGCCGTGGCTTTCCATGAGGCGCTGACGCCCGAGTTCAAGGCCTACCAGGCGCAGGTGGTGGCCAACGCCAAGGTGCTGGCGAACACGCTGATCGAGCG
>JANMMD010000295.1:0-2997 GCA_031372905.1 Betaproteobacteria bacterium
GGTCGGACCGCGTTCCCCCGGCCGGCAGCATCTGCACCACAAACGCTGGCGCCGGCCCCGACCCCACGGTTGGGGGCAGTGCCGTGAACGTGCCCGCTGCGGGGGGGCAGACACAGGACCACTTCCAGTCGGATGGGGTGGAGGATGTGTCGAGCACGCATCTGGGATACCGCTCGAGGTCGGGCAAGAATACCGGCGCGACGCTGCCGGTGGTGTTGCTGATGCTGAGATATCGCTGTCGGAAACTCGGGTTTCCCGAGGCTGTCGTCGTGGCAGCGCAGCCTTGCGTGGTCATGGCGCCGCTGTTCAGTTGTGCCAACGTCCATTCGATGCCCGCTTCCGCCGCCTCTAGGGCCTGAGTGCTGCGGTATTGATTCGCGGCGGTACGTTGTTCGAAGATCAGGCTCCGGCTGGTGTAGGCGGCGACCAGCGAGATCACGAAGAACAGCAGCATGACGATGATCAGCGCCGCAGCGCCGCGTTGCTTGGCACGCCGGGGTCGGCGTTGCAACGGGTGGGTGAAGGTCCGCATTTCCGGTCTCCTCAGCCTGCAGGGCAGGCCTGCAGTGGCGGTGCCTCGCCTGACAACTGCACTTGGTCGTTGCGCACTCGAACGCTGGAACTGAGCGTGCGCTGAACGTTTGCGTCGTTGCGTGACTGCCCAGTGATCACGATCGTGAGCTCACGAACACTCACCTTGGGCCAGCAGTTGCCGGTGCCATCCGCGCACGGGTAAGGACAGGGCAGCGTCAGCGCGTCGTCGTTCGCCGTGTTACCGACGCGCTGGTCGATGCGGAACTCGGTAATGCGCACCGTGTTTCGATCCGTCAATTCCTGCCATTCACTGCACAAACCACCAGTTCCCGAGCCGTCGGACTGACAGGCTGCGATCACGCCGGTGTCGTTAAGACGGAACCCGAAGGCCTGAGTGCCGCTGGCGCGCTGGTATTTGTAATGGACAGTAGAACTTGCAGGAGTGCTCACCGCCAGAGCGACCATGGGGTTACTCGTCACTTGACCCAGGGAGGGCGCGGGTACACCGCTGCGTGCATCTGCCCAATAACTGCTGCGGCGCAATTCGCGCGTGACGATATCGGCAGTAGCACGAAGGTCCTGCTGGAGCTGCGTCTCCAGGAGCAGCCGGCGGTTGTCGGAGAGCTGGCTGCTGACGAGCAGTGCCGCCGCTGCCACGACGAACAGGCTGACGGCCACGCCCACCATGAGTTCAACCAATGACAGGCCGCGCATGGCTGCGCGGCGGCTGCGACTGATCTTTATCAGCATGCCGACACTCCCGAGATTTGACCAGCGGGCGAGCAGACCGACGGCCGCCCTGTTACCTCAAGTTCGTCCATGAAAGCGCCGACTTCGGGATGCTTCACTTCGATGCGAAAAGGCGAGGTGGCCTCCTGCGGAATGTCGATGGGAATGACCAGAAGCCGTCCTGTAGCGGGGTCGAACCCGATCGCGTCGATCGTCTGGGTAGCGGGTACGCCGACAGTGATGTTCTGCGCCAGGCTGACCTGCACCGTGCGGATTTCGCGGCTGCCACTCCCGGTGCAGACGTTGCCTGGCGGATTGCGACAGTCGCAACTCTCTCGGTTGCCTGTGAAGATGACATAGCAAGTCAGGCCTGTGGTGCCGGTTTTGTCAAACTCGACATAGACCCTGACGTTGCGGCTTGCCGCTTCGCCACGCGCGAATTGCATGTCAGTCACCAAAGCGGCATTGATGCTGCGCAGGCGCTGCGTGTCGATCATTCTCTTGAAGGAAGGCGCAGTGAGCACGATGAGCGTTGCAGCCACAGCCAAAACGATCATCAGTTCGATCAAGGTGAAGCCGGCGCTGGGGCCGTTGCGCCTGAGCGCGGTCAGCGACTGAAACATGGGTGAGTGGGGGCGTAGTCAGTTTCACTGAAGCTGCTGCAGCTGCCACAACCGGCGTACTTGAGGTTGCCCTCGAAGACTCGCACGCTCATGCGTGCGCACTGGCTGTCTCCGGCTTGGCTGCCCAGGCCTGTTGCAGTAACGACGTAGCCGCGGGACAGCAGACTGGCCGATGCCGCTGGGGCGACGATGGCCAGGCTGTATTGAGGCGGAGCCTGGATGTTCAGTGCAGCAGCGCCGAGCTCGGTGCTGTAGGCTGGGTTGTTGCCGCGCCAGCGCTCCTGCGCCTGCTGGATGCTGGCGATTGCCGCCATCGCGTCGGCGCGCCGACCCTTCTGCACAGAACTTTGGTACGCCGGCAGGGCGACTGCGGTCAGGATGGCCAGGATTGCCACTGCGATCATCAACTCGATGAGCGTGAAGCCTGACCATTCCCGGCGTTCATAGAGGGCGGGCAGCTGGATCATGGAAGGAGTGTGCGGCGACGTTCGAATGCAGCAGCGACCGGTCGTCCTGTGCGGGCTGCCGCCTGTCGCACGTGTGGGGGGTACCCCGCGAACGTGGGGGCTGGGTCAGCAGGCCGGGTAGCCGGCCACGGCACTGCTCGGGCTGCACTTGCGCGCCCGCCCCATGACGTTGACGATCATGTGTACGGTGCGCCCCTGGGCGCCAAGCACGCGCATCGTGCCTGTTGGCGAGACGGTGCCTTTCGCAGGGTCCAGCACCATTGAGCCCACATTGCTCTGGAGCTGCACCTGGCCGTCAGCGGGGAAGTGCACGCTGCGCAGGGCTTCGGCAGCTGATGTGCAAACGGGCGCCCCACTGGGGTCGCAGCTGCAGCTGCCAGCTGGTCCCGTGTGCACGACGTAGCAGCTGCCGCTGGAATCGGCACCGAAACTGATGCGCAAGCTGCGGTTGCGCGCCACTGCCTCGCTGCGCGCCAGCTGAAGGTCGGTGTGGAGCTGCGCCACAGCGCCTTCCAGGCGTCGCTTTTCGAGCACTTGCTGAAAGCCGGGGAGGGTCGCGCCTGTCGCAACGGCGGCGATCGCCAGCGCCATCAGCGATTCCACGAGCGACAAGCCACGCTGGGTGCGGGACGAATGGGTGCTGC
>JANMMD010000348.1:0-9777 GCA_031372905.1 Betaproteobacteria bacterium
ATCCGCCAGGCGCAGACGCGCCAACGCGCCAGCCAGAAGGTCGAGAAGCGCAAGGGCAGCGGCGTGGCCGTGCTGCCGGGCAAGCTGACCGATTGCGAAAGCCGCGACCTGCTCTTCAACGAGGTGTTTCTGGTGGAGGGCGACAGCGCCGGCGGCAGCGCCAAGATGGGCCGCAACAAGGAGACGCAGGCCGTGCTGCCCTTGCGCGGCAAGGTGCTGAACACCTGGGAGGTGGACCGCGACCGCCTGTTCGGCAACACCGAGATCCACGACATCGCCGTGGCCGTGGGTGTCGACCCGCACGGCCCCCACGACAACCCCGATTTCAGCGGCCTGCGCTACGGCAAGGTCTGCATCCTGAGCGACGCCGATGTCGACGGCTCGCACATCCAGGTGCTGCTGCTGACGCTCTTCTTCCGCCATTTTCCGAAGCTGGTGGAGCGTGGCCATGTCTACATCGCGCGGCCGCCGCTCTACCGCATCGATGCACCGGCGCGCGGCAAGCGCCCGGCGGCCAAGCTCTATGCGCTGGACGAAGGCGAGCTCGAAGCCGCACTCGACAAGCTGCGCAAGGAAGGCGCGAAGGACGGCAGCTGGAACATCAGCCGCTTCAAGGGCCTGGGCGAGATGAACGCCGAGCAGCTGTGGGAAACGACGCTGAACCCGGACACACGCCGCCTGCTGCCGGTCAGCTGGCAGGTGCGGGGCTTTGACGCCACCGGTACGCTGCTGAGCAAGCTGATGGGCAAGGGCGAAGCCCAGGCCAGGCGCGACCTGATGGAGTTGCGCGGCGATGAGGTGGAGGTGGACGTATGAAATGCGTGGCGATGGGGTTGCTCGCGGCCGCCGTGCTGCTGCCGGCGTGGGGCCAGGCGCCGGCCCGTTCTGTCATCCCGCTGCTTGATGCCACGGCCATCAACGAGCGCTGCGACAAGGAACTGGCCAGCGCCCGCGCGGCCATTCGCGCGCTTGAAAGAGACCGGCGACCGGCGCGCCTGCTGCCCGATCTGAACCGGCTGCAACAGCGCGTGGGCGCCTTCTCCAACCCCGTCTACCTGCTGGCCAATGTGGCCGTGGACAAGGCCACGCGCGACGCCGCGCAGCAGTGCGTCGAGAAGCTCAGCCCACTGTCCACCGAGCTCTTCCAGAGCGTGCCTTTGTTCCGGCGCGTTCAGGCCTTGAAGCCGGCCGATAGCGTGGACAGCCGCTACCGTGAAGAACTGCTGGAGAACTTCGAGGACAGCGGCGCCTCCTTGCCCGCCGACAAACGCGCGCGCGCCAAGGCCATCAGCGACGAGCTCGATGTCCTGGGCCTGGCCTTCCAGAAGGCCGTCAACGAAGACCCGACCACCGTGACGCTGACCGTGGCCGAAGCCGCCGGCCTGCCCGAGGCCTGGCTGGCGGCGCGCAAGCGCGATGCGGCGGGCAAACTCGTGCTGGGCATGAACTACCCGACCGTGGTGCCCTTCTTCAGCAATGCGACGAACGAAGACGCGCGGCGCAAGGTGTGGACGGCCTTCCAGAACCAGGGCGGCGCAGCCAACCTCGAGCGCCTGGACAAGGGCCTGAAGCTGCGCTTTGAGCTGGCGCAGCTGCATGGCCAGCCCGACTACGCCACGCTGGCGCTGAAGCGCCGCATGGCCGAGACACCCAAGGCCGTGGACGATTTCCTGAAGGGGGTTCGCGAGGCCGTGGCCCAGGGCGAACAGCGCGAGCTGGCCGAACTGCGCGCCGAGAAGGCGGCGCTGCTCAGCCAAACAGCGGGCAAGCCCGTGGACCAAGCGCAGGTGCAGGTGCAGCGCTGGGACACCGCCTTCCTGCAGGAGCGCCTGAAACGGTCACGCTACGCCATCGACCAGGAGAAGCTGCGCGCCTACTTCCCCACCGACAAGGCCGTGGCCTTTTCCATCCGGGTGGCCGAGCGCCTCTACGGCATTCAGTTTGTCGCGGCGAAGGTGCCTGTGTGGCACCCCGACGTGCGCTACTACGACGTCTTCGAGGCGACCGACAAGGCCGGCAAGCCGGTGCAGCCCGGCGCGGGCGCCTTCATCGGCGGCGTCTACCTCGACCTGAGCCCGCGCGACGGCAAGTACAACCACGCGGCGGCCTTCGCGGTGGTGCCCGGCTCGCGCCTGTCGGGCCAGAAGCCGGCCTCGGTGCTGGTGACCAACTTCAACCCGCAGGGCCTGGACCACGACGAGCTGCAGACCCTGCTGCACGAGTTCGGCCACGTGCTGCACGGCGTGCTGTCGAACACGCGCTACATCGACCAGGCCGGCACCTCGGTGAAGCGCGACTTCGTCGAAGCGCCTTCGCAGATGTTCGAGGAATGGGCGCGCCGCCCCGAGACGCTCGCGGTGTTTGCCGAGGTCTGTGCCGAGTGCCCGCGCCTGGGCGCCGAGCAGCTGCAGCAGCTGGACCGCGCGCGCACCTTCGGCCGTGCGATGCGCTACAGCCGCCAGTGGCAATACGCCAGCTACGACATGCGCCTGCACACCGGTGCCCCGAAGCCGGCGCTGGAGACCTGGGTGGCGCTGGAGAAGAGCATGCCGCTCGGCTACGTGGAGGGCACGCTCTTCCCCGCCGCCTTCGGCCACCTGATGGGCGGCTACGCGGCGGGCTACTACGGCTACTTGTGGTCGGAAGTGATGGCGCTGGACATGCTCTCGGCCTTCCAGGGCAAGCTGATGGACCCGGCCACGGGCAGGCGCTATCGCGAGCTGATCCTCTCGCGCGGCGGCGAAGTCGCGCCGCTGGCGATGGTGGAAGCCTTCCTCGGCCGCAAGCCCAGCACCGACGCCTTCTTCGCGGAGATCGCGGGAAAGCGTTGATGCCTGCTCAGGCCGGCCGTTGACGGAACGCACTCGGGCGAAAATGCGCGTTTCCGCCTGAGACGCGCCGCCCCGGCGCCAGTCCGATGCCCGACGACCTGTTTTCCGCGCCTGCCGACCCCACCGACCCCGCTGACCCGGCCGACACCCTGGCCCTGGCCGACTACGCCGAGCGCGCTTACCTCGAATACGCCCTGAGCGTCGTCAAGGGCCGTGCGCTGCCCGATGTCTGCGACGGCAACAAGCCCGTTCAGCGCCGCATCCTGTATTCGATGTTCCGCATGGGACTGGCCTACACCGGCGCGGGCGCCGGGCAGGGCGCGCGGCCGGTGAAGAGCGCGCGCGTGGTGGGCGATGTGCTCGGCCGCTACCACCCGCATGGCGACACCGCGGCCTACGACGCGCTGGTGCGCATGGCGCAGAACTTCAGCCAGCGTTACCCGCTCATCGACGGCCAGGGCAACTTCGGCAGCCGCGATGGCGACGGCGCCGCGGCCATGCGCTACACCGAGGCCCGTCTCGCGCCGATTGCACGGCTCCTGCTGGACGAGATCGACGAAGGCACGATCAACTTCCAGCCGAATTACGACGGCAGCACCGAAGAGCCCAAGCAGCTGCCAGCGCGTTTGCCCTTCGTGCTCTTGAACGGCGCCAGCGGCATTGCCGTGGGCCTGGCCACCGAGGTGCCCAGCCACAACCTTCGTGAAGTGGCGGCGGCCAGCATCGCGCTGCTGAAGGACGAGAAGCTCAGCGACGACGAGTTGTTTGCGCTGTTGCCCGCGCCCGACTTTCCCGGCGGCGGCCAGATCATCAGCAGCACCGCCGACATCCGCGATGCCTACGCCAGTGGCCGCGGCAGCCTGAAGGTGCGCGCGCGCTGGATCATCGAAGACCTGGCGCGCGGCCAGTGGCAGCTCGTCGTCACCGAACTGCCCCCGCAGACCAGCACGCAGAAGGTGCTGGAAGAGATCGAGGAGATCACCAACCCCAAGGTGAAGGCCGGCAAGAAGGCGCTGGCGCCCGAGCAGCTGCAGCTGAAAGCCGCCGTGCTGGCGGTGCTGGACACCGTGCGCGACGAGAGCAGCAAGGACGCGCCGGTGCGCCTGGTCTTCGAGCCCAAGAGCCGCACCGTGGAGCAGGCCGAACTCATCACCACGCTGCTGGCGCACACCAGCCTGGAAAGCAGTGTGCCGATGAACCTCACCATGGTGGGCCTGGACGGCCGCCCGGTGCAGAAGGGGCTGCGCAAGATCCTCACCGAGTGGATCGCGTTCCGCCTGAGCACGGTGGAGCGCCGCACCCGGCACCGCCTGGGCAAGGTGCTGGACCGCATCCACATCTTGGAGGGCCGGCAGCAGGTGCTGCTGAACATCGACGAGGTGATCCGCATCATCCGCAACAGCGACGAGCCCAAGCCGGCGCTGATCACGGCCTTCAAGCTCAGCGACCGGCAGGCGGAGGACATCCTCGAGATCCGCCTGCGCCAGCTCGCAAGGCTGGAAGCCATCAAGATCGAGCAGGAGCTGAAGGAACTGCGCGAGCAGCAGGGCAAGCTGGAAGACATCCTTGGCAGCCCCACCGCGCTGAAGCGCACGGTGATCAAGGAGATCGAGGCCGATGCCAAGGCCCACGGCGACGAGCGCCGCACGCTGGTGCAGGAAGAGAAGAAGGCCGTGGCCGAGGTGAAGGTGGTGGACGAGCCGGTGACGGTGGTCGTCAGCACCAAGGGCTGGGTGCGTGCGCTCAAGGGCCACGAGGTCGATGCCACGGCGCTGGCCTTCAAGCCGGGCGACGGGCTCTACGCCACCTTCGCGGCGCGCACGGTGGATGTGCTGCTGGTCTTCGGCACGGCCTCCAAGGGAACGGGCCGTGTCTACAGCGTGGCCGCGGCGCTGTTGCCCGGCGGGCGCGGCGACGGCGTGCCCATCACCACGCTCATCGACCTGGAGGCGGGTTCACAGATCGCGCATTACTTTGCCGGCGCGGCCAGCACCACGCTGCTGCTGGCCAACAGCGGCGGCTACGGCTTGCTGGCGCTGGCCGGCGACATGGTGGGCCGCAACCGGGGCGGCAAGGCCTTCCTGACGCTGGACGATGGCGCCCAGCTGCTGCCACCCGTGACGGTGGCGGCTGGCCACAAACAGGTGGCCTGCCTGGCAGCCGACGGGCGGCTGCTCGTCTACGGCCTGGACGAGCTGAAGCTGCAGCCCGGCGGCGGCAAGGGCCTGACGCTGATGGACGTGGATGCCAAGACGCCGCTGATCAGCGTGGTCACCCTGGCCGATGCGCTCAAGGTGGTGGGCCTGGGCCGCGGGCAGAAGCCCAGGGAAGAGGTTTTCAAGTGGTCAGCGCTGGCCGACCACCTCGGCAAACGGGCGCGCAAGGGCCGCGTGGTGGCGGGCTTCCAGAAGGTGCTGAAGGTGGTGGTGGCTTGATCGGCGGCCTGAACCGCCGCGCGCCCGGCGGTGTGCTCAGCGGCGGGCGCGCAGCACGCGCAGCGCCACGAAACCCAGCACCGCGAACAGCGCCAGGCTGAAGAACTCGTAGGGCACGCCGAGCAGCTTCACTTTCGCGTCGGCGCAGCTGGCGTAGGCGGCAAAGACCTGCGGCGCCAGTTCGTCCAGGCCCGAGTTGCGTATCCAGCGGTCGGCCAGCGTCAGCGCGCACGAGGCGCTGGCCGCGGCGACGAAGTGCTGCCACAGCGCCGCGGCGACACCGCCTGTTGCCAAGAGCGCGACGGTGCTGCCGATGGACCAGCGTGCCCAGGCGCCGCGAATGAAGACGCCAGGCAGCGCCACCAGCGCGATGGCCAGGAAGACGATGCGTTGCAGCACGCACCACGGGCAGGGTTGCATGTCCCAGACGTGCTGCGTGTAGAGCGCCGCGCCCACCGCGGCCAGCGACAGCAGCACGGCCAGCGCGCACCAGATGCGCGCCGAGATACCGCCTCGCGAACCCGAACCGTGCGCCGCCATCGTCAAGTCACTTCGGCGATCAGCTCGATCTCCACGCAAGCGCCCTGCGGCAGCTGCGCCACGCCGAAGGCACTGCGCGCATGCGCGCCGACCTCGGGGCCGAAGACGGCGCCGAGCAGTTCGCTGCAGCCGTTGGTGACGAGGTGGTGTTCGGTGTAGGTGGGCGCGCTGTTCACCAGGCTCAACACCTTCACGATGCGCTGCACTTTCGCCAGGTCGCCGACGGCGGCCTGCAGCGTGCCCATCAGGTCGATGGCGATGGCGCGGGCAGCGGCCTTGCCGGTCTCGGTGTCCATGTTCGTGCCTAGCTGGCCCACCCAGGCCTTGCCTTCGCGCTTGGCGATATGGCCGGAAATGAAGACCAGGTTGCCGGTGCGCACGTAGGGCACGTAGGCCGCGGCGGGCACGGCCACCGGTGGCAGCGTGATGTCCAGCGCCTGCAGGCGTTCGGCGATGGTGGTGCTGGCGGTGCTGCTCATGGGGTGCTCCTTCGAAAGGCGGCGCATCCTACACTGCGGCGCCATGGCGGGAACGGGGTCGGGAACGCGGTCCGGAGCGGGCACTGCGGGGCGCGCCGCCGGCTTCGCGCTGGGCTGGCTGGGCGGCGTGCTGCTGCAGTTGCAGCTAGCCGAGTTGCCCGCCCGCGCACCCCTGGCCGGGGCCGCGCTGGTGGCCCTGTCGTTGCTGGCGGTGACGGGCCGCTGGCGGCGTGAAGGGCCGGCGGCGGTGCTGGTGTTCATCGCGGCGGCCACGCTCGCCTTCACCAGCACCAGCTGGCGCGCGCAGCTGAAGTTGCAAGACCGCCTGGCGCCCGCCCTCGAAGGCATGGACCTGCGCATCACCGGCATCGTCGCCGGCCTGCCGCGCCACGGCGTGCAGGGCACGCGCTTTGTCTTCGAGACCGAAGGCGCCACGCTGGGTGGCGCGCCGGCGCGCGTGCCGGCGCGGCTGTCGCTGGGCTGGTACCGCGACATCGCCGACGACGGCCTGCTCGCAGGCCCTGCCGAGCCCGTGCGCGCGGGCCAGCGCTGGCAGTTCACGGTGCGCCTGCGCCAGCCCCACGGCAGCGCCAACCCGCACGGCTTCGACCTCGAGCTGTGGATGTTCGAGCAGGGCCTGGGCGCCAGCGGCACGGTGCGGGCCCGGCCCGAGGCACCGCCGCAGAAGCTGGCCGATGCAGCGGGCGCGCCGGTGGAGAGGGCGCGCCAGGCGCTGCGCGATGCGCTGCAACGGCAGGTGGGCGAAGGCGCCGCTTCGGGCGTGCTGGCGGCGCTGCTCATCGGCGACCAGGCCGCCATCGAATCCGACGACTGGCAGGTCTTCCGCACCACTGGCGTGGCCCATCTGATGTCGATATCCGGCCTGCACGTCACGATGTTTGCGTGGCTGGCCGGCGGCGTGGTGGGCTGGCTGTGGCGCCGCCATGCCACGCTGCCTTTGCGCCTGCCGGCGCCGCTGGCGGCGCGCTGGGGTGGCTTGATGTTTGCGGCGGCCTATGCGCTGCTGGCGGGCTTGGGCGTGCCGGCGCAGCGCACGGTGGGCATGATCGCCGTGGTGGTGCTGCTGCGCAGCGTCGGCTGGCGCTGGCCGCTGCACGCGGTGCTGCTGGCCGCAGCGTTTGTCGTCGTGTTGGCCGACCCCTGGGCCCTGCTGCAACCCGGGTTCTGGCTCAGTTTCGTGGCGGTGGCGCTGCTCGTGGCTTCAGAGCCGGTGCAAGGTGCGTGGGATGAAGACGAAGCGGGCGCGGTGCTGACATGGCCGCAGCGTGCCTGGGCCGCGATCAAGAACGGCTTGCGCACACAGGCTGTGGCCACGGCGGGGCTGGCGCCGCTGACGCTGGTGTTCTTCCAGCAGCTCTCCTTGATTGGCTTTGTCGCCAACCTGGTGGCCATTCCGCTGGTCACGCTGCTCATCGTGCCGTTGGCCATGGCCGGGGTGTTGCTGCCCCCGCTGTGGTCCGCGGCGGCGCTGCTGGTGCAGGGTCTGATGGCCGCCCTGCAGGTGCTGGCTGAAGTGCCGCTGGCCGTCTGGCAGAGCGCGGTGGCGCCCCCCTGGGCCGTGGCCTGCGGCCTGCTGGCCGGGGCGCTGGCGGTGCTGCCCTTGCCGCCGCGCTTGCGCTGGCTGGCGCTGCCCCTGTTGTTGCCACTGCTCTGGCCGCCAGTGCCACGCCCTGGCCCTGGGCAGTTCGAAGTGGTGGCCGCCGACGTCGGCCAGGGCACCGCCGTGCTGGTGCGCACGCAGCACCACCTACTGGTCTACGACAGCGGCCCGGCCTATACCCCCGAGGCCGATGCCGGCAGCCGCGTGCTGCTGCCGCTGTTGCGCGCCCGCGGCGAGCGCCGCATCGACCTCCTGATGCTGAGCCACCGCGACACCGACCACGTCGGCGGCGCTGCCGCGCTGCTGGCCGGCCTGCCGGTGGCGGCGATGTCTTCATCGCTGGAGGAGGCGCACCCGCTGCGCGCCGACGCCGCCGCGCGGGGCACGTCGCACACGCCGTGCCGCGCCGGACAGCGCTGGCAGTGGGACGGCGTCAGCTTCGAGGTGCTGCATCCGCTCGCGGAGGAACTGACCCAGGCTTCGACGCGGCCACCCAGGCCGAATGCCATCAGCTGTGTGCTGCGCGTGCAGGGTTCGCAGGCCGCGCCAGGCAGCGTGCTGGTCACCGGCGACATCGAAGCCCTGCAAGAGGCCGCGCTGGTGGCGCGGGCAGGCGCAGCGCTGAAGGCCGAGCTGCTGCTCGTGCCCCACCACGGCAGCAAGACCTCATCGACACCGGCCTTCATCGATGCGGTGCAGCCGGGCGTGGCCGTGGTGCAGGCGGCCTACCGCAGCCGCTACGGGCACCCGGCGCCCGAGGTGCTGGCGCGCTACACGGCACGCGGCATCGCTGTGGTACGCAGCGATGCCTGCGGTGCCTACACACGGGCGGCCGACGGCGCCGCGTCGTGCGAAAGGCAGGTGTCCAGGCGTTACTGGCATCATGCTTTGCCGGTGCAGCATCCTTCACCACCCCAAGCCCCATCCAGCCACCCATGAAGCGCGCTGTTGGGGCTGCTCGACGCCAGGTGGCCCGCCGCTTGCAACAAGAACCACAGGCCGGACCTGCCTGTTTCCCCGTTTCCCCGTTCCCCCGGCCCAGGAGCTGAACGACCGTGTCCATCCATGTCGCGCTGAATCACGTCACGCACTACCGCTACGACCGCCGCGTCGCGCTGGGCCCCCAGGTGGTGCGGCTGCGCCCGGCCCCGCATTGCCGCACGCGCATCCTGAGCTATTCGTTGCGCGTCGAGCCGGTGCAGCACTTCATCAACTGGATGCAGGACCCCTTCGCCAACCACCTGGCGCGGCTGGTGTTCCCGGAGGAGACGCGCGAGTTCAAGGTCACCGTCGATCTGGTGGCCGAGATGTCGGTGCTGAACCCCTTCGACTTCTTTCTCGAACCCGAGGCCGAGAACTTCCCCTTCACCTACACGCCGGAAGCGGCGCGCGACCTGCTGCCCTATCTGGCCAAGGACGAGCTCACGCCCAAGTTCAAGGCGTTTGTGGAGAGCGTTTCGCTGCAAGAGCAGCGCACCATCGACTTTCTGGTCGGCATCAACCAGCGGCTGCAGAAGGAGATCAGCTACCTCATCCGCATGGAGCCGGGCGTGCAGACGCCCGAGGTCACGCTGACCAACGGCAGCGGTTCCTGCCGCGACACCGGCTGGCTGCTGGTGCAGACGCTGCGCCACCTGGGCCTGGCGGCGCGTTTTGTCTCGGGCTACCTTATCCAGCTGAAGCCGGATGTCAAGTCCCTCGATGGGCCCTCGGGCGCCGAGGTCGACTTCACCGACCTGCACGCCTGGTGCGAGGTCTTTCTGCCCGGCGCCGGCTGGATAGGCCTGGACCCGACCAGCGGCCTGCTCGCGGGCGAGGGCCACATTCCCGTGGCCTGCACGCCCGAGCCCAGCACCGCAGCGCCCGTCAGC
>JANMMD010000234.1:0-6052 GCA_031372905.1 Betaproteobacteria bacterium
GCGGCCACCGAGTCGATGACGATGAGGTCGATGCTGCCGCTGCGCACCAGGGCGTCGACGATTTCCAGCGCCTGCTCGCCCGTGTCGGGCTGGCTGATCAGCAGGTCTTGCAGGTTGACGCCCAGCTTCTGCGCGTACTGGATGTCGAGGGCATGCTCGGCGTCGATGAAGGCGCAGGTGCCGCCGATCTTCTGCATCTCGGCGATGACCTGCAGCGTGAGCGTGGTCTTGCCCGAGCTTTCAGGGCCGTAGATCTCGACGACGCGGCCGCGCGGCAGGCCGCCGACACCCAAGGCGATGTCGAGACCGAGGCTGCCCGTGGAGACGACCTGGATGTCCTCGATGACCTCGCCTTCGCCCAGGCGCATGATCGAGCCCTTGCCGAACTGCTTTTCTATCTGGGCCAGCGCGGCCTGCAGGGCCTTGGCCTTTTCGGTGTTGAGTGCTTTCACGGGTGCGTCCATGGGGTTCTCCTTCGTTGGGCGCGATTATGCCGACAAAGCTGGATATGCGTACAGTCCTTTCGAGGTAACTCCATCGGGCCACCCGGGCGGGGGTGCGGTCCGGGCGGCTCCATAGAATTCCGCCGCAGGAGACACCCAGATGCGCATCCTCATTGCCGAAGACGACCAGGTGCTGGCCGACGGCCTGCTTCGCTCGCTGCGTGCCGGTGGCTACGCGGTCGATCAGGTGGGCACCGGCAGCGAGGCCGATGCGGCCATCGCGGGCCACGAATTCGATCTCGTCATCCTCGATCTCGGCCTGCCGAAGATGCACGGCTTCGAAGTGCTGCGCAAGATGCGCGCGCGTGGCAGCAGCGTGCCGGTACTCATCCTCACCGCGGCCGACAGCGTGGAGCAGCGCGTCAAGGGCCTGGACCTGGGCGCCGACGACTACATGGCCAAGCCGTTTTCGCTGCAAGAGCTGGAAGCGCGCGTGCGGGCATTGACGCGCCGCGGTCTGGGCACCGCGAGCAGCGTGCTGAAACACGGGCCGCTGACTTTCGACGCCACCGGCCGCGTGGCCTACCTGAACGACCAGATGGTGGAACTGAGCGCGCGTGAACTCAGTCTGCTGGAAGTGTTGCTGCAGCGCGCCGGCCGCCTGGTGAGCAAGGACCAGCTCGTGGAGCGCTTGTGTGAATGGGGCGACGAGGTGAGCAACAACGCCATCGAGGTCTACATCCACCGCCTGCGCAAGAAGATCGAGCAAGGGCCGGTGCGCATCGCCACCGTGCGCGGCCTGGGTTATTGCCTGGAAAAGATCGCGGCGTGATGCACCCTCCCTCGAAGCGCCTGCGGCCCGGCGACGCCGGTGGCGCGGCGTTCCGCTGATCGCCGCGCGTGCTGGCACCGGTGCGGCCCGTGCAGGAACGGCGTTCGCTGTTCGGCGAAATCCTCGACTGGATGCTGGCGCCCTTGCTGCTCTTGTGGCCGATGAGCCTGGGTTTGACATGGGTGGTGGCCCAGGCCATCGCCGCCCGCCCCTACGACCGTGAACTGGCCGACGTGGTGCGCGCCCTGGCGCGCCAGGCCACGGTGCAGACCTCCACGGCCGACTTGCCCGTGGGCAGCGTGCGCGCCGAGCTGGAACGCGCCGCCGCGACGCTGAAGCGCGACGAGGACGACGACCGCAGCTACTACCAGGTGCTGGGCCGGCGCGGCGAACTGCTGGCTGGCGAACCCAGCCTGGCGGTGCCGGGCGAAGAGCTGACACCGGCGCCCGAAGGCGGTGTGCGCTTTCGCGACGACAGCATCGGCGACGAACCGGTGCGCGTGGCGTATTTCTGGCTGCCCCCGGCGCCCGGCGACACGCGCAGCGAAGCGCTGGTGCAGGTGGCCGAAACCATGGGCAAACGCAGCCAGCTGGCCACCGAGATCATCAAGGGCGTGATCCTGCCGCAGTTCATCATCCTGCCGCTGGCGGTGCTGCTGGTGTGGTTTGCGCTGACCCGCGGCATCCGCCCGCTGGCAGAGCTGCAACAGCGCATCCGCAAGCGCGAAAGCACCGATCTGTCGGCCATCCCCGAAGGCGACGTGCCCGACGAGGTGGCGCCGCTGGTGCATGCCATCAACGACCTGTTGCAGCGCCTGGACAAGAGCATCGCGACGCAGCGCCACTTCCTCGCCGATGCGGCGCACCAGTTGAAAACCCCGCTGGCCGGCTTGCGCATGCAGGCCGAACTCGCCGCGCGCGAGATCGACAGCGGCGGTGGCGACCCGGCGTCGATGAAACACACGCTGCGCCAGATTGCGCTCTCCACGCAGCGCGCCGCGCACATGGTGAACCAGCTGTTGGCGATGGCACGCGCCGAAGACAGTGGCCAGGCCGCACGCCACCAAACCGTGGACCTGGCGGCGGTGACCCGCACAGTCGTGCGCGACTTCGTGCCGCGTGCCATCGAACGCCGTATCGACCTCGGTTACGAAGGCCCCGGCAGCACCGAGGGCCCGGGCGCCGCCGCCACGCGCTTGCGTGCAGAACCGGTGTTGCTGAGCGAGATGGTGCGCAACCTCGTCGACAACGCGCTGCAGTACACGCCGCAGGGCGGCACGGTGACGGCGCGCGTGATCACCGACCCCTTTGGCCAGGTCGTGCTGCTGCAGGTGGAGGACACCGGCCCGGGCATCGCGCCGGGCGAGCGTGAGGCCGTCTTCCGGCCTTTCTACCGCGCTTTGGGCACGCAGGTGGACGGCAGCGGCCTCGGCCTGGCCATCGTGGCCGAGGTGGCACAACGCCACGGCGCCGACATCACGGTGGCCGATGCGCGGCCCCGGCCCAGCCTGGGCGGCGCGCCCGGCAGCACGCCAGGCACGCTGTTCACGGTGCGCTTTCCGCTGGCCGGCGCCGTGCGCGAAGCCACGGCGTCATGACTGCATCAGCCTGCGGCTGCGTGAGATCGACATCAGGATGCCGAGGCCCAGGCCCAGCGACACCATCGCGGTGCCACCGTAGCTGACGAAGGGCAGCGGCACCCCCACCACGGGCAGGATGCCGCTGACCATGCCCATGTTGACGAAGGCATAGGTGAAGAAGCTCAGCGTCACCGCGCCGGCCAGCAGCCGGGTGAAGACAGTGGGGGCCTCGGCGGCGATCATCAAGCCGCGGAAGATCAGGAAGGTAAAAGCCACCAGCAGCAGCAAAACGCCCGCGAGGCCGAACTCTTCGCTGAACGCGGCGAAGATGAAATCGGTGGTGCGCTCGGGGATGAATTCCAGGTGCGTCTGCGTGCCCTGCATGAAGCCCTTGCCGCCCAGCCCGCCCGAGCCGATGGCAATCATCCCCTGGATGATGTGGAAGCCCTTGCCCAGCGGGTCGCGCGTGGGGTCGAGCAGGGTGCAGATGCGGTTGCGCTGGTACTCGCGCAGCACCGGCCATTCCACGCCAGGCTGGCAGATGGTGTCGCCGGTCAGCACGATGGCCAGCAGGCCGATGGCCACCAGCGCCAGCGCCGGGATCACCAGCTTCCAGCTCAGGCCGGCGAAGAAGATCACGTAGATGCCGCTGGCCAGGATGAGCAGCGAGGTGCCCAGGTCGGGCTGCTTCATGACGATGCCCACCGGCACCATCAACAGCAGGAAGGCGATGACGAAATCGGGCACGCCGAGCTGGCCTTCGCGCTTCTGGAACCACCACGCCATCATCAGCGGCATCGCGATCTTCATGATCTCGCTGGGCTGGATGACCATGAAGCCGATGTTCAGCCAACGCTCGGCGCCTTTGCGCGTGATGCCGAACAGCGCCGTGGCCACCAGCAGCGCCAGCCCGGCCACGTACAAAGGCACGGCCAGCTTCTGCAGCTTCTGCGGCGGCACCTGCGAGACCATGAACAACACCCCCAGTGCCACCAGCATGTTGCGGCCGTGGTCGACGAAGCGCGTGCCGTGGTCGTAGCCCGCCGAGTACATCGCCACCAGCCCGATGCTCGCCAGCAGCAGCACGGCGGCGAAAAGCGGGCCGTCGAAGCCGCCGAAAACGCGGCGCAGCATCAACCAGGGCGAGGCGCGTTCGAAGACGGCGTTCATCGCGGCCGGGGCACGGCTGCCAATGCCGTGGCCACACGCTGCGGTGCGGTGGCCGCGGCGGCGGGCACGGGCGCCGCAGGCGCCGACGCCGCGGCCACCGGCGGCAGCGCGGCCTGACCCGGCAGCGGCATGTCGGCGGCGCGTCGCGGCGTGCCTATCGGCGTGAGCACGCGGCCCTCACGCACGCCGGCCATGTCTTCTTCGCTGGGGTAGAGGCCGAGCAGCAAATAGTCGAACACCCGCCGCGCGATGGGCGCCGCGCTGTCGCCGCCGAAGCCGGCGTTTTCCACCACCACGGCCAGCGCCACGGTCGGGTTGTCGATGGGCGCCGCAGCCATGTAAAGCGCGTGGTCGCGCTTGTGTTCCTCCAGCTTCGAGGCGTTGTATTTCTCGTTGGCCTTCACGCCCACGGCTTGCGCGGTGCCGGTCTTGCCGCCGCTGGCGTAGGGCGCGCCCAGAAAGCTGCGCGTGGAGGTGCCCTCGGTTGTCACGCCTTGCAGCGCACGGCGGATCAACGCCACGTGGTCGGGCTGCAGCGGCAACGGCGACAAGGCCTCGCCGGCCACCCTTTTGCGCTCGCTGGTGAGCACGTTCTCCACCTCACGCACGAGGCGCGGCTGGAAGCGCTGGCCGCCGCTCACCAGCGTGGCGGTGGCGCTGGCCAGTTGCAGCATCGTGAAGTTGTTGTAGCCCTGGCCGATGCCCAAAGAGATGGTCTCGCCGGCATACCAGCGCTGCTGTTCGGGCTTCTTGTAGTACCGCTTCTTCCAAGCGGTGGACGGCAGCACGCCGGTGACCTCGTTCTCGATGTCGATGCCGGTCTTCACGCCGAAGCCGAAGGGCTGCAACTGCTCGTGCATCAGGTCCACGCCCATCTCGTTGGCCAGCGAGTAGTAGTAGACGTTGCTGCTCTTGACGATGCTGCGGTGCATGTCCACCGGCCCCACGCCCTTGTCGCCGTGGCTGCGGAAGGTGTGGTTGCCGAACTGGAAGGTGCCGTTGTCCTGAATGATCGCGCTCGCGCTGCGCTTGCCGGTGTTCAGCGCCGCCATCGCCATGAAGGGCTTGAAGGTGCTGCCAGGCGGATAGGTGCCACGCAAGGCGCGGTTCAGCAGCGGCTTGTCGATGCTTTCGTTGAGCTCGCGCCAGCTCTCGACGTCGATGCCATCGACAAAGAGGTTGGGGTCGAAGGTGGGCTTGCTGACGAAGGCGAGAATCTCACCCGTTCGCGGGTCCATCGCCACCAGCGCGCCGCGCCGGCTGCCGAAGAGCTCTTCCACCAGCGCCTGCAACCTGATGTCGATGCTGAGCACGAGCTTGTCGCCGGGCGTGGGCGGGTGGCTCTTCAGCCGCCGCACGGCGCGGCCGCCGGCGCTGGTTTCCACTTCCTCGAAACCCGCGATGCCGTGCAACAGCTTCTCGTAGCTCTGCTCCAGGCCCAGCTTGCCGATGTACTCGGTGCCCTTGTAGTTGCCCTGGTCCTCTTCTTCCCAGTCCTCCATGGCCTTCTTCTCGGCCTGGTTGATGCGGCCGATGTAGCCCAGCACATGGCTGCCCGTCTCGCCCAGCGGGTAGTTGCGGAAGAGGCGGGCCTTCACCTCGACGCCAGGAAAGCGGAAACGCTGCGCCATGAAGCGCGCCACTTCTTCGTCGCTGAGCTTGGTGCGTATCGGCAGCGACTCGGCGCCCTTCATCTCTTCCTGCAGGCGCTTGAAGCGGCGGCGGTCCTTCGGCTCGATGGTGACGACCGCGGCCAGCTCGTCCATCAGCGCATCGAGTTCCGCGGCCGCCTGGCGGCCTCGTTGTGGCGAGATCTCCAGCGTGTAGGCCGAGTAGTTGGTGGCCAGCACCACGCCGTTGCAATCGACGATCAAGCCACGGTTGGGCACGATGGGCACCACGGCAATGCGGTTGGCCTCGGCCTGCGTGGCCAGCTCGTCGTGGCGGATGACCTGCAGGTAGACCAGGCGCGCGGCCAGCAGCGCAAAGGCGAGCAGCACGAACCCCGCCGCAGCCAGCAGCCGGCC
>JANMMD010000369.1:0-1709 GCA_031372905.1 Betaproteobacteria bacterium
GCCGCCGCGATGTAGGCCGTGACCAGGCCCGCGGCGCCAGCGCCGATGACGACCATGTTGCGGTCGTAGCGCTTCGGCTTCTTGTGCGCCCACGCGGCGTAGACGCGGCGTGCCTTCACGGTGACGACGATCTTCTTCGCGAGCAGCGGAAACACGCCCAGCAGCACGAAGCTGGTGATGAGCCCCGGCGACAAGATGCCCTGCAGCGAGTTGATCTGCGCCAGCTGCGTGCCCGCATTCACGAAGACCAGCGTGCCGGCCAGCATGCCGAGCTGGCTGACCCCGTAGAACGCGGCCGCCGGAATGGCCGTCAGGCCCATCAGCAGGTTGACGACGAAAAACGGGAACACCGGCACGAGGCGCAGCGTGAAGAGGTAGAGCGCGCCTTCGCGTGCGATGCCCTTGTCGATGTCGGCCAGGCGCGCACCGAAGCGCGCCTTCACGCTGTCGCGCAGCACATAACGCGCCGACAGCATGGCGAGCAAGGCGCCCAGGCTGGAAGCGAAGCTCACGATGAGCGTGCCCGCCCAGAGCCCGAAGAGGGCACCGGCCAGCAGCGTCAGGATCAAGGCGCCCGGCAGCGACAGGGCCGCCACCGCCACGTAGACCGCGAAGTAGCTGCCCAGCACCAGCCAGGGCCGGGTGGCCTGCAACTGCGTGATCTCGGCCTGCGCGGCCTTGGCCGCCTCCAGGCTGAAGTAGCGGTCGAGCCCCAGCGCAAAGAAAGCCAGCGCGGCGCCCAGGAGCACCAGCAGCAACAGGATTTTCTTGATGTTCAAGCAGACTCCAGTTCAGGCCCAGCGGCGCAGCCACAGTGCGTCCAGCGACCAGCGCCCCGGCCCCCACAGCAGCAGCACGGCCAGCAACGCGCCCCAGAGCTGATGCTGCGTCAAGGCGGCCGGTGCGATTTCGGCCAGGCTGATGACGGCCACGATGTTCACCACCGACAAGCCCGCCGCGGCAAGGCGCCCGGCCAGGCCCAGGGCCAGCAAGACCGGCAGCACGAGTTCACCGGCCGTGCCCAGCACCGCGGCCAGCCCGGTGGGCAGCAGCGGCACGGCGTATTCGTTTTCGAAGAGCGCCAGCGTCGTGGGCCAGTCGCGCAGCTTGGTCAGGCCGGCGGCAAAGAAAACTTGCGCCACGTACAGACGCGCCGCCAGCAAGGCCAGCGGCTGCAGTTGCTCCAAGGCCGCGATGGCCTGCCGCGCCAGCGCCAGCGCGCCGCGCAGGCCGCCACGAACGCCGCCGCGAACCTTGCCGGAAGGAAGGCTGGTTGCCAGGGTGGGCGGGGTGGTGTTCATCGTCGGGCCTCCTCGTGTGGGTCGGTGCTCACCGCGACGAGGCGCTGCGCTTGCAACGCGGCGATGAGCCAGGCTTCGAAGTCGAACGCGGCGCCGCTTTCTAGCAGGGCCTCGGTCAAGGTTTGTTCGAGGTTCCGGCCCGCCAGCAGCGCGGCCGTG
Organism: Betaproteobacteria bacterium; assembly: GCA_031372905.1. Taxonomy (GTDB): domain Bacteria; phylum Pseudomonadota; class Gammaproteobacteria; order Burkholderiales; family Burkholderiaceae_C; genus Rubrivivax. Next base: position 1,461 of record JANMMD010000369.1, read on the forward strand.
AAACGCGCCTCGGCCGCGGACAGGAGCAACAACTGCGGCACCCAGCCGCTGCGCGTGACCAGGCCTTGTTCGCCGCGGCCTTCGGCCAGCGCCACCCGCACGGCGGCGAAGCGGTCAGCAGACGTGCTCTGGTGCGCCTGCCACAGGCTGAACACCGGCCAGGCCGACACGAGCACCTGGCTGCCCGCGGGCAGCTGCAGGCGCAAGGCCGCAGGCTCGTGCGTGGCCAGCAATTCCAGCCCGGCGGGC
>JANMMD010000371.1:0-2653 GCA_031372905.1 Betaproteobacteria bacterium
GTTCTGCTGCTCCAGTTCCTCATGCGGGCTTTGCGGCTGGCGCTGAAACAGCGCGTCGATGCGCTGGCTGATGTCGGCGGCAGACAGCCTGGGCGCACTGCGGGGCAGCAGCATTTCCATGGCCACGGTCGAACCTTCGCGGGCTTGGACCTCGATCGAGAAGGCGTCCACCAGGCGGTAGCTGCCATGCACGCCGCCGGCGCGGCGGCTGGGGTGGATCTTGCCGTCGGCCCAGACCGCGGCCGGCACCCCGGGGCCCTTGTCGGCCACCCGGACGACTAAGCACTGCGCGCCAGGGTGCGTGGACGAATCACCGACCTGAAAACTCACCGTGGCACCACCGGCGTACTGCAGCGCATTGCGGCCGATCTCGGAAAGCGCCGTCGTCAGCCGCGTGCGGGGCAGTCCCTCGAACCCGAACACCTCGCAGACCTGGCGACAGCGGTGACGCAGCGCCACCAGGCTCTGATCGCTTTGGATCTTCACGGTCAAGACGACGTACTGCATCAGCGGCCCTGGATGACGACGACGGTCGCGTCGTCGGTGTTGCGTGCGAACTCGCGGTGCAGCACCGCGGCAATCAGCACCGGATGGCGAGACAGCAGTCCCGGATGCTTGGCCAGGTTCCAACGGGAGCTCAGACCGTCGGTGTTCATGATCAGGGTCGAGCGTGGCGTCCAGTCTGCCGAAGACTCGCGCGCCTTGCGCGCCCCGTAGCCCACGGTGCCGTCGGTCGAAGCTAGGCGCGCGGTTCCTGCTGGGGCATGGAGCACCGCGCTGATGTTGCCGAGCCCGGCAAAGCGCAGGGTGCCCGCCTGCGCGTCGATGCTGGCCACCGCCATCACCGCGCCGCGCGTCGACCGCAGCGACTGATGGGCGAGTTCAATGGCCAGCGCCGGCCCCACCTCGCGCACGCTCTGGTGGAAGGCTTCGATGGCCGCGTGGGCGGCTTCGGCCGCCTTTGGGCCGTGACCCAGGCCGTCGACGATGGCCACCGCCATCGACTGCTCGAAGCGCAGGCACGACCAGTTGTCGCCGGACACGTTCTCGCCGCGTATCGGGGTCATCCGGCTGGCCACAGCGAAAGCGTCGTCGGCCGGCACGGCCGCCTTCTTCTCGTGCAGGCGCACCATCACGGCCGTGCCGAGGCCGGGCGCGGTGTAGATGTCGAACAGCGCAGCGGCACGGCGCATCGTACCCAGGCCGATGCCCAGGCTGCCACCCGTGGAGTAACCGTCCTTCACCGCCGCGTCGAAGTTGGCGATGCCGGGGCCGCGGTCCAGCGCGACGATGTCCAGCCCGTACGCCACACCGTGGGAGGTCAGGGTGCTCAGCCACACCTCACCGCGCTCGGCGTACTTCAAAATGTTGGTGCACAGCTCGGATGTCACCAGCGAGGCCTGCGCAATCAGCTCGGGCGTGAGCCCCATCGTCTGCCCGAGCAGCACCGCGGCGCGTCGCACCTCGGCGATGCGGGTCGGGTCGTCGATGCTTACCGTCGTTTCCACTGTGCGATCCGAACGTGGGTGCCCGCGCCGGGACGGCTGGACACGATCTCGAAGTGCTGCACCAGGCGCTGCGCGCCGCCCAGGCCCAGACCCAGGCTCTTGCCGGTGCTGAAGCCGTCACGCAGCGCCAGCGTCACGTCGGCGATGCCAGGCCCCTCGTCCTCGAAGTCGAGTTGCAGGCCGGGCTTGCCGTCACGTTGAATGTCCAGCATCGTCATCTTGCCGCCGCCGCCATGCACCAGCGCGTTGCGCGCAAGCTCGCTGGCTGCCGTCACGAACTTGGTCATTTCCAGGGTCGACAAACCGATCGCCACCGCACGCGCCTGCACCACCTTGCGGGCGGTGGTGACTTGTTCGGGCGAGCGGATCTCGACCACGACGGGCCCTGTCATGAAGCGGCGCCGGTCCTTCCGCGTTCGTCCACCGAACGCCGCAGCAGGGCCAGGCCCTTGTCGACGTTGAGCGCCGTTCGCACGCTGGGGATGGTCATGCCGAGTTCGACCAGCGTGATGGCCACGGCCGGCCGCATGCCCACCAGCACCATGGTGGCGTCCATGATGCCGACGATGGCCGAGATCTGCGACAGCATGCGGCCGATGTACGAATCGACAATCTCCAGCGCCGAGATGTCGATCAGCACGCCATGCGAGTTGGTCTTCAGCAGCTTCTGCGTCAGGTCGTCCTGCAGGCTCATCGCGAGGTCGTCGTGCAATTCGACCTGGATCGTGACGAGCAGGAAGTTGTCGACCTTGAGGATGGGGATGTGGTCCACCAGCTGCGGCCTTCAGCTGCCGGCCTTGGCCGGTTCGGCGCTCTGTACGCTCTGCCCGGTCTTGCGCAGGGCTGTTTGCAGCGCTCCGGCCAGCGTCGCCTTGGTGATCACGCCTTCGAGGTTGACGCCCAAATGCACGATGGTCTGCGCGATCTGCGGGCGGATGCCGCTGATGATGCACTCGGCGCCCATCAGCCGGGCCGCCGCCACCGTCTTCATCAGGTGCTGGGCCACCAGCGTGTCGACGGTCGGCACGCCCGTGATGTCCAGGATGGCGACGGTGGCTTCCTTCTCGACGATGGCTTCGAGCAGGCTTTCCATCACGATCTGCGTGCGTTCGCTGTCCAGCGTGCCGATCAGCGGCAGGGCCAGG
>JANMMD010000386.1:0-10579 GCA_031372905.1 Betaproteobacteria bacterium
CAGCAAGGGCGTGATCGCCGAGAAGCACAGCTCGGCATCATCGGCGCGGGTGCGCGACAAGGCCTCCATGGCCACCGCACCGCCGGCGCCGGGCTTGTGATCGACGATCACGCGCAGGCCCAGCCGGGCTTCGAGCCGCCGTGCCAGTTCACGCGCCGTGTCGTCGCTGGTGCCGCCGGGCGGGTAGGCCACGGTCAGGCGCAGGCTGCGCCCGCCGGCCGTGGGCCACTGGGCGAGTGCACGGCCGGCGCAGAGACTCAGCCAGCTGGCCAGCAGTTGCCGGCGATGCCGGGGTGCCAGGATGGGATTCAAGCGCTCGGCGCGGCGCCGCCGCTTTCAGCCCAGGCTCCGTCGCGGGCCAGACGGCGCGCCAGGTCGAGCAGGATGGTCGTGACGGCGTCGAGGTCGTCTTTGCGGTAGGCCAGCGTGATGGGCGCCTGCAAGCCGGTGTCGGGCGGCAGCGGGCGGTAGGTCACGGAATGGGCGTGCACGCCCTGCATCGACGCCGGCACCACCGAGATGCCCTCGCCAGCCGCCACCAGGTTGATGTTCGTCATCATGCGGTCGACCTCGGCCTGCACCTTGAAACTCACGCCCTGCCGTTCCAGCAGATGCAGCAGGTTGGCGTAGATGCCGGGTGCACCCGGACGCCGCACCAGGATCAGGCGCTGCCCTTGCAACGCTCTCCAGGGCACGGTGTCCTGCGGGCCGTAGGCTTCGGCCAGCGCGTGGCCCAGGGGCAGCGCCAGCACGACGGGCTCTTCCAGCAGCGTGTCGAAGCTGAGGCCCTCCGGCCGAGCCACCGGCACGCGCAGGAAGGCGCAGTGCAGCACCCCACTGTCGAGCGCCTCGATGAGTTCGGCGGCGTTGTTCTCGGTGATGCGCAGGGCGATGTCCGGGTACTCATGGCGGCAGGCGCGCAGCACGCGGGGCGTGAAGGCATGAGCGGCCGCCGAACTGGTGAAGCCGACCGACAGTACGCCGAGCAGCCCGCGGGCCACGCGCGCCATGCGCTCTTCGAGCGCCGCGACACTGCCCAGGATACGTTGCGCTTCGCCCTGCAGCATCGTGCCAGCCGCTGTCAGCCGAACGCCCTTGGGGTGGCGCACGAACAGGGCCACGCCCAGGTGCTGCTCCAGCGCACGGATCTGCTGGCTCAGCGGCGGCTGCTGCATGCCCAGGCGCTCGGCGGCACGGGTCATGTGCCCGGTCTCGGCGACGGCGGTGAAGTAGCGCAGCTGGCGCAGATCCATATGAGAAAAGTATGGTGTTCGCGAGTTTCAGATATTTGCAATTGGAACCCGAGGCCACTACCTTCGCGCACCTGCCAACGACTGCGAAAGCTGGAGCATGTCACGACGGCCCCGAATTCTCCGGCGCCGTCCGGCTTGGTGATCCAGCGAAGCAGCCACTCTAAAAATGACGGAGACCCGAACCATGAACCCGCAAAAATCCCTCCTCGGCGCCGTGATGCTGACGGCCTTGGCCAGCGCCGCTTCGGCGCAGTCGCAGGTCACGATATTCGGCATCGTCGACGTGGCCGCCACCCACATCAAGAACGGATCTGCGGGTTCGCTGAAGAGCCTGAGCAGCGGCCAGGCGAGCACCAGCCGGCTTGGCTTTCGCGGTGTGGAAGAACTGGGCGGTGGCTTGAAGGCCGGTTTCTGGCTGGAAGGCGCGCTCGATGTCGATGACGGCAACGCCGGAGGCTTCAACTTCCAGCGCCGTTCCACCGTCAGCCTGACCGGTTCCCTGGGCGAGCTGCGCATCGGCCGCGACCAGGTTCCCAGCTACCTGAACTGGAGCAACTACGACCTCTGGGCCTATGTGGGCGTGGCCACCACGGCCAACCTCCGCGGCAGCTTCCTCAGCCTGGGTGGCTCGAGCACCGGGGTCCGCGCCAGCAACACCATCGGGTACTGGACGCCCGTGGTCGGCGGCTTCTCGGGCCACTTCATGGTCGCCGCGGGTGAAGGCGCCATCGGCAACAAGTACGCCGGCGGCCGCGTGGGCTACGAGAGCAAGACGCTCGAGGTTTCGGCCGCCTTCAGCAAGACCTACAAGTCCGGTACCGCGCTCGACGACCTGACGACGCAGAGCATCGGCGTTTCGTACGACTTCGGGCCGGTGTATGTCGTTGCCGCGTTCGAGAAGGCCGACTACGCGACGCTCGACCGTGAACTGGTGACCCTCGGCGTCAGGGTTCCGCTGGGGCAGGGTCGCATCAAGGCCCAGTACGCCAAGTCATCGGGCACCGGTCCCACGGCCCGGCCGCAGCAATACGACGCGACGTTGTTCGGCGTCGGCTACGACCACCGGCTGTCACGGCGCACCAGCCTTTACGTCAACTATGGCCGCATCGACAACGACGGCACGACCGTCACCGGTGGGACCTTCACCACGACCGGCAACGGGCCTGCGGGCATCCGCCGCGGTGAAACCTCCAGCGGCTACCAGTTCGGCGTCCGCCACAGCTTCTGACGCCTACGCTGACCGAAAACATGAAGCGTCTTCGTGCGAACCTGGCGCTGATCGGCGCCACTGTTTTCTTTCTGGCCGCCTGCGCCAGCCCTCCGGCGGCGCCGCCCGAGACTCCACCACAAGCCCAGGCCTGTCCGGCAGGCGTACCCGAGGGCGCGCGCTGCCTGCGCGGCCAGGACTCGGCCTCGTCGCATTACCTGATCGTCATGCCCGCGCAGTGGAGCGGCGTGCTGGTGGTGCATGCGCATGGCGGGCCCTCGCTCGGGACCCCGAGCTCCAAGCGCAATGACGAAGACATCCAGCGCTGGGCGATCACCGTACGCGAAGGTCATGCCTGGGCCGGGTCGGTATTCCGGCAGGGCGGCTTCGCCGTCACCACCGCCGCCGAGGACACCGAACGTGTGCGGCGCATCTTCGTCGACCACGTGGCCAAGCCGCGGCGCACGCTGCTGCACGGCCAGTCCTGGGGTGGGATGGTGGCCACGCGTGCCGCCGAGATGTTCCCGAAGTCCTGGGAAGGCCTCCTGCTGACCAGCGCCGTGGTGGCCGGCCCGGCGACCTACGATTTTCGGCTCGACCTGCGCGCCGTCTACCAGTACCTGTGCAACAACCACCCGCGGCCCGATGAGGGGGCGTATCCGCTGCCCATCGGACTGCCGGCCGACAGCAAGCTCACCAATGCCGACGTGGCCCGGCGCGCCGACGAATGCCTGGGCACGGCAAAGCCGGCGGCGCAGCGCACACCAGAGCAGGCACAGAAGCTCAAGACGCTGGCCACCGTGTTGAAGATCCCCGAGAGCTCGATCCCCGGCCACCTCAACTACGCGACCTTCACCTTTCGCGACCTGGTGCTCAAGAACGGTGGCGTCAGCCCCTTCAGCAATGAGCACGTGCGCTACGTCGGCTCGGCCGACGACGCCGCGCTGAACGCTGGCGTGCCACGCTTCAAGGCCGACGCCGCGGCCGTGGCGCGCTTTGCTGCCGACGTCGACCACAGCGGCCGCTTCGCCGTGCCGGTGCTCACGGCCCACGGCATCGGCGACGCCACGGTCTTCGTGGAGGGCAGTGACACGCTGCGCCAACGCATGGTGGCGGCAGGCCATGGCGATCGCCTCGTGCAGACCTTTGTCGACTCCAGCGAGCACAGCTACTGGGGCGATGCCTACTACCCGCCGCTGTTCGAGGCGCTCTTGAACTGGGTGGACAAGGGCCGGAAGCCGACGGCGTCTGGCATTGCCGACCGCTGCCGGCAACTGCGCTCAGCACAGCCCGCCGACTGTCGCTTCTTGCCTGATTACGCGGTCAAGCCGCTGACATCGAGAGTGCCGCAGCGATGAACCACGAGACGCTGCTCGGCGAGTTGCGAGGAGTGTCTTCAGTGCGAGACGACCGGGTTGCGCCTCGCTCCGTTTGTCGAGGTCGGAGCTCTTCGACGCGACTGCGCGCGGGCCGAGGCGCATCGGGCTCGGGAACTTGCGTGCCGCCATGACCCGATGGAGGGTCGAGCGTCCCCGGCCGGTCATACGCCGACGGTGGGCATGCGCAGGAGCATCGGCGCCACGGCCTCGGTGCGCCACGGCCTCGGTGCGCCGGGGCGTTGGTACGGACGGGTCGCGTTGCACGGGCTGTCTCCGGTCAGAGGCATATCGGCATCTCCAGGATGCAAACGGGATGGGCGCTGGGCGCCATACAGCAACCGTACGGCAACGAAACCGGCCCGGAAAACAGAAGATTCAGCAGGCGCCAACCTGCTGAACTTCGTTTCTCTTGGCTCCCCGACCGGGGCTCGAACGAGGGCTTTGCGGATCAAGTGTCCCTCTGCCGAAATGTCGCAAGTCATCCCATTGCATGGAGCAATTGAAGGTCACTTCCAATACTGCTTCCCGACGAGCCGTTCGAATCTGCCTGGGACGATGAATTGGGTGTTGGAAGCCTGGCGGCCAGTTGCGAGGCAAGGGGCGGGTAGGGTGGGCAAGGCCTTTGCCTCTGGCTGCTCGTGTGCACAAGTCGTGCGACCCGGCAACGAGGTTCAGCTCTTGAGCTGAACGTTGGCAAAGGGTCAGCACCGCCACATCGTCAGGAGAAAGCTGCAGCTTGACGTTGAGGTAACTCAAGCGCACCGGCTGCAGGTCGTAAATGCCGCGGATCGCCAGACCCACGACGATCTCGGGCTCATTCATGCACAGGGTGGTGAGCTTCGCGGTGCCAGCCATTGCAGGTGCGAGCAAGCCGATCATGGCCACGAAGCCGAGCCTTCGCGCGAAGATGATGACGCCACGTTTGGACAAGTGCTGATGAGCAGGGGCTTTGCGGGTGGTCGTGCGAACGATCGTGCTCGACCTGCCGCTGGCGCAATCTCTCGACGCGAAGACTCATGTCCTTGCCCGGGCCGGGTGCGGTCCCAGGCCTTAGGCCTGCCAGACGCCGTAGCCGGCCTCGCGCAGGCCTATGGCCAGTTCGACTTCCATCTCGCGCGCTGCCTCGTAGGGCATCGGGTTGTAGACCTCGTACAACTGCGGCAGCAGCCGCAGGCCGTACTCCAGCACGAACCGGTTGGCCTGGACCCCGGCCTTGTGACGGTCGAAGCGCAGGTCAGGATCCAAGCCCGTCATGCCGACGTAGACCAGTGGCTTGTTGTGTTGATGGTCCGGGTTGGCCTTTCGGAACGACGGCTCGTTCCACACCCGGTCCGACAATTCCACCACGTACACATGGTGGTGGTACCTGCGGCCCTGGCTCATGCGGGCGCAGCGCCGAGGTCACCCGCCATCCTCGCCCTGTCGAGCGGAAGGAAGAGGAGACGTCCCGGGGCGGTGAACAAGGGCATGCCTCTATCTTCGCTGCCGACTCGAACAGCGCGCGACCTCTACGCACTTGCTTTGCCCGCGTTCGTACCGACATGACGGGGCTATGGGTCGTACTCTTCGGATGCTGATTTCTCTGCTGCTGCATGGCTACGTCGGCCTGCGGCTCATACCCTCCCTGGCGGACTGGCCGACGGCAGGACTTGTGCTGGGCGTGCTGCTTGCCGCTTCAGCGTTGCTGTTGCCGCTTTCCCTGCTCGGCCGGAAGCTTCGTCGGCCGGGTGCGCGAACGGCCTTGGCCTGGTCGGGCATGCTGGCGATGGGATTGTTCTCGTCGTTGTTCGTACTGACCGTTCTGCGGGATGCGCTGCTGCTGGTGTCAGCTGCACTTGCGGCCCTGTGGCCGGGGGTACTGGCGCTTGACGCCATCGGCCAGACGACAGCCTGGGCCGTGCTCGCCGCGGCCACGACCGTGACGGTTCTGGGCGCCTGGAACGCACGCCGTACGGCAGCGGTCGTGCGCGTGGACGTGCCCGTGCCTGGCTTGCCGGAGGCCCTGCATGGCTTCACGATTGCGCAGATCAGCGACATCCACGTCGGGCCGACCATCCGCGGCGGATACCTTCAGGCGATCGTGGACCGTGTCAACCGGCTTGAAGCCGATATGGTGGCGGTCACCGGGGATCTGGTCGACGGCAGCGTCGCTGAATTGGCCGCGCACGTTGCGCCACTTGCCAGCCTGAGGTCGCGCCACGGCACCTTCTTCGTCACTGGCAACCACGAGTACTACAGCGGTGCCCAGGCCTGGATTGCCGAGTTGCAACGTCTGGATGTGCGGGTGCTGCTCAATGAGCATGTCGTGCTGAGGCACGATGGCAACGACGTGGTCGTCGCCGGGGTCACCGACCACAGCGCGCACCACTTTGACGTCGGCCACCGCAGCGACCCCGAGGCCTCGCTTTTCGGCGCGCCGATGGGTGCGGCGCTGAGACTGCTGCTGGCGCATCAACCGCGCAGTGCGCTGGCGGCTGTCGGACTGGGCTTCCACCTTCAACTCTCGGGCCACACCCATGGTGGGCAGTTCTGGCCCTGGAACCTGTTCGTGCGCTTGCAGCAGCCGTTCACTGCGGGTCTGCATCGCGTTCGGGATCTCTGGATCTACACCAGCCGCGGCACCGGCTACTGGGGGCCGCCCAAACGCTTCGGCGCTCCCTCAGAGATCACCCACCTGCGGATGGTGCAAGCCTGGTCGGCTACCGCAGGACCGGTGTCAGGGCAACACCGTCTGCAGCCGTTCAGGGGCGGCAGGTGAACGCCCGCGCGAGCAGACATCGGACGGAAGATCGTCGACAAGGAAGATGACCGCTGCATCTCCGTGCCCGGTCACTCGCTTGGCGCAGCCGACGCGTCGGGCGGCGAATGATTCCTGCGGGCCCTGACGACCCGCGGATCCCGCCCCGTGGATGAAGTCGACCTGCGGCCAACGGCAGCGTGGAAGGCCGGTAGCTCCCTTCACAATCAGAACCTGCCTTCCGCTCGTTCGAGACGCCTTCCCTTCCTCATGGATAAATTCTTGCTACAGCAGCAGGTGCTGGAACGGCTCGCCGAAGACGTGCTGCGAGCCGAACAGGCAGTGCGGGCTGCCCATGAAGCGGCGACTCACGAAGAGAGCGTTGCTGAGAACAAGTACGACACCTTGGGTCTCGAAGCCGCCTACCTGGCCACCGGCCAGGCTCGTCGCGCCGCAGCCATCCGCCAAGCGATGGCCCATTGGTGCCAATTCCGTCCGAGCCCCTACGACGCCAGCAAAGGCATACAGCTCGGCGCGCTGGTCTGCCTGGTTGATGCCGACGACAAGCAGCAGCATCTCTTTCTGGGCCCGGATGGGGGCAGCATGAAGTTGGTCAGCGGCGCTGAGCTCGTTCAGGTCATCAGCAGCGAAGCCCCTTTGGGCAGGGCCATGTTGGGCAAATGCGAGGGTGATGAGGTGTCGATACAGCTTGCCCTAATTCGACAGCGGTTTGAGGTGCTGCGGGTTCATTGAGCCGCCAGCAAGTACACGCCGAGTTGGTCAGCAGCCTGCGCTCGCTCGCGCACGCCAGAAGCCGGTGTCGATGAGCTGCTCGGCACCGGTGCGTTCGTTGACCAGCCAGAACTGCTGGCCGTCCGGGCTGATGCGCACGACCTCACCGATATGGCGCCCAGCGCGCACGCGACGTCCTATCGCATTGGCTGGAAAGTTCGCGTGCCGAGCCAGTTCCGCCAGCGGCACCGCAGCGCGCACATCGCCCGCCAGGCGCAGCCGCTGCGCGATGGGCGCCAGCAGCGGATTGGCAGCGTCGGCGGCGGAGAGGTAGACGATCACCTTCGCCTGAGCCCGGCTCAGCGCCACGTTCACCAGGCGCTGTGCGCCGTCGGTGCGCAAGAAGGGCTGCGTGCCGTCGACCGGGTCGAAGAACACCACGGGCGCCTCGCTGCCTTGCGCGCGGTGCACCGTGCTGACCTTCACGGCCTCCGCAAGGCCACGCGCTGCCAGGCAACGCCGGATCAGGGCGCGCTGCGCGCGAAAGGGCGTCAGCACGATCAACTCGTGCGGCTGCCAGTCGCCACCGGCCAGGGCCGAGGCCACGCTGTCGGCGATCGCCTCGGCGGATTCGCGGCGCACCGGGCCGCGCTCCGCGGCAGACCAGGCGCCTGCAGTCTTCATGGGCTCAATGTGGACCTGCGTGTCGGCGGCGATGTCGCCCAGCGTTCGCCGTCGCGCTGCCTGCCAGTCAGGCGATGCGCTGGCATCGGCGGCCAGGCGCAGCGCGCCGTCGTAGAACAGCTCACTGACCAGGTCGCTGATCGTCCCGGCCATGCGCGACTGCTCGTCGAGCATCGCCACCGACGGCCCGTTTCGTGGCATCTCCGCGAAGGCCGAACGGCCCAGCCACCGGCGCGCTGCAGGCTCCGCGCTGCGCAACACCGGTGACAGCTGTTGCGGGTCGCCGGCAAACAGCCGAGCCCGGCCCAGCGGCATCAAGGCCAGCGCGTGGGCCAGGCTGACCTGGCTGGCTTCGTCGAAGACCAACAGGTCGAACGGCGGCTCGTCGTCAGGCGCGAGCTCTCGGAGCGTCTTCAATGTGAACGCGGCCCGGGTCGTCGTCATGCTCGCCAGCTGGCACTGCCGCAGCACTTGCAAGGAAGATGTCCGCAGCTGCTCACGCAGCGTGGCCACGCGGTCGGCCCAGGCCTTCAGCGCGGCGGCTTCGCGCGCTGCTGGCCGTGCCGCCTCAGCGCGCGCCAGACGCGCGATCAGGTCGAGGTCTGCATTCGGAATGAGGTGCTCGCGGCCGGCGTAGGCGCCCGCATCGAACCGCGTGCCCAGCCGCTGCACGGTTTCGCGCAGCGTTTCGCGGCGCCCTTTCTGCAGCGCCTTGTCGACGGCGATGGTGGCCAGGTCCACCGCCTGGTTGGTCGTCGACAACAGCAGCACGCGGCGAGCCGGGTGGCGGCCCAGGTACTCGCCGAGCAGCACGCCCAGCGTGGTGGTCTTGCCCGTGCCGGGCGGGCCCCACAGGAAGGCGCTGCTGTGCTGCACCAGCGACAGCGCTGCACGCTGTGCTTGGCGCAGCCATCGGAAGGGCTCACCGGTCAATGCCGCGCCTTCGACGAGCGGCTGAGGGCGGCCCAGATCCGGCATGCAGGCCAGCGCACGTTCGGCCCAGGCCTTGTCGTGCCAGGCATCGGCCACCGCCTGCAGGAAGCGGGTTGGGTACAGGCGGATCAGGAACCCGGCCCCCGGTGGCGGACTGCTGGCGTTCTGCAGCAGGATTTGATCGTCGTCGACGATCACGGCCAGCACGGCAGCGCCGCCTTTGGCCGGCGCGCCCCACCACGCAGACGCACCGTCGAGGCTGTCATCGAGCAGCACCTGCGCCGAGGTCTGGCCTGGACGCAGGCCCTCGGCGTAGACATAACCGGTCTCTAGCGTCACCCGCCAGAGCGCGCCATCGCGCTCGGTGTGCAGCACCTTGAAATCGTAGTATTCCGGCGTTGCCGCGAGTTCTGCGTTCAGTGCCGCGCGGACGTCAGCGAGGCTCATGCGGGTGCATCGATGGTGTCGCAGGCTGTAGGCGGGCCGCGGACTATAGCCGCGCACCGAGGGCCCCGCCAGCAGCAGCGCCCGCGGCTTCCAACGTTCGAGCACGAGGCTTCAACTTCAACCTCAGAAGAAACGGCTGCGCTGTCGACCCAGGCGTCAGCGATTGCCGAAAGGCAAAGTCCGTCTCTGAGCACCGAAGGCTGGAGGCGCGCGCTGAACGACCGCTGGGAAGCGAGGGCGGCAAGCCGGTGCCTGGCGGGGAAAGAGCCTTTGGCTGGCGCGGCATGGGTCTCGGCAACGCGAAGGACCCCTCGCTCGCAGACTTGAGTTGGTCATCCCGAAAGTCAGCTGCCGGCCTCCACCATCGACAGGGGCAACCCTCCCACGACCTGCCTTCATTGCGCTTCAATGAATGCGTCCAGCGAAGCCAAGGCGACCCAGCCGCTGCGCCTGCTGGTAGCCGACGATCATCCCGTGGTCCACGCGGACCTGGTGGCACTGCTGGAGCAGGAAACAGACCTCAGCGTCGTTTTTCAGGCCTGGGATGGCGCATAGGCGGTGACGGGCTGGCAGCTACACGCACCGGATGTCGGCTTGATCGACCTGAGCATGCCCGTGCTGGACGGCATTGGTGCCATCAAGGCGATCCGACGGCAGACGCACCAGGCCCGGTTGCTCGTGATGACAACGCTGTGTGGTGACGAAGATGTTTAACGCGCCCCGGTGCCAGCGGCTGCCTGTTGAAAGACTGTGGCCGGCAGGAACTGGTGGCATGCGTCCGTGCAGTGGCTCAGGGAATGGGGCGTCGTGTTGCGACGTGGAGCGAAGTCGGGCGCTGTGTCCCTGTCTTCGTCCGGGCCGCTCGCCCCGGCGGTGCACCTCGAGCTGCGCTATCAGTTGCGCTATGAAGCCGCTGCCGAGGGTCAGAAAGCGACAAGGCCTTCCGAAGAAGGCCTTGTGCATCAGCTACTTATCTTGGCTCCCCGACCTGGGCTCGAACCAGGGACCTACGGATTAACAGTCCCTGGGGATTGGATTTCCTGGGATCTCCTGAAACAGGCAGACTCCAGAATACTCTTTACATATCAACAGCTTAGATCCATAGTCGTTTCAGGCCGTCTCGGACCATTCCCGCCAAAACTGGCACCAGACTGGCACCAGATCAGCTACGGACTATGGCAAGAGATCAAGTTTCAGCGACCACCGC
>JANMMD010000241.1:0-4854 GCA_031372905.1 Betaproteobacteria bacterium
GTGGTGCACGTGCTCGAGATGCAGGCGCGCTTCGACGAGGGCATCGCCTTCCTCGAGGCCCGCCGCGCCCACTGGGCCGAAGGGAACTTCCTCAACGCGCACAACGGCTGGCATTTGGCGGTGTTCTTGCTCGAACGCGAAGACCACCCTGGCGCGCTTGCCATCTACGACCGCTTGCTGCACCACGCCGCCTCGCCTGGCATCGCGCTGGAGATGCTCGACGCGAGTGGGCTGCTGTGGCGCTTGTCACTCGACGGTGTCGACACCGGTGGCCGCTGGGCCGCGCTGGCCGACGCCTGGGCGGCGAAGGACCCGACGCCGTGGTACGTCTTCAACGACCTGCACGCGATCATGGCCTTCGTGGGTGCGGGTCGGCAGGCGCAGGCCGAGCAGCGGGTGGCACAGCTCGAGCGCTACCTGCGGGAAGGCGATCCGGGCCACGCCAACCACCGCATGGTCGCTGGCGCCGGGCTGGCTGCGGCCCGCGCGCTGGCCGCGTGGGGTCGCGGCGACGATGACGCCGCGGTATCCGCGCTCGCGCCAGTGCGGCACCATCTGTCGGTGTTCGGCGGTAGCCACGCGCAACGCGACGCCTACCAGCGCACCTTGCTCTGCGCGGCAATGCGCGGCGGGCGTGGCACCCTCGCGCGCCAACTGCTCGACGAGCGGCTCGCGGCCAAGCCAGGCAGCCCTTGGAACCGGATGCGCGATCGACAATGGCGCGGGCTCAACGCGCCCGCGCCTTGAACACCGCACAGTTGCCGTTGTCCTGCACGACCATCGCGTTGGCGACGCGCCGAAAGGCCATCGTTCGATGTGCGACTACGAACATTTGCCCGGCGCCGCCGCTGCGACCTTCTGATACACCGTGCCGTCGCTCGCCGTCACCTGGATCCATTGCGCGCCCTTGCCAATCACGCACGCGCGCAAGGTGGCGCTGCAGGCACCGGTGGCGGTGCACATCACTTCGCAGGATCGCGTGCTGATCCCGCAAATCGAAGCCCCGATGGCGCACTGGTTGCCCGTGTTCACCTGAAAGCCGCGCGACGCGGGACTCGTCTTCCAGGTGGCGGTGTACGTGTACGTGCCCTTGGGCCCGTCGCAGCTCGTGCCGCCAGGGGTCAGGCCGAGGTTGGCGTTGACCAGCTTGGCAATCACCGGTGCCGCCAGCGCCAGGCTGAGCAGCAGCAGCGCAAGTGTCGGTTTCCAGATCCTCATGGCGTTCTCCTCAGGCAAGGGGCGGGTGGGTCGTGGGCAAGGCCGAGAAGATCCTGGGCGCGATGCCACGGCGGCAAGCGCCCGATCAGAGCTTGGGCCCGCTGCGCTTGGCGGCCTCTCCGGCGCGCTCCTTCTGAAGCGCGCCGGCGGCCGCCGCGATTTGCTTGTGCGAAGCCTGCACCGCGCTTGCTTCGAGCTGGCGGTTCGACACCCGCACCACGAATCCGCGGATCAGGTTTGTCGGCTCACCAGCGCCCATCGCTCCCAGGCGCTGCAGCCCCAGGTGCACCAGCGCATGCGAGTGGCAGACACCGTTGGCGTAATCGTTCCCTTGCTGCGAGTGGTAGTACCCGCCGCGCAGCTGCTGGTCGTACCAGGAGTTGCTGAGTTGGTTGTCGCCAGTGGGCCGATTGCCGCCGGCCGAGACGCCCCCCACACCCGACTGCCACTGGTTGCTGCACTTGTAGAAGATGTCTCTTCCCTTGGTGCCGGGCACGAGCTTGCCCTGTGCGTCGAAGACCCACACCAGCTGCTCGTTGGTCAACGCGAAGGTCTCCGGCCCGTACTTCGTGCGAAACCCTGCCAGCGTATTTTCAAAGGTGGGTGCCTGGCTCTTCACCATGCTGAGCTCGCGCGAAATGCTCCAGACATAGGCCTCGCTGGGTGAATACGTGAGCTCGAGGCTGAAGCGCTCGAAGCTGCCCTCGGGCCCCGGCTTGGTTTCGGCAACGATGACCGGCATCATCGAGACATTCGGCAGCACCGTGTAGGTCATCAGCCGCAACGGGGTCAGCGTCAGGGCCGGGTTGTATCGCTTGAGCGCCGCCACAGCGTCCCTCTCGCGCGTGCCCAACTTGATGTCGACCATGTCGAGAAATCCAGCGGTGCCGGCAATCCTGGCGGTGCCCTCGACCGTGCCGAAGTCAGTGGGCGTGGGGTCGGCTGCCGGTGCCGGCGGCGCGGCGCGCTGTGGCCGCGCCTGCGCGAGCAACATCGTCCGATCATCGCGGCTCACGCTTTCGTGCGGCGCAGGCCCCTCGACGGCAGTCGGCTGCCAGGCGCCGGCCATGACGCTGCCCGGCGCTGCAGCCAAGAGCATGACGCCTGCTGTCATCGCATGCAGAGCCGCTCTCATGCGTTGGTCCGAGCAGCGGCACACGCTGCCGGGTCTGAACTCCAGCGGCCTGCGCCCCAAGCGCCTCCGTCGCCAGCGCCCCATGCGGTCAGGTCTTTCTCAGCACTCATGCCATGCCTCGCTTCTGATCAAACACAAGCCGCCGATCCTCAGGCGCCGCGTGCGCACGGGCTCATTGGCGTCGAAATTCAGCCTTCCAAAGCCTCTCCAGCTCAACCGCCATGGCCGGGCTGGGCGCACCCACCAGCGTGGTTTTTCCCTTTTCAAACAGCTTGCCCACGACCACGCCCTTGGCCGGCGCCCACAGCAGCAGCAAGTTGTTGTCGCCGCAATCGTGTGGCTTGCAAGGCGTAACCACCTGCCAGGTGTCCCCCGCAATCTTCTCGGCACGCACCTGGCCGCTGTTGGCCAGCGTCGACAGCCACTTGTCCTTGGTCTTCGGCCCGAGCGCCGAGAAGTACGCCGCCTTGAACTGTGGGTTCCGGAGCAACTCGCCTGGGGAGCCTGGCACGTCCGCTGCAGCGGCGGCGCCGATCGCTGCCCACACCGAGCAAGCCAGCGCGCCGAAGCGCCATCGTGAGCTGAATATGTTCATCTGGGTGCGCCGCCTCGATGCCGCTCTCGAAAACTGCTTGGGGCACTTTGAGGCATGGCGGGAAAGACGCAACTCCCAATTGGGGGGTTTAAGCTAGGTTCCAAAGCTTGGGTGGTCACTGGCGACTTGGAGACTGCACGTGCCCGTTACAGAAGACCTTCTCGACTCGGTGTACCGCGCTGCCCTGGAACCGGCCGCATGGGGAGACGTCATGCAGCTGCTGGCACAGTGCTTCCCTTCCTCGGCGCAGGCCTTCTACTACCTGCACCGCCACCCGCAACGCCTGCAGCCGGTCTTCCACGCAGGCATTGAGCCCCGCTGGCTGCAATCCTTCAATGAACTCTATTTCGCGCCAGACAACCCCTGGATGCGGCTGACACAGCAGTTGCACAAGCCGGGGGTGGTGAGGACAAACGAGCGGTTGGATCGCATCCTGCAGCAGCGCGGCGCGCTCTACCGCTCGGCGTACTACAACGACTGGATGCGGCCGCAGAGCTTCAAGCTCACTCTGGGCAATACGTTGTTGGCCGAAGGCGACCTGGTTGCCAACATCACACTGTTTCGGCCACCTGGCATGAGAACTTTTGGCGCGGCCGAGGTGCGCGAATTCGAAATGTTGAGTGGCCACATGACTCGCGCCTTGCGGATGGCACTTCGGCTCGAGCATCCCCAGAACGTGCCGGCGGCGTCTGTCGCTTTCGAGGCCTGCCCGCAGCCGATTGCGGTGCTCGACCGTCGGCGAAGAGTGCTCTATGCAAACGCCGCCATGGAAGCATTGCTGCGACGACGCGACGGTCTGGCCCTGCGCGGCCGTGAGCTGGTGGCGGTGGCAGACGACGCACAGCCGGCGCTGCAGGCCTACATTGATCGCTCGGCCTTCCGCTGGCGCGATCAGCCCAGCGACAGCACGGCGCAACCGGAACTGCGCGACCGCCAGGGCCGTGTCATCCGCCTTCAGGCCATCCCGCTCGGAACCGCGCTCAGCCCGGCCTGCGCGGGCATGCCTTCATGTCTGCTGATGGTCGACCCCAGCGCGCCACAGCATCTGATGTCGCTCCAGGAATTGCACGATGCATTTGGCTTCACCCCCGCCGAGGCCAGACTGACCCGATTGCTGGCAGGACCAGAAACATTGCGCGATGCGGCACGGAACATGAACGTCACTTACGAGACCGCGCGCGCCTACTTGAAGGTCGTGTTCGGCAAGACGGGTGTGCACACGCAGGCGCAGTTGGTCGCTCTGGTTCTGCGCAGGACATCCAGGACGCGAGAACACGCTTAGTCAGCAGCCACCCGCAGCGGCAACGAGAAGAGGCGCCGCAGCGCCTCTTCTCTCTGCCCGCCTCGCCTGAACGCAGGCGCGCCGGGCTCAATCCGCCTGCTTGCGCAGGAACGCCGGGATCTCGATCTCGTCCATGCCATTGCTGGCCAGTGCATCCACCTTGGCTGCCGCCTGCGAGCGCGCGCTGCGCCAGACGCTGGGCGTGTTCAGCCCTTCGTAGCTGTGCTGCTGCGGCGCCGCCTGCATGCCGGGGCCGGGCTGGGCCACGTTGTTCAGGATGGGCAGGTTGTCGGTGCCGGTGCGCAGCATCGGGTGGGCGATCTGCGGCTGCAGCTGTGGCTGCACCACGGAAAGCGGCGGCTGGATCACTGCCTTGCGCGCACTGCTCAGGCCCGTGGCGATGACCGTCACGCGCAGCTGGTCGCCCAGGCTCTCGTCGTAGGCGGTGCCGAAGATCACATGCGCGTCATCGGCTGCGTAGCGCTTGATGGCGTTCATCGCGTTGCGGCTTTCAGCCAGCTTGAAGGTGGCCTTGCTGGCCGCAATCAACACCAGCACGCCGCGCGCACCGGAAAGGTCGATGCCTTCCAGCAGCGGGCAGGCCACGGCGCTCTCGGCGGCCTT
>JANMMD010000030.1:0-5040 GCA_031372905.1 Betaproteobacteria bacterium
GCCCGCCAGCCCCAGCACCAGCAACGCGGCGGCCGAGGGCTCGGGCACCGCAGTGATGTTGTCCACGCCCAGCGTCGCGACGACCGCGCCGCCGGGGAAGCTGGCATTCACGCCGTGATAGAGCCGCAGCGAGTAGGCCGACGACAACGCCAGGTTGACGCTGCCGCCCGCTGCGGCGCGCAGGTCGGTGGGCAGGATGGGGAAGACCAGCCGTTGCCAGCCACTGCCGGCCGGCACCACCAGCGGCACTGCCGACCAGGCGCGTGCCTGGTTCGTGCCGTCGTCGCCGTCGAAGAGCAGGCGCAGCGACAGGCTGGCCGGGCCGAAATTGAAGACATCCATCGTCAGCGCGGTGATGCCGGCGGCGATGTAGTTGCCTGACCACTGGTCGGTGTTCTGCACCGCCAGCCGGCTGGCCGGGCCGCCGCCGCCTTCGGCCTGCAGCAGCAGGTAGCCATCGTCGGCGCCGGCGGGCCCGCCGGTGGCCAGCACCGAGGGCGGCAGCGGGTGCGGCGCGCCGACGCGCCAGTTCAGCGTGGTGCCGCTCTCGAAGCTGTCGCTCTGGCCCAGGTTCAGGGCCTGGGCGGGGGCGGCCAGCAGTGTGGCGGCAAGGGCAAGTGCGGTCAGGAGGGGACGCATCGTGGGCTGGGGTGCAAGACCGCACGCTCGGCGGCGAAGCCGAGATCGGAACATCTCGACGCGGCAGCGTCAAGGCCGCAGCCGGGGGTTGGCGGCCCCGCCGGCTTCACAGGCAGCCGGCTTCAATAATGCCGCTGTGCCCACCCAACAGCGTTCCCGCCCCGCGCCGCCAGCCCCTGCCGCCGAGGCCTGGTTCGCGGCGCGCGGCTGGCAGCCGTTTGCCTTCCAGCGTGAGGTCTGGGCAGCCATGGCCGCCGGGCGCAGCGGCCTGCTGCACGCCACCACCGGCAGCGGAAAGACCTACGCGGTGTGGATGGGCGCGCTGCAGCGGGCCGGGTTGTTGCGTGAACACTTGTTGAAAGAGGCGCCCGGCCTGCAGGTGCTGTGGCTGACGCCGATGCGCGCGCTGGCCGCCGACACCGCGCGCGCCTTGCAGCTGCCGCTGCCCGAGCTGGCGCCTGCGTGGGCCGTGGGCACACGCACCGGCGACACGCCCAGCGCCGAGCGCGCGCGGCAGGACCGGCGCTTTCCACCGGCGCTGGTGACCACCCCGGAATCGCTGAGCCTGATGCTGACGCGGGACAACGCGCAAGCCGAGCTGGCCGGCGTGCACACCGTGGTGGTGGACGAATGGCACGAGCTCATCGCCAACAAGCGCGGCGTGCAGGTGCAGCTGGCGCTGGCGCGTTTGCGGCGGTGGAACCCGGGTCTGGTGGTGTGGGGCCTGTCGGCGACCCTCGGCAATGTCGACGAGGCCATGGCCACGCTGTGCGGGCCGAACCTGGACCAAGACGCCGTCCGCGTGCAGGGGCGCGTGGAAAAGGCGCTGCGCATCGACACGCTGCTGCCGCACGAACCCGGCCGCTTCAGCTGGGGCGGCCACCTCGGCGCGCAGATGCTGCAGCCGGTGGTGGACGAGATCGAGGCCAGCAGCACCGCGCTGGTCTTCACCAACACGCGCAGCCAGGCCGAGATCTGGTACCAGCTGCTGCTGCAGGCTCGGCCCGACTGGGCCGGCATCGTGGCGCTGCACCACGGCAGCCTGGACAAGGAAGTGCGCGCCTGGGTCGAGGCCGGCTTGAAGGCCGGGCAGCTGAAGGCCGTGGTGGCGACATCCAGCCTGGACCTCGGCGTCGATTTCCTGCCGGTGGAACGTGTGCTGCAGATCGGCAGCGCCAAAGGCATCGCGCGCCTGCTGCAGCGCGCCGGCCGCAGCGGCCATGCGCCGGGCCGTGAGAGCCGCATCACGCTGGTGCCCACCAACACGCTGGAACTGGTGGAAGCCGCCGCCGCACGCCGCGCCGCGTTGGCCGGCCAGGTCGAGCCGCGCAGCAGCCCCGACAAGCCGCTGGACGTGCTGGTGCAGCACCTGGTGACGGTGGCTCTCGGTGGCGGTTTCATCGCCGACGAGCTGTTCGAGGAAGTTCGTGGCACGCGTGCCTATGGCGGGCTGCTGCGCGATGAATTCGACTGGGCGCTGGCCTTCGTCGAGCGCGGCGGCGACAGCCTCACGGCCTACGCCGAGTACCACCGCGTGGCGCTGGTGGACGGCCGCTGGCGCGTGCCCGACCGCGGCGTGGCCAAGCGCCACCGCCTGCAGGTGGGCACCATCGTCAGCGATGCCGCGATGGCCGTGAAGTGGATGAGCGGCGGCACCATCGGCACCATCGAGGAAGGCTTCATCTCGCGCCTGAACAAGGGCGACAACTTCGTGTTTGCGGGTCGCGTGCTGGAGTACGTGCGCACGCACGACATGACGGCCTATGTGCGCGCCGGCAACAAGAAGAAGGGCGTGGTGCCGTCGTGGGCGGGCAGCAAGATGCCGCTGTCCAGCGAGCTCGGCGACGCCGTGCTGGCCCTGCTGGACGACACCGCCACCCAGCTTGCGAGCGAGAGCGATCTTGCAGACGCCGTGTTCGCGGCGCCTGAGCTGCAGGCTGCGCGGCCCATGCTGCAGGCGCAGACGCGCATCTCCAAACTGCCGCGCCGCGGCAGCCTGCTGGTCGAGCGCATGAAGTCGCGCGAAGGCCACCACCTCTTCCTGTATCCGTTTGCCGGGCGCAACGTGCACATCGGCCTGGCGCAGCTGCTGGCCTGGCGCCTGGCGCGCAGCGAGCCCAACACCTTCTCGATGAGCGTCAACGACTACGGGCTGGAGATCCTGGCCGTGAAGCCCGTGGCCGACGAGGCGCTGGACCCTGCGCAACTCTTCAGCACCGAGAACCTGCTGGCCGACGTGCTCGCGAGCCTGAATTCCGGCGAGCTCGCGCAGCGGCGGTTTCGCGAGATCGCGCGGGTCGCGGGCCTCGTGTTCGGCGGCTACCCCGGCGCGCCGAAGAGCATGCGCCAGCTGCAGGCCAGCAGCAGCCTGTTCTTCGAGGTTTTCCGCAAGTACGACGCCCACAACCGCCTGCTCGGCCAGGCCGAAAGCGAGGTGCTGGCGCAAGAGCTCGAGGTCTCGCGCCTGTCGGCCACGCTGCAGCGCCTGGCCGCACTGCCGCTGCAGCTGGTGGCGCTGACAGCGCCCAGCCCGTTTGCGCTGCCGCTGCTGGTGGAGCGGCTGCGCGAGCAACTCAGCACCGAGAAGCTGAAGGACCGCCTGGACCGCTTGCTGGCCGAGGGCGAAGCCGCGTTGCTGGCGCCGGCACCGGCGCGCCAGCGCCGCAAAAGGTGAGGTCGCGATCGATTTGTCATCATGCGGCGAATAAATGCTTCAGCGAGGTCTGTACTGACCGATATCGCTGGCACATGACGCGTTTGCGCCATGCCCGAACCACCGATTTGATGGACGCCACCCATGACACCGACCTACCCTGCCAACTCCGCACTGCCGTCAGCCGCGGTGCTTTCTGCCCGCCGCCGCCGTGGCGCCGGGTTTGGCGATTTCTTCTCTTATCACGGCTGGCTGTCGCCGGGGGTTCGGCTTTTCCGCAGCATCAGCTTTCCGGCCAAGGCGGGTTGGGTGTCCCTGGCCTTCATGGCGCCGCTGGCGGTGCTGCTCTGGTTCGCCACCAGTGCGGTGCTGGAGCAGATCGACATCACGCGCACCGAACGTGCCGGTGTGCGCTACGCCCGCGTCTTGCAGGAGCTCGTTCCGGTGGCGCAGAGCCGGCGTCGAGCCTACGCCACCAACGCCGCTGACGCTGCCGCGTTGCAGGCCAAGGTGAAGGCGGCCTTCGAGGCCGTGGCGGCCCAGCAGGCCGAGCTGGGCCAGGCGGTTGGCATCGACAAGCCCTACACCGCGTTGAAGCAGGCGCACGACGCGCTGCTGCAAGCGCCTACCGCCGCCAACGCCGACGACACCTTCATGGCGCATTCCGACTACATCAAGGCCGTGATGGTGCTGATGCGCGACGTTGCCGACCGCTCGCAGTTGACCCTGGACCCCGAAGCCGACACCTACCACCTGCAGAACATCGCTGTGGTGCGGGGCCCGCGCATGTCTGAGAACCTGGCACGCCTGCGCGGCATGGGCTCCATGGCCCTGACCACCAAAGACAGCAAGGAACTGGGTAACCGCCGCCGCGACCTGATGGTGAAGTGGATGGCCGTGCACGACTACATCCAAGAGGATGTCGAAAACTCCTACACGGCCGTCGTCGAGGCCACGCCCGAGGTCGGCAAGCTGGTCGACCTGAAGGGCGCCGACGAGGCCGCCATCGCCTTTGAGCAGGCGATCAAGCAGCAGGTTCTGGGCGACCAGATCGAAGGCGACGTGGCCAGCTACCTGGCGCTGGGCAACGCCGCCGTCGGCAAGGTCAACCAGCTGAACGCCAGGCTGTTGGAGCGCCTGGACGCCCAGTTGCAGGCGCGCATTGAACGCCTGCATCGCGCGATGTGGCAAAAGCTGGCCATGGTGTTCGTGTTCATCGCCCTGGCCGGCTACCTGATGCTGGCCTTCTACCGCGTGGTGATGGGCGGGCTGCGCGAAGTCAGCGGCCACCTGGAAGAAATCACGCGTGGCAACCTCACCACCAGCCCGGTGCCCTGGGGTCGCGACGAGGCGGCGCAGCTGATGGTGACGATGGGCCACATGCAGCACAGCCTGCGTCACGTCGTCGGCAACGTGCTGCAGGGCGCGGGCCAGGTGCAGGTGGCCAGCGAGGAAATCGCCTCGGCCTCCAACGACCTGTCGGCCCGCACCGAAGAAACCGCCGCCAGCCTGGAACAAACGGCCGCGAGCATGGAACAGATTGCCTCCACCGTGAAGCAGACCGCCGAGACGGTGGACGGCGCCATGGCCATCGTTCGCGACAACGCCAGCGCGGCCACGCGCGGCGGCGAGGTCATGGGGCAGGTGGTCAGCACGATGGAGCGCATCCACGGTTCGTCGAAGAAGATCGGCGAGATCATCGGTGTCATCGACGGCATCGCCTTCCAGACCAACATCCTGGCGCTGAA
>JANMMD010000124.1:0-4119 GCA_031372905.1 Betaproteobacteria bacterium
GGCATCGGCGCCGAGGTCGACGAATTTCGGGATCGCCACGGCAGCGAGGACGCCGATGAGCACGATGACCATCACCAGTTCGATGAGGGTGAAGCCGGATTGT
The DNA here is from genome assembly GCA_031372905.1 of Betaproteobacteria bacterium. Lineage (GTDB taxonomy): Bacteria > Pseudomonadota > Gammaproteobacteria > Burkholderiales > Burkholderiaceae_C > Rubrivivax. Next base: position 104 of record JANMMD010000124.1, read on the forward strand.
TTGGAACGCATGGAAATCTCCGAGGTGGTGAAGGAGGACGTGCTTGGCTGCAGTGCCCAGCGGCTGGCAGTGTCTGCACCAGTTATCGGTGCATCGGCACCGGGTCTTGAGGGCCCTGCGCAGCGCGCAGGGCGTGAAGGAATGAACGTGTTCATGGTTTGTTCGCCTGTTCAGCCACCTTTGGCCGCCTGGCCCAGGCTCCACAGCGGCAGGAAGACGCCCAGGGCGAGGATCAACACCATCACGCCGATGACCACCAGCAGGATCGGCTCGATGGCGCTGGACAGGCCCTTGATGGCGTAGTCGGTTTCGCGCTCGTACATCGTGGCCACCTCGCGCAGCAGGCTGTCGAGTTCGCCGGTTTCCTCGCCCACGGCGATCATCTGCAGCACCACGGGCGTGAACACGCCGGCGGCGGCGGCGCAGCGCGACAGGCTCTCGCCGCTTTCCACGCCCTGGCGCATCTGCTCGATGCGCTGGCCGATGTAGGCGTTGTCCACGGTCTGCGCCACCACCGACATCGCGCTGCTGATGGGCACGCCGCTGCTGGCGGCCATGGCAAAGCTGCGCGCGAAGCGGCCCAGAGTGGCCTTCAGCACGATGGGCCCGGCAATCGGGATGCGCAGCTTGAGGCGGTCCCAGGTGTAGCGGCCGTCGGGCGTGGCCAGCCAGGCGCGCCAGCCCCACGCCGCGGCAATGGCGGCGGCCAGCAGCAGCGGCCACCAGCGCACGGTGAAGGCCGAGAAGCCGAGCAGGATGCGCGTCATCAAGGGCAGCTCGGCCTTGAAGCCGGCAAACACCTGGGCGAAGGTCGGTATGACGAAGACGTTGATGATGACCAGCGCGATGCCGATGGCGATCATCACCATCGCCGGGTAGCGCAGCGCCTGCTTCACGCGGTTGCGCACGTCGAGCTCGAACTCGAGGTGTTCCGACAGGCGCTGGAAGGCTTCCGTCAGCTTGCCGGTGAGCTCGCCCACACGCATCATCGCGACGAAGAAGGGGCCGAAGATGGCAGGGTGGCGCGCCATCGCCGTGGCCAGCTCGCGCCCCTGGTCGAGCTGCGCGCGCAGGTCGGCGATGAGGTCGACGAGCGCTGTCTTGGGCGTGGACGCCTGCAGCCCTGCCAGCGCGCGCAGGATGGGCACGCCGGCGCGCTGCAGCGTGGCCATCTGGCGAGAGAAGAGCAGCAGGTCTTCGTCGTTCACCGGGCTGGCGCGCAGCGCCGCCCAGGTGCTGCGCTTCACCGCGCTGAGGCTGGCGCGCTGCACCGTGATGTGCAGCGGCGTGACGCCCGCGGCCAGCAGGTGGTCGGCCACGCCGTCTTCGGCCTCGGCGTCGATGACGCCTTCAACCAGCTCACCGCGGCCGTTGCGGCCGCGCCAGGCGTAGCTGTGCATGCTCAGTCCGTATCCACCGACAGCCGCATCGCTTCGGCCACGGTGGTGCGGCCCTGGCGCACCAGCTCGAAGGCGTGGTGCACCAGCGTGTGGCCGCGCAGCTTCTCGGCGGCCAGGCGGCCGAAGGTGGCGGGGTCGGCCTGCGTGGCGGCGGCCGTCATGGCGGCGTCGAGCTCCAGCATCTCGTAGACGCCCAGCCGGCCGCTGCAGCCGGTGCCGTTGCAGGCCGAGCAGCCGCGGCCGCGCAGCGTGTGCTGCAGCGGCGGGCCCGCGGCATCGGCCGTCATCGCCGCCAGCCAGGCGCTTTCCTGCGGCGTGGGGGCATGCGGCTCGGCGCAGTTCTCGCAGTTGCGGCGCAGCAGGCGCTGGGCGATCACGCCCTGCAAAGAGCTCGCCACCATGAAGGGCGGCACGCCCATGTCGAGCAGGCGGAAGGGCGCCGAGGTGGCGTCGCGTGTGTGCAGCGACGACAGCACCATGTGGCCGGTGATGGCCGCGCGCAGGCCGATTTCGGCGGTTTCGGGGTCGCGGATCTCGCCCACCAGGATGACGTCGGGGTCTTGCCGCAGCGTGGCGCGCAGCACGCGCGCGAAGGTGAGGTCGATCTTGTCGTTCACCTGCACCTGGGTCAGACCGGGCAAGCGGTATTCGATGGGGTCCTCCACCGTGATGACCTTCTGCCGCTCGACATCGATTTCGGCCAGCGCGGCGTACAGCGTGGTCGTCTTGCCGCTGCCGGTGGGGCCGGTGACGAGCACCAGGCCCGAGTGGCGCTTGAGGATCTCGCGCAGCCGCAGCAGCATCGCGGTGGGCATGCCGATATCGTCCAGCCGGCGCATCGCGCCGCCCTGGCCGAGCAGACGCATGACCACCGATTCGCCGTTGGGCGTGGGCAGGGTCGAGAGGCGCACGTCGATGGTGCGGTCGCGCAGGCGCAGCGTGAAGCGGCCGTCCTGCGGCAGGCGCTTTTCGGAGATGTCCAGGCCGGCCATCAGCTTCAGCCGCTGCGCCAGCGCCGCGGCGATGCGCTTGTCGGCCTGCGTTTGCGTCTGCATCAGGCCGTCGATGCGGCTGCGGATGAGCAGGCCGCTGTCCTGCGGCTCCAGGTGGACGTCGGAAGCGCCGACCTGCATCGCGTCTTCAAACACGCTTTGCAGCAGGCGCACCACCGGTGCGCCTTCCTGGCCGACGGTGGACTGCAGCTCGCCGAAGTCCACCGCGTCGCCGACGTCTTTCTCCAGCGCCTTGGCCAGGCCCTGGATTTCCTCGGTGCGGCGGTAGTGGCGGTCCAGTGCCGGTGGCAGCTGGCTCTCGGGCACGACGGCGATGCGCACGGGGCGCTTGAGCAGCCGCGTCACCTCGTCGTAGGCGAAGAGGTCCAGCGGGTCGGCAAAGGCTACCAGCAGGTAGTCGCCCTTGTCTTCCAGCACCAGTGCGCGGTGCCGCCGCGCGGGCGATTCGCCGAGCAGCCGCACCGTTTCGCTCTTCAGCGGAAAGCTCTTCAGGTTCACGGCGGGCACGCGCAGCTGGCGTGCCAGCGCATGCGCCACCTGGTCTTCGGTGACGAGGCCGCCGTCGATGAGCACGCGGCCCAGGCGCTTGCCACTGCCGCGCTGCAGGTCCAGCGCCGCGGTCAGCTGTTCGGGCGTGACCAGCGCCTGACGCAGCAGCACGTCGCCCAGGCGCAGCTTTTCGCGGGCGGGCGTGGCGGCGGTGGGGGCAGCGACGGTGGCAGCGGGTTCGCCGGGTTCGAGCAACATGGCGCGGGCCGCAGGGCGGGCCGGAAGCAGTGGTCTGCCGATGCTAAGAAGCCGCAGCGCCGGCAAAGGCTGGAAATGACGGCATCCAGGGGCCCAGTTCGTCAGCCTGGGCCGCTGCGCTGTACCGCTCGGCGCCAGCCGCGCCAGAATGGCGGCCATGCGCATCAAGACCCTTCGCTGGCAGTTCTGGATCGACCGCGGCGGCACCTTCACCGATGTGGTCGGCCGCGCACCCGATGGGGCGCTGCGCACGCTGAAGCTGCTGTCCGAAAACCCCGAGCAATACAGCGATGCTGCCGTGGAGGGCATACGCCGGCTGCTGCAGTTGCCGCCCGGTGCGCCCATCACGACCGAGCAGGTGGACTGCGTGAAGATGGGCACCACGGTGGCCACCAACGCGCTGCTGGAGCGCCGGGGCGAACGCACGCTGCTCGTCACCACGCAGGGCTTCCGCGACGCCCTGCGCATCGCCTACCAGGCGCGGCCGCGGCTCTTCGACCGCCATATCGTGCTGCCCGAACTGCTGTACGAGCGCGTGATCGAGGCACAGGAGCGGGTCTCGGCGCAGGGCGAGGTGCTGCAGCCCTTGGATGAAGCCCATCTGCGTGAACGGCTGTGGGCGGCCTTCGACGCCGGCGTGCGCGCCTGCGCCATCGTCTTCATGCACGGCTACCGCTACACCGCGCACGAACAGGCGGCAGCTCGGATTGCGCGTGAACTGGGCTTCACGCAGGTCAGCGTCAGCCACGAGGTCAGCCCGCTGATGAAGTTGGTCTCGCGCGGCGACACCACGGTGGTGGACGCGTATCTCTCGCCCATCCTGCGGCGTTATGTCGAGCAGGTGGCGGCACAAATG
>JANMMD010000133.1:0-22536 GCA_031372905.1 Betaproteobacteria bacterium
GCAATCGGCAGGCCGAAGCCGCCGCAGACCACGTCGCCCAGGAAGTCGAGCAGCACGAAGTCGAAACCCCAGTCGTGGAAGCCGAGCTTTTCCAGGGTTTCGAAGCCGTGGATGATGCCCCGCCCACCGCAGCCGCGGCCGACTTCCGGCCCGCCGAGTTCCATGGCGTAAACGCCGTCGCGCTTGAAGCAGACGTCGCCGATGGCCACCGCTTCACCGGCCAGCTTCTTCTTGCTGCTGGTCTCGATGATGGTCGGGCAAGCCTTGCCGCCGAAGAGCAGGCTGGTGGTGTCGCTCTTGGGGTCGCAGCCGATGAGCAGCACCTTCTTGCCCTGCTGCGCCATCATGTAGCTGAGGTTGGCCAGCGTGAAGCTCTTGCCGATGCCACCCTTGCCGTAGATGGCGATGATCTGCGTCTCTTTGGTGACCGGGCCGGTGTGCACCTTGTCGGGCTCGACGTTGGCTTCGGCCAGCAGTTGTTCGCGCGCCATGAAAGTGATCTTGGCGGTGGCGGGAATCGTGCTGCTGCTCATTGCATCTGTCTCCAGTCGAGAACCATCTTCAGACAAGCCGCGTCACCAAAAGCGGTGCGGTAGGCGTCTGCGGCGTGGTCGGCCACGTCGTCGTGTGTGATCAGGCCGTCCAGGGACAGCCTGCCGTTTTCGGTGAGTTCCTTCACCGCCAGCATGTCGGCGCGCTGCCATTCGGCGGCGGTGCGGATGCTGGCTTCGCGCATGAAGGCGGGGGCGAAGTTGAAGGACAGTGGCTCGCTGTAGAAGCCGGCCAGCACCACTTCACCGCCGTGGGCCAGGCGGGCGATGGCCTTGTCGAGAATCTCGCAGTCGCCGCTGACGTCGTAGATGGCGCGGTAGTTGCGCCGTGTGTCGTCGGCCGGTGACATCACCTCGTAGCCTTCGCCGCCAGTGCTGCGTGCGGGGTTCAGCTCCCACACGGTGGGCGCCTCGAAACCTGCGGCCACCACCATGCGTGCCAGCAGGCGGCCCAGCACACCGTGACCGACGATGAGGTCGGGGGCCGCGCAAGGCGCGTGTTTGCCGCCGCAAGCCACCGTGTGATACGCCGTGGCGGCCAGGGCCAGCAACACGGCCTCGCGGCCCAGGGTCTCGGTCAGCGGGATGACCTTGTCGTCGGCCACCACCAGCTTGGATGCGGCACCGCCGAAGAGGCCGCGCACTTCGCCGTAGCAACGGGCGCCGGGCACGAAGACGCGGTCGCCAACCTGGTGTTTGGCCAGCGGCCCGGCGGCCACGATGCGGCCCACCGATTCGTAGCCCGGCACCAGCGGGTAACCCATGCCGGGGAAGGCGGGCATGCGGCCGTTCCAGAGCAGGCGTTCGGTGCCAGTGGAGATGCCGCTGAAATCGATGTCGACCACCACATCCAGCTCGCCGGGCTCGGTGAGCGGCAGCGTGGTCAGCTTTAGGCGTTCGGGCTGTTCCAGAACGACGGCGGTGGTCTTCATGCGATGCCTCCGTGGCAGGCGCGGTGCAGCTTTGAAACGGGAGTCGCGCTTACGGGCATGGGGGGGCAGGCGGTCGGGCTGAGGTGCAGGGCAAGGATTTTTGGAAGGCGAGAGCACCGTTCTGGTGAGTCTCTCGGCGTCTGAATGTCATCTTAGGCTTACGCTGCAAAGTGTCAAGCGGGATTTACGCTTTTTGTGTCCAGCGCTTCTGTCAGTCAGGGTTTACGGGCCACCAGCACGCTCACCTGCAGCGGGATCGGTGTGGCCAGCTCACGCACCTGCGTGAAGCCCGCGGCCTCGACCAGGCGTGTCAGGTCGGCGGCGCTGCGCGAGCGCCCGCCTTGCATCGCGAGCAGGTAGAAATTGAAGTAGGCGTCGCCCATGCGGCGTGCGCCGCTGGCACCGGCCATGGGCTCGGCCAGCAGCAGCGTGCCGCCGGCAGGCAATGCGGCATAGACGGCGGCCAGGATGGTGGCGGCGCGTTCGTCAGGGTGGTCGTAGATGACGCGGATGAGGGACGCCACGTCGGCACCACGCGGCAGCGCGTCGCGTGTGAAATCGCCGCCAGACACCGTGGTGCGGGCCGCCACGCCCGCGGCGGCAAACTTCTGTTGCGCCACCGGCACGACGCCCGGCAGATCAAACAGCTTCAGCTGCAGCGTGGCCGAGCGGCGCGCGGCTGCCAGCAGAAACCGCCCCTGGCCACCGCCCACGTCGAGCAGGCAGCGGTGCTGGCTGATGTCGTAGGCATCGAGCACCTCGTCGGCCACCAGCGGCTGCGAGGCGCTCATCAGCGCGGAGTATTCGTTGACGGCCGCCGGCGGCAGCTCACCCGGCGCGGCGCTGCTGGCGTAGGCCCAGTAGCGGCTGAGCGCCGGCGCGGTGCCACCCTTGAGCAGCGCGACCGGGTCTGTCAGGTCGCCGTAGAGCACCGCGTGGTGCTCCACCATCGCCGCGACGGCAGCGTTGGCCACCATCGGCGCGCCGAGCTTGCCCAGGCCGTAGCGCACCTGGCCGCGGCTCTTGCGCTTTTCCACGAGCTCCAGCGCCACCGCGGCGGCTAGCAGGCGCTCGGTGCCTTCGGCCGGCAGGTCGAGGGCCCGCTGCAGTTCGGCGGCCGTCAGCGGGCCGGCGGCGAGCTGGTCGAAGAGGCGCAGGCGCACGCAGGCGAGCAGCACCTGCGAGTAGACGAAGCCGGCGACGAGGTCGAACAGCGAACGGGCGCGGCGCCGTGCGATGGGCCGCATCCACCAGCTGCGCGCGGCGTGGCGCTGGAAGTCGGGGCTGGTGAGCACGCCGTCGCGCCAGGCCTGCCAGGTTTCCAGCAGCCTTTCGCGCCAGCTGGCGGGCCGCGTGGCGGGGTGGGGCAAATGGGCTTCCAGCATTCTTGGCACCCGCTTCAGGCGGCCAGCGCCATCGTGCGCACGGTGGCTTCCGGCACCAGGCGTTCAGACTCGGCGCGCACCAGCGCTCTCAGGGCCGAGGCCCCCTTGCACGGCGGGATGGCGCCGACCGCGCGTGCGAGCAGCGCGTCGAAGTGCGCGATGGCTCCGGTGAGGCCGAGTTCGGTGGCCGAGCTGGGCCGGCTCAAGGCGATGTCCTGCCCCGACGGCTTGCCCAGCAGTGCGGTGGACATCGCGACATCGCGGATGTCGTCGGCCACCTGGTAGGCCTCGCCGAGGAAGAGGCCGAAGGACTGCCAGCGCTCCGGGTTGGCGCCGGCAGCCAGCGCGCCGGCTTCGGTGCAGGCCGAGAACAGCGAGCCGGTCTTGGCGCGGTGGTAGGCCGCCAGCCCGACCAGCGGTTCACATTCCCAGGCCTGGCCGGCGACGATGCCGGTGGGTGCGCCCACCCGCTGCGCGACCATGGACAGCAGCCCGGGCAGGCGCATCGGTGTGTGCCGTGCCCCATGCGCCAGCGCCTGGAAGGCCAGCACGATGAGCGCATCGCCCGTGAGCACCGCAATGCGCTCGCCGTAGGCCACGTGCACCGTGGGCACGCCGCGGCGAGTGGTGGCGTCGTCGAAGCAGGGCAGGTCGTCGTGCACCAGCGAGGCGCAGTGCAGCAGCTCGATGGCCACCGCCGCGCCGTCGGCCAGCAGGGGGTCGGCATCGCCGCAGGCCTGCGCCACGGCCAGGCACAGCTGCGGACGGATGCGCGCACCACCCGGAAACACCGCATGGCGCAGCGCCGCCGCCAGCTTCGGCGGGCCATTGGCACCTTCGCCCAGGGCAAGGGCGGCATGCAGGGCCGACTCTATGCGTGCGGCAGTGTTCATCGGCGGGCTTCCTTGTCAGGTGGTGAATGCGGGAGGGCGCCGGGGTGGGCCCGGGCTTCGATTCAGTCACGAATCGAAGTCGTCAACATCGGTTGTCACCCTAAGTTGTCAATTTAAGTGGACAGGTCTAGGATAGGGTCATGTCTCAGAGCCGTCAACGAATCCTTGCCCGCCACGTCCCCGCCGTTTCAGGCTGGGTGATTCGATGAGCGTGCTGGCCCTGGGCATCAACCACCACAGCGCGCCGCTGGATCTGCGCTCGCGCTTTGCCTTTCCGGCGCCGAAGCTGCCCGATGCCTTGCGCAGCCTGCGCGGCCATCTCGCACGCGCGGCGCCCGAGGCCACGCTGCTGTCCACCTGCAACCGCACCGAGCTGTACGTGGCGGTGAACGAGGCGCACGACGCGGCCGAACTCACGCGCCCCACGCTGGAATGGCTGGCGCTGCAGGGCGGCACCAGCGGCGCGGTACTCGCAGAACACGCCTACGTGGTGGAAGACAGTGCTGCTGCGCGCCACGCCTTCCGTGTGGCCTCGGGGCTGGACAGCATGGTGCTGGGCGAGCCGCAGATCCTGGGCCAGATCAAGCAGGCCGTGCGCGAAGCCGGCGTCGCCGGCACGCTGGGAAGCACGCTGCATCAGCTGTTCCAGCGCAGCTTCAGCGTCGCCAAGGAAGTGCGCAGCGCCACCGAGATCGGCGCGCACAGCGTCAGCATGGCCGCGGCCACGGTGCGGCTGGCGTCGCAGCTCTTCGAAGACCTGCACCAGCTGCGCGTGCTGCTGGTGGGCGCGGGCGAGATGATCGAGCTGGTGGCCGCGCACTTCTCGAGCCAGAAGCCGCATTCCATCACCGTGGCCAACCGCACGGCCGAACGCGGTGAGGCCCTGGCCACGCGTTTCGGCGCGCTGTCCATGCGCCTGGCCGACCTGCCCGACCGCCTGCATGAATTCGACATCGTCATTTCCTGCACCGCGAGCTCGCTGCCGCTGATCGGCCTGGGTGCCGTGGAGCGTGCGTTGAAGAAGCGCCGTCAGCGTCCGATGTTCATGGTCGACCTGGCCGTGCCACGCGACATCGAGCCCGAGGTGGCCCGGCTGGCCGATGTCTATCTCTACACCGTCGATGACCTGGCGGCCGTGGTGCAGATGGCCGGCGAGAAGCGCCATGCCGCGGTGGCGCGCGCCGAAGAGATCGTCGAGGTGGGCGTGAAAGGCTTCGAGCAGTGGCTGGAGCAGCGCACCAGCGTGCCGCTGATCCGCGCCGTTCAGCAGCAGGCCGAAGACTGGCGCAGCGCCGAGCTGAAACGGGCGCGCCAGCAGATTGCCCGCGGCGCCAATGTCGACGAGGTGCTGGAGACCTTGACGCGGGGCCTCACCGCCAAGCTGCTGCACGGCCCGCTGGCCGAACTGCGCGGCGCCGACAGCGACCACCGCGCCGAAACCGCACTGACGCTGCAGCGCCTATTTCTGCGGCCCGGGCAGCGCCACTGACTTCAAGATCAACGCGGCCACCTGGGCCGCGTCTTCTTCATGGGCCAGGTGGCCGAGCCTGGGCACGCGGTGCAAGGTGGTGGCGGGCAGCAAGGCTTGCACGCGCTCGGCATCGGCCGGCGCAATCGTGCGGTCGCCTTCGGCCACGATCAGGTGCAGCGGCGTCCGCAGCCGGGGCAGGTCACGCGCCAGCGCCGGCAGGTCCCACTGCGCCATCATCGCCAGCGCGCCGGCCACGTGGGCGGTGTTCTGGATCAGCCGCCGGTACAGCGCGGTGCCTTCGTCATCCAGCGTCGAGCCCGTGCTGTGCAGCAAGCGCGCCAGTACGCTGGCCTGGGCGGCCTGCCAGCTGAAGAAGTGCGGCGCCAGCGGGTTCAGCGCCAGCAGCTTGGCGGCGGGTGAAAAGAAGCGGCCGGCCAATCCGGGCAGCGGCAACAGTGCGGCGTTCAGGCCCACCAGCGTGTGCAGCGCCGGCGGTGTGATGCCGGTGGCGATGTTGGCGTCTTCACGCAAGCGCATGCGAACGGCGATGGCGGCCCCCGCCGAGTGGCCGATGCTGCAGCTGGGTGTTTCGCCCAGCGTGCGCAGCAGCATGCGCACCGCCTGTGCCATGCCTTCGAGGCCGGCGCGGCCGATGGGTGCGGCGCCGCTGAAGCCGTGGCCCGGCAGGTCAGGCGCCACCAGGCCCATGTGCGGCGCCAGCAGCGGCGCCAGCGTGCGCCATGAATGCGTGGCCGCACCGGTGCCGTGCAGCAGCAGCGCCGTGGGCGCGCCCGCACGCGGCGGCGCCCAGCGCTGCACATGCCAGCGCTGGCCCGAGACCTCGAGGAACTCACTGCGCTCGCGGTGCGGCCAGTCGCGGCCGTCGGTGGCCCAGTGCAGGCCGCTGGCCATGTCAACGCTGCCTGGCCGCTTTGGGCAGGGCCTGCACCGCGGCCGAAAGCGCCGCCGCGCCGGCATAGGGCAGCGTGCGGTAGGTCGCGGCCATCTCCGCGGCCAGGCGCTGGGCCGAGATGGCCGGCTGCGGCGAGGTGTCGACCACCAGCGCCGTGAGCCGCGCCGCGCGCAGCTGCCGCGCCATCGCGATGGCATCGGCCTCGGCCTGCACGCGGCCCGTCTCGCCGCTGCGCGTGATGTTGGCGCGGCCGTCGGTGAGCAGCACCACCACCGGCGTGGCGCCGCTGCGCCGCACCACCGCGGCCAGTCGCAGCGCGGCTTCCAGGCCCAGCGCCAGCGGCGTGCCGCCGCCACCCGGCAGCGCGGCCAGGCTGCGCTTGGCGCGCACGAGTGAACGCGTCGGCGGCAGCAGCAGTTCGGCGCTGCGGCCGCGGAAGGCGATGACGGCGACCTGGTCGCGGCGCACATAACAGTCGGCCGGCAGCAGGTTGACCGCGCCCTTGGCTTCGCCCAGGCGGTGCAGCGCCGACGAGCCCGATGCATCCAGCACGAAGATCGTGGCCGTGGCCGCGCGCTGCTGCAGGCGGCTGATGCGCAGGTCGTCGGCCATCACGTGGATGAGGCCGTGGCGGCCCTGGGCCGCGGCGGCGCGGCGCCGCAGCGTCTGCCAGGGCGCGGCTGCGCGCAGCGTCTCGATGAGGTTCAGCCGCGCGCCGCCGCGGGGCGAACCCGCGCGCGTGCCGACCGGGCGGCCGCTGCGCGGCGATGCACTCAGTGCGCCGACACGCCCGGCCTGGCTGGCGGCCATCTGGTTCTGCAGCGCGGCCAGCAGGCCGGCAGGCAGTGCGGCGACGGTGGCTTCGACGATGCGGTCTTCCAGCTTCTCAGGTTCGGGCGGCTTCGGTGTCTCGGCGCTTTCGTGGGCCGGCGGTGGCGGCGATGTGTCGTCGCTCGGCGGCTGCGGCGGCTGTGGCGGCTCCGGCGGCGGTGCCTCGGGGGGCTCGGGCGGCGGGTCTGCCGTGGTGTCTTCTTCGCTGGTTTCGGGAGCCGGCGGCAGCCGTGTCGCCAGCGGCGCCAGCACCAGGCGCGCTGCCAGCATCGCGTCTTCTTCGACGGCTTCTGCACGGCCGGCGAGTGCTGCCGCCGCCCGTGTGGCGCGCACCGCATGCTGGCTGGCGCGCAGCGCGTACACGCCCAGCTGCAGCGCGGTGCCGCACAAGGCCTGCAGCACGCTGTCGGGCACCTGCACCCGGGGCAGCCGCTTGCGTGCGGCGGCCACCTCGGCCGCGCTGATGTCCAGTTCACCCAGGTCGCGCTGGCCGCTGCCGCGCAGATCGGCATGCAGCGCGAGGCGGTCGCGTAGCGCGGCGGGCAAGGCAGCGTCTTCTTCGCCACCTTCGTCCATGGCCACCACGCCCAGGCGGGCCGGCCAGCGTGTGCTGAGGCCATCGCGCTCGAAGCCCACCTCGGCGCTGTCCAGCACACCCGCCAGGCGGGCCGCGTGGGCGGCGCTCAGGCGCTCGGCCATCGGCACCAGCACCACGCCGCCATGCGCTTCTGCGAGCAGGCCGCGTTGCGCCACGGGCTTGCCGCTGGCCAGCGTGGCCGACAGGTCCAGGCCGCCCAGCAGGCGGTCGTCAGCGATGTGGCCGGGCAGGCGGCGCAGCGGCTCAGCGGCCGGCAGCAAGGCCTTCAGACCGGCCAGCCAACGGTCGCGCACACCGCCCGCACCGGCGCGCAGGTGCAGGCCGCCCAGGCCGTGCGGGTCGACGGCGAACAGCGCCATCGCTGCTGCCGCGTTCAGCCATGCCGCAGCGCCGTCGGGCAGTGCGGCGTCGGCTGCGGCCTCGGCCGAAGTGGCGGGGGCCGCCGGCGCCGCTGGCACCCTCAGGCTCCGAAGATCTCGCTGCAGACCCGCTCGACACGCGCGCTGGCGTCGGTGTCGTCCAGCGGGTCGCGGCGCAGGCGGTGGCGCAGCGCGGGCTTTGCCACGCGCCGGATCTGGCTGTCGCCGACCTCGGCGGCGCCATCCAGCGCTGCCAGCGCGCGCGCGGCGCGTATCACCGTGAGTTCACCGCGCAGGCCGTCGGTGCCCAGGCCCATGCACAGCTGGGCGGCGCGCTCCAGCGCGCTGTCGGGCACCACCACCTCGGGCAGACGTTTGCGCGCCGCGACGATGCGCGCGCGCACCTTGTCGTCTTCCTTCTGCCAGCGCGCGACGAAACCCTCGGCACCCCGCTCGAAGTCGTCACGCCGGCGCACCACCTCCACGCGCGAAGCGATGTCCTGCGGCGTGCGCACTTCCACGGCCAGGCCGAAGCGGTCGAGCAGCTGCGGGCGCAGCTCGCCTTCTTCGGGGTTGCCGCTGCCCACCAGCACGAAGCGCGCGGGGTGGCGAACACTCAAGCCCTCGCGCTCGACGACGTTTTCGCCCGAGGCTGCGACGTCGATCAGCAGGTCGACCAGGTGGTCTTCGAGCAGGTTGACTTCGTCGATGTAGAGAAAACCGCGGTGGGCGCGCGCCAGCAGGCCGGGCTCGAAGGCCTTGACTCCGGCCGTGAGGGCCTTTTCCAGATCGAGCGCGCCGACCACGCGGTCTTCGGTGGCGCCCAGGGGCAGGTCGACCACGGGCACGGGCACGAGGTGCGTCTTCACCTTGCCCGACTTCAGGCTCGGGCACTGTTCGCAGCTCGACGACGTGTCGGCCGGGTCGCAGGCGTAGCGGCAGCCCACCACCGCCTTCATCTTCGGGAGCAGCGCCGCCAGGGCGCGCACCGCGGTGCTCTTGCCGGTGCCGCGGTCGCCGAACACCAGCACGCCACCGATGCGCGCATCCACCGCCGCGCACAGGATGGCCAGCTTCATCTCTTCCTGCCCGACGATGGCTGAAAACGGGAAATAGAGAGTTGTCATGCGCGCGCTGTCACTGTCTTCGGGTAGTTAGGTCGGGTTTCCGAGGGTCGCGCAAGCCGGGAAGCAGCGCGTTCAAGGCGCGCGGTCACCGGCCGCCACGCGCCGCCGTGCGCGGCGCACGGCCAGCATCACACCCAGGGCCACGACCGGGATGCTCAGGCCGACCAGCAGGTCGGGGTCAATGGGCAGGCCGCTGGCCTTCATGGCCTTGGCACCGTAGCCCACGAGCCCGGCCACGTAGTAGCAGATGGCCGCCACCGAGAGGCCTTCCACGGTCTGCTGCAGCCGCAGTTGCAGCTTGGCGCGGCGGTCCATGCTGGCCAGCAGCGTCTGGTTCTGCCGCTCGCGGGCGATGTCGACGCGCGTGCTGAGCAGGGCGCTGGCCTGGGCCACGCGTTCCGACAGGTCGTGCAGGCGCTGCGACACCGTGGCGCTGGTGGCCACTGCAGGGCGGAAACGGCGCGCCATGAATTCTTCGATCGTGGGCAGGCCGGGCAGGCGCCTTTCGCGCAGCTCGGCAATGCGCCGCACCACCAGTTCTTCGTAGGCGCGGCAGGCGCCGAAGCGGAACTGGCTGGCCGCCAGGCCGCTTTCCACCTCGGCCGCCAGGCGCGTGAGTTCGTGCAGCAGGGCCTCGTCGTCGCCCTGGCCCTGGGCGATGCCGCCGGTGAGCTGCGCCAGCGCGGCTTCGATCTCCACGATGCGCGGGCCCTGCTTGCGCGCGATGGGCAGGGCCAGCAACGCCAGCATGCGGTAGGCCTCGATCTCGAACAGGCGTTGCAGCGTGCGGCCGGCCTGGCGTTCGGTGAGCTGGCGATCGACGAGCACGAAGCGCGTGCAGCCTTCGTGCAACTGAAAGTCGGTGTAGGCACGCGCCGCGCCATCGGCCACTTCCGACGCCGCCACGGTCTGGCTGCCGAAGGCCTGCTCCAGCAGGTCGGCCAGGCGCGTTTCGTCGGACGGGGCCAACAGCTCGGCATGCACGGCGGCGACCGTGACGCCAGGAATCGCTGCCAGCCAGCCCTGCGGCAGCAGGCTGGCCGCCACGGCCTCGAATGGCCGCTCCGACAGGCCCGGGGCGATGACCGTGTAGCCCGAGAATTCGCCGTGCCTTTCCCACTTCAGGCGGAAGCTGCCGCGCGGCGTGTCGAAAACGGCGCGAAAGTGCGAGGCGCCCGCGTTCGGCGGCTCGACACCGAGGCTGGTGCACAGGCTGTGCAGGTGGGTCAGTTCTGGCGCCCGCTGTTCGGCGTCGATCAGCACCGCCACGTAGCTGGCGCGGGCCGGGGCCTGCACCGCTTCGGGCGGTCGGGCGTGGATTTCTTCGGCCAGTGTGGCCCGCAGTGCGTGGTCCGGCGGAAACATCGACATCGGTGAACTGCGGGTACTGAAAAGAGGCTTCGCGCGGTGAAGGTTTCAGTATGTCACGCCGGCCAGCAGGCGCTGTGCGTTGGCAACCGCCGGGCCGATGTGCTGGCGCAATTCGGCCAGCACGGCCATCTTTTCGGCATTGTTGCGGTCCACCTGGGTGGTCAGCCGGCCGAAGCCGTCGAGCCGGGTCTGGCGCATCCAGTCGCGCAGCGTCTTGTCCTGGTTCCAGCGCTGCTGGTTGGCCTGGCTGACGAGCGTGGCGGTGATGTAGCCCTGAAGATCCTTCGGGAAGGGCGCCGGGGTGCAGAGCGCGTTCTTCTCGGCGTCGTCGGCACGATGCGCTTCGACATAGGCGCACACCGCAGCGCTGAAGCTGATCAGCGGCACGCGCAGCAGCTGCGGCACGATCTTGCCGGGCTGGAAGATCGCCGGGTTGCGGCGCGGCTGCACGGCCGAGGCGGTGCAGTGGATGTACAGCACGCCGGCCGGCATCGCCACACGCCCTTGTTCGAGCACCAGCGCCTCGGGCTCGATGGCGAGCACCCGGCCTTTGCGTATCACCTGCGTGATCTGCCGCAGCGCCAGCACTTCCCCTTCGGCCATCGTGGCGTAATGAAACATGCGCGGTGTCTGTGTGGGGTCGATGCGCAGCATCTGGCCGCAGGCTTCCAGGCGCAGGAAGAGGTCGTCGACATCGCGAGCCTCGGCGAGCGCGCGCATCTGATGCGCAATGCCGCCGATGGAGTGCATGAAGAACTCGTCGCCAGGCTGGGTGCTGAGGCGGTTGACCAGCCACGAATCGCGCGGCATCACCCAGTGGATGGCCGCCGGCGGCACACCCTGGCCCAGCAGCCACAGGGCCGCGTCCATGGCCGTCTTGCCGGCGCCAACGATGCAACAGGCCGCGGGCGGGGCCTCGCCGCGGGGGCCGTCCCGGCCCAGCTGCGAGAGCTGCGTGGGCGTTGCCAGACGCACGCCAGCGGCGACGGCAAACTTTGGCGGCGTGGTGGCCGGCACGTCGGGCGTGAAGTGGCTGGCGTCCACCAGCTTACGGCGCACGGCCACCTCGGTGCTGGCGCCTGTCAACAGCGACCGCACCTGCGCCACACCGTCTGCGATGCCGGTGAATTCGCTCACCGGCAGGTAGCGCACACGGTCGCTTGCCAGCAGCCGGTGCTGCATCACCTGCTGGAAATAGGCGCAGACCTCCGCACCCGTGGCCAGTTCATGCAGGCCGGCGTTGGGGCCGTGGCTGTCGATCCGGTCGCTGCCCAGTGGCAGCGAATTCACGCCGTAGAAGGCCGAGGGCTGGTGCAGCGTCACGTAGGGGTAGGCATCGTTCCAGTGGCCGCCGGGCAGGGCCTGGCGGTCAACGAGCGTGATGTGCGCGTCGCTCTCTTGCAGCAGCGTGTCGGCGAAGGCCATGCCGGTGGCACCGGCACCGATGACGAGGTAGTCGGTGGCAAAGCTGGGCATGGTGGTCCCTCGGGCTGTGGGTGTGAAATCAGCGGGCGTTGGGCAGGCGCTTGACGGACGCGATGCGGCGACGTCAGCCCAACACCACCGGCAGACGCCGAAAGCCGCGAAAGCGCACGCGCGGGTCGCGCTCGGGCGCGGCGGCGAATTCGATCTTCGGGTAGCGCGCCAGGAGCCGCGCAATGGCGATGCGGCCTTCCAGGCGCGCCACGTTCATGCCCGAGCAGGCATGCATGCCCTGGCCGAAGGCCAGATGGCCGTTGGGTTTGCGGGCGAGGTCCAGCGCGTCGGGGTGCGCGAACACCGCCGGGTCGCGGTTGGCCGCACCGATGGCCACGGTGATGAAGTCGCCGGCGGCGATCTCGCGCGTGCTCAGTGCTATCGGTGCCGTGGCAGTGCGGTTGTTCAGCTGTATCGGGCTTTCGAAGCGCAGCAGTTCTTCCACCGCCGGGTTGATGAGCGTGGGGTCCTGGCGCAGCTGCTCGAAAGCCGCGCGGTGCGTCATCAGCGCATGCAGGCCGTTGCCGATGAGGTTGGTGGTGGTCTCGTGGCCCGCATTGAGCAGGAAGATGCAGTTGTGCAGCAGCTCGGTCTCGTTCAGCTGCCCGTCGGCGTCGCCGCGCAGCAGGCGCGTCAGCACGTCGGCTTCGGGGTCGCCCGGGTGGGCCGTGCGCGCGGCCACCAGTTCCTTCAGGTAGGCCAGGAATTCGCTGACGGCCTGCTGCCCGCGCGCCACCAAGGCGGCGCTGGGCGCCGGCTCCAGCGCCGACAGGATGGCCAGGCTCCAGCCGCGCAGGGGGCCGCGGTCGGCATGCGGCACGTCGAGCAGATTGCCGATCACCTCCACCGGTATCTGCGCGGCGAAGTGCTCCACCAGGTCGGGCGCGGGCTCGTCGGCCAGTTGATCGAGCAGGCTCTCGACCAGCGTGTGCAGGCCGGCTTCCATGCGCGTGATGGCGCGCTGGTTCAGCGCGCCCATCAGGATGCGCCGCAGCCGCGTGTGCAGCGGGGGGTCGCTGAACACCTGGCTGGTGGTGTGATGCTCGAAGAGCGGCGTGCCGACGCCGAACTTGGGCCCGAACTCGCGCTTCTTGTCAGAACTGACGTGCGCGCTGCGGTAGACGGCCAGCACGTCGTCGTAGCGCGTCAGCAGCCAGCTGTTGGGGGCGATGGCGTGCACCGGGCTGCGCTGGCGCAGTTCGGCAAACACCGGATAGGGGTTGTCGGCAAAGCCAGGCGGCGGGGCCAGCAGGCTGAAGGTGTCGAGTGCGTGCATGCCGGGCAAGTTTAGGCAGCGCTGATAAGCTGCCTATCCATGTTTACCGGCATCGTTCAAGGCCTCGCCACCGTCCGCAGCATCACCGACCGGCCCGGGCTGCGCAGTTTCACCCTCGCGTTCCCGCCAGGCTTCTGCGAGGGCCTGGCCATCGGCGCCAGCGTGGCGGTGGATGGTGTCTGCCTCACCGTCACGTCGCTGCACGGTGAGACCGCGGCCGACTTCGACGTGATGCAGCAGAGCCTGGCGCTCACCACGCTGGGCGGCTTGCGCGAGGGCAGCCGCATCAACGTGGAGCGCGCCGCGAAGGATGGCGCCGAGATCGGCGGCCACCCGCTGTCGGGCCATGTCGACTTCATGGCCGCGGTGGCCGAAGTGCGCCGGCCCGAGAACAATCACGTGCTGAAGATCGCCGTGCCGGTACCGTGGATGCGCTATGTCTTCGCCAAGGGCTACATCGCGGTGAACGGCGCCAGCCTCACCGTGGCCGAGGCGCAGCGCCACGCCGATGGCAGCGGCTGGTTCGAGGTGTGGCTGATCCCGGAAACACTGCGCATGACGACCTTCGGCGAGAAGGCCGAGGGCAGCCAGGTGCACATCGAGATCGAGCGCCAGACGCAGGTCTTCGTCGACACCGTGCGCGCCGCCATCGACGAGCGCCTGGGCCCGCTGCTGCCGGCGCTGGAGAAGCTGCTGCAGCAGCAGGGCATCAGCGTGGACGATCTGGCCCGGCCCGCGGCGCTGCCGCGCGCCTGATGGCGCAGCGCGGGATCATGAATTCGCGCCGCAAGGTCTTGCAGCTGGCGATGGCCGCCGGAGGTTCCGCGCTCTCGGCACCGCTGTTCGTGCGCCAGGCCCGCGCCGCCGACGTGCCGCGCTTCGGCCTGGGCGTGGCCTCGGGCCAGCCGCATGCCAGCGGCATGGTGCTTTGGACGATGCTGACCGGTGCCGACTTGCCGCCCAGCGCCGACGTGACCTGGGAAGTGGCCGAGGACGAGGCCTTCACGAAGATCGCCGCGCGCGGGGTGGAAGCGGCCGTGGCCGACGATGCCCACAGCGTGCACGCCGAGGCCACGGGCCTGAAGCCCGAACGCTGGTATTTCTACCGCTTCAGCAGCCTGGGCCAGCGCAGTGCGGTCGGGCGCACACGCACCGCACCGGCTGCGGACGCGGCCGTGGCCCGGCTGAACTTCATCATCGCCAGCTGCCAGCGTTTCGACGTCGGCCATTACGCCGCGTGGCGCCATGCCGCGGCCGACGGTCTCGATCTCGTGATGTTCCTCGGCGACTACATCTACGAATACGGCCGCGACAGCGCGCCTGCCGACGCCCCGCGCCGCCATGAAGGCGGCAAGGTCAGCACGCTGGCGGGCTACCGCGCGCGCTACGCACAGTACAAGGCCGACCCGGCGCTGCAGGCCGCGCACGCCGCCGCGCCCTGGCTGCTGGTGTGGGACGACCACGAGGTGGACAACGACTACGCCGGCCTGCAGGGGCAGGACCTGCAGTTCAACTTCGCGGCACAACGTGCGGCGGCCTACCGTGCGTACTGGGAGTTCCTGCCCTTTCCCAAGGCCTTGCGGCCCCGCGCCGACGTGGACCAGGGCGGCATGCGCATCTATGGCCGCCTCGACTGGGGGCGCCTGGCACGGGTGCACCTGCTCGACGGGCGCCAGTACCGCGACGCCCAGGTGTGTCCACGCCCGGGCAAGGGCGGCGGCAACACCGTGACGGTGCAGGAGTGCCCCGAACTGCTGAACCCCAAACGCAGCCTGCTCGGCGCGGCGCAGGAAAGCTGGCTCGCCGCGGGCTGGGACACGCAGCGCCCGTGGAACCTGCTGGCGCAGCAAACCCTGATGGCGCGCTGCAGCTGGGACGACCCCGGCGGCCCGACGCGCGGCCGCTACTGGACCGAAGGCTGGGACGGTTATGCCGCGGCCCGCCAGCGCCTGCTGGGCACGGTGGCGGAACGCAAAGTGCCCGGCGTGGTGGTGCTGGGCGGCGACGTGCACGCCCATTACGTGGCCGACCTGAAGGTGAACTACGACGACGCGAAGGCGCCGACGGTGGCCAGCGAGTTCTGCGGCGCCAGCATCAGCAGCCTGGGGCTGCCGCAAGCGCGCGCTGCCGTTGCACTGGCGCACAACCCGCACCTGCACCACGCGCGTTTCGACCAACGCGGCTACATGCGCTTTGCCTTGACGCCGGGCGAGTTGCAGGCCGACCTGCGCGTGCTGGCCGATGCCACGCTGCCCGACAGCGCCATCGGCAGCGCCGGGCGCTTCGTCGTGGCCGCCGGCAGGCCCGGGCCGCAGCGCGGTTAGATCGGGCCGGGGCCTCAGAACACCGCGTGCTCGCCGCGTTCGTTCTGCGACTGGCCACTGAGCAAGGCGCGGTAGTGGCCGACCAGCGTTTCAGTGCCGTGTGACGGCGTGGCCGCGGCGTCGTAGCGGCAGGCCGCGGCGTCCCACACCAGCATCGACTCGGTGGCGTAGTAGCGGCCGATGCGCGCCAGCTCCGCCTTCGCCGCCAGCGGCGGCAGCACGCGGCCCAGCGCGGCCAGCACGCCGATGATCACGTCCAGCAGCGCCACCGGCACTTGCTTGAAGCGCGCCGGCCGGCCGAGCAGCGCGAACAGCGCCTCGCCCTGCTGGCGCGGGGTGATGGCCTCGCCCGGCCCGCCGATGGGCAGGATGCGGCGGTGGCGGCCCGGGTCGTTCAGGCAGCCGGCCAGGTAGTCGCCGAGGTCGTCGTCGCTGATGGGTTTGCAGGCCGTGAGGTTGCCAGCGCCGAAGACCAGGAAAGGCTTGCCGGCCTTCACCCGGTCGACCTGCCCCGACAGGGATTTGAAGAAGGCGGTGGCGCGCACGATGCTGTAGTTCAGGCCGGAATCCACCAGCGCCTTCTCAAACGCCAGCTTGGCCTTTTGAAAGGCCAGCAGCGGCCTCTGCACGCAGATCGCCGACAGCAGCACCACCTGCTGCACACCGGCCGCTTGGGCCGCGTTCAGCACGTTCAGCTGCGCCTGGTGGTCGATGGCCCAGGCGTCTTTCGGTGTGCCCGTGCGCGAGGCCAGGCACGACACCACGGCGTCGAAGCGCTCACCGCAGAAACCGTCTCTCGCCACCGAGGCCGGGTCGGTGACATCGCCCACACGCAGGGTCGCGCCGGGGGCGCCAGGGAAAATCGCCGCGGCGCTGCCCTTCCGGGCACGAACGAAACACACCACCTCGTGACCGTGGCGCAGCAAGGCACGCACCGTGGCGCGGCCGATGGTGCCGGTGGCACCGACCATGAACACGCGCACGGGCGTCAGGCCCGCCAGTCCATCATCATCTTCAGGCACTGCGGGTCGCCGAAGGCCACCTCGTAGGCCTCACGCGCGCGGCCGGGGCTCAGCGTGTGGGTGATGAGCCCGTCCAGCGAGAGCTGGCCCGTCTGCACCAGCGCCGTCACGGCCAGCAGGTCGTGCTTCTTCCACTGCGCGGCGATGCGCAGGCTGGCCTCGCGCATGAAGGCCGGCGCGAAGGCGAAGCTCAAGTCCTGCTTGTAGAAGCCGGCCAGCACCACCTCGCCGCCCGGGGCCAGGCGCGAGATCAGGCCGTTCAGCAGGCTGGCGTCGCCGCTGACGTCGTAGATGGCCCGGTAATCCTTGCGCGGGTCTTCATCGGGGTGGATGCAGCGGTAGCCGTGGGCGCCGGTGCGGCGCACGGCCTGTGTGTCCCACACCGTGGGTGCGGGCCAGCCCAGGGCCCCGCAGATGCGTGCCAGCAGGCGGCCCATCACGCCGTGGCCGACGATGAGATCGGGCGCCATCATCGGCTGCCTGGTGCCACCTCTTTCACCGCCGATGGCCACCGTGTGATAACAGGTGGCCGCCAGCGCCAGCAGCACGGCCTGGGGCCCGAGTTCGGGCGCCACCACGACGACACGGTCATGCGGCACGACGAGCCGGGAGCCCGCGCCACCAAAGATGTTGCGCACGCCCTGGAAGCTGTAGGAACCAGGGACGAAGACCTGGCTGCCGAGGATCGCCTGGGAGCCTTCGGCCTGGGCACCGACCCGCACCACGGTGCCGACGGTCTCGTAGCCCGGCACCAGCGGGTAGCCCAGGCCGGGGAAGGACGGCATCGTGCCGTCCCAGAGCAGGCGTTCGGTGCCGGTGCTGATGCCGCTGAAGCCGACCTCGACCTCGAGGTCGGTTTCTTCGAAGGTCTTCAGGGCCAGCGTCTGCACCGACAGTTGCTGCGGGGCGTCGAAGACGATGGCTTGGGCGTGAGTGTGGCTGCTCATGGCGCGATGCTAGCGGGCGCGCCCTCGGCGCCCGGGGCGCCGTTACCGCTCACGGGGTCAGGGCGTGCTGCACAGGCAGTGCACCAACGCGCGCCGCGCCCCGTAACCCGGGCTTCCCGCCCGCGCTGGGTCCGTGGCTTCGGCCACCCAGGCCAGGTCTTGCGCCGCCGCAAGGGCCGCCGGCCCCCATGGCAACGCGGCGGCTGCGGCCTGCACGGCCGCCTGCATCCCGAGGCCGGTGCGCCACTCCTCCACCAGGCTCAGCAGCGGCGCCACGCTTTCGCTGATGCCAAAGCGCTGCAGCCAGATGTCCAGCCGCCCCGGCGGCGCCTCGACATACACGACGCGGTGGCCCACGGTCAGCTTGGCGCGTGCGGCGGCCACCTGCATCGCATCACCCAGGCCGCCCAGGCGGTCGATGAGGCCATGCCCCAGCGCGTCTTGCCCGGCCCAGACGCGTCCCTGGGCCACGGCATCGATCTTTTCCGGCGTGGTCTTGCGCGCCACCGCCACACGGGTGATGAAGTCCTTGTAGACGTGGTCGACGCTGGCCTGCACCAGCGTGCGGAAACGCGGGTCGATGCCGCGCCTGGGGTCGTAGGCCGTGCCCAGCCAGGTGGTGCTGGCGCCTTCGGCGCGCACGCCAGCCTTCTCGAACGCGCCCTCGGCCGTCGGCAGCAGGGCCACCACGCCGATGCTGCCGGTGATGGTGGCGGGGTCGGCCAGCAGTTCGTCGGCGGCGGTGCTGATCCAGTAACCGCCGGAGGCCGCCACGTCGCCCATGCTCACCACCACCGGCTTGCCGGCGGCACGTGTGAGCTCCAGCTCGCGCCGCACCAGCTCACTGCCGAAGGCGCTGCCGCCGGGTGAGTTCACGCGCAGCACCAGGGCCTTGATCTGCTGGTCTTCACGGGCCTGGCGGATCAGCTCGGCGGTGCTCAGGCCGCCGATGCGCCCCGGGCCGGCGCGGCCATCGCTGATATTGCCTTCGGCCACGACGATGCCCAGGGCGTCGCCGCCTTGTTCGGGCTTGATGCGGGCCAGGTAGTCCGTCCAGTGCACCTGGCGGAAGGTGGGTGCCGCCTTGGCCGCACCCGCGGCGTCGTCGGTGTCATGGGCTTTGGCGCCACGCTCGATGAGCGCAGCGCGCATCTCGTCGCGGGTCTTCAGCGCGGTCACGAACTTGCGCTCCAGCGCCCACTTGGCGTTGTCGCCGCCGGAGGCCACCAGGCTGTCGGGCAGGCTGTCGATGGCCTGCATGATGCTGCCGGGAGGCAGGCTGCGTGCCTTCTCCACGCCCGTCGTCCAGGTGCCCCACAGCGCGCCGTACAGCGCGGCGTCGCTTTCCAGGGTCTGCGGCGAAGGGCCGTTGGCCGAGAAGGTCTCGCCGGCGTTCTTGAACTGCCCCGCCCGGATGACGTGGGCGGTGACGCCCACCTTGTCGAAGAGATCTTTGTAGTAGCTGCGCAGGCGGCCGTAGCCCTGCACCTCCAGCCCGCCCATCGGGTGCAGCCACACCTCGTTGGCGTGGGCGGCCAGGTAATAGCCGCGCTGGTCGTAGGACGAGCCCCAGGCCACCACGGTCTTGCCGGCGGCCTTGAAACGCTCAAGCGCCGCGGCCAGCTCGCGCAGCGTGGGCAGGCCGGCACCGGCGAGCTTGTCGGTGAGCAGCAGGGCCTGCGTGATGTCGGGGTCCTTGGCGGCGGCGTCCAGCACGGCCAGCACGTCGCGCAGGCGCGTCTGCTCGTCGTCGTCCCCCTGCAGGCGTTTCAGCGCGCTGCTGCGGTTGCTGCCGGCACGTTGTTCGGTGATGCTGCCTTGCAGGTCCAGCACCAGGGCGGTCTTGGGCTGCAGCGCGGGCGGGCCGCCGCGCAGCAGCGCCCAGGCCAGCGCCACCAGCACGAGCAGCAGCAAGAGGTTCAGCAGCGTGCGCCGCGTGATGTCCAGCGCCCACCATGCACCCCGCAGGCCGCGGCCCAGCATCGAAAAGAAAGAAGACATGGTCGGCGCACCCGGCAACAGCGGCAGCGCCGCGATACGCCCGAGCTTACGCAGCCTGCGCCGGCCGCGCATGCAGCTTGCGACGAAGCCCTGCTTATCGCCGACGGCTTGCGCCCTGGCTTGCGATCTGGCTCGCGACCTCGCTTGAGATACTCCGCGCCGCATGCAGTCCATCCTTGCCGTCACCATTCCTTTCTTTGCGCTGGTGCTTTGCGGCTACCTCGCTGCGCGCCGCCACGTGCTGCCGGAGAGCGCGATACCCGGCCTCAACGGCTATGTGCTGTATTTCGCGCTGCCCTGCATGCTGTTTCGCTTCGGTGCCGGCACGCCCATCTTCGACCTGCTGAACCCGGTGGTGCTGGGCGTGTACCTGGCGGCGGCGTTGCTCATCGTGTTCTTCACCATCGCCGTCACCTTGAACGAGCGCGTGCAGCTGAAGGATGCTGCCTTCGGCGCGCTGGTGGCGGCTTTCCCGAACACCGGCTTCATGGGCGTGCCGTTGCTGGTGGCGCTGCTGGGCACGGCGGCGGCGGGGCCGGTGATCTGCTCCATCCTCGCCGACCTCTTCGTCACCAGCAGCCTGTGCATCGCGCTGGCGCAAGCCCACGGCGCGGCAGGGCAGGGCCCGAAACAGGCCGCGTTGCGGGCCTTGCGCGGTGCGGTGTCCAACCCACTGCCCTGGTCCATCGCCCTCGGGGCGGTGTTTTCGGTCACCGGCCTGCACCTGCCCGGCCCGGTGGACAAGGTGGTGGAGATGCTCGCCGCATCGGCCTCGCCGGTGGCGCTGTTCACCATCGGCGCGGTGCTCTGGCGCTCCAGCCAGCATGCACATTCGCGCACGCCGGTGGCCGAGTTCCTGCCCGTGGCGCTGATCAAGCTCTTCGTGCACCCGCTCTTGGTGTTTCTGCTCGCCGCCTCGGCGCACGCGATGGGCGCCCCGCTGTCGAAGTTCCAGCTCGTCGTGCTGACGCTGGCCGCGGCCCTGCCCAGCGCCAGCAACGTGAGCCTGCTGGCCGAGCGCTATGGCGCCGACAACGGCCGCGTGGCACGCATCATCATGAGCAGCACGGTGCTGGCCTTCGTGAGCTTCTCCGCGCTGGCCTGGGCCTTCGGGGTGCAACCCGGCTGACGCGGATAAGGGCGGTTTTTGCCGTCCTTTTCCGCCTCAAGTTCGGCCCCGGGTGGTTTGCAATGGCTGCAGGCCCAGGCGACCTTCCGCCGGGCGACCGGAGCCCTCCCCATGTCTGCACGCGACCTGCCCCTGCCCGATCTCTCGCTGCACGCCCTGCTGGCCGAAGCCGCCGGCGGCGTGCCGGCGCAGGTGGACCCCGCCGCGCGCGTGGAACCCGGCGTGCATCTGGGTGAGGGCTGCCGCATCCGCAGCGGCGCCGTCGTGGCGCGCGGCACGCGCCTGGGCTACGGCGTGGTCGTCGGCCCGAACGCCGTCTTCGTCGATGACGAAGAACAGGTCGGCCCCACCACCGTGGGCGACGGCGCGCACATCGGCGCCAATGCCGTGGTCGACGCCGGCCTCTATATCGGCGCCCGTGCCCGCGTGAAGCCCGGCGCCGTGGTGCTGGGCGACGTGCCTGCCTGCGCCATCGTGGCCGGCAACCCGGCCGTGGTCATCGGCAGGGTCAGCGAATCGGACACCGGCGTCAGCACGCAGTACTGAGACGCGCCAAGCCATCGCGCAGTGCGGGCCGGCGCTGAAAACTGCCCCCTTATCCCGCCTGAACTCCGCAGATCACCCGGCTACAGCGCGGCGGACACTGTGACGATGATGCCCCGCCTGACCACTGCGCTGTTGATCGCGCCGCTCTTCGCAGCACTCTCGTGTGTGGCGCTGGCAGCGCAAGCGACGTCCCGCTGCGTGGACGAAGACACGGTGGAGCCCACCACCGCCGAAGCGAAGAGCAGCGCCCCGATGGTGGCCGTGGAGCCCCGCGGCGCGCTCGCGGGCCTCGTGAAAGACGCGCTGGACCGCAGCCATGCGGTGGGCGCCACCCGCCTGCTGGCCGAGGCGGCCTTGCAGGACATCGACGAAGCGCGTGCGGCCAAGGCCATACAGGCCAGCGTGGGCGCGGGTGTGGGCCCGGGCGGTTCGCGCTCGGCAGGCGTGACGGAGAACGCCGCGCTGCAGCTGCGCGCCAACGTCAACGTGAGCCAGCTGCTCTACGACGGCGGCCGCAGCGACCGCCTGGTGGACTGGCGCACGCAGCTCGCTGAATCTGCGCGCTGGGGCCATCTGTCGCAGCAGGAACAGCTCGCGCTCACCGCGGTGGCGCTGCAGCTGGAACGCAGCCGCAACCGCATGACGGCGCAGGTCTGGCGCAACCATGTGCGCAAGACCGGCTGCCTGGTGGAGGCGCTGGAGACCATCGTGCGCACCGACCGCGGCCGCGCCAGTGAGTTGGTGCAGGCGCAGAAGACGCTGCAGCAGGCCGAGCTGCAGCTGGTGCAGACCCAGAGCACCGTGCGCCAGCTGGAAGTGCGCCTGCGCCGCCTGGTGGGCGACGGCCTGCCCGGCACCGAAGGCCTGAGCACGGTGTTCATGGGCGTGCCCGAACTGCCGCAGCTGGTGGCCGATGTCGAAAGGTCCACCGAGATCGCGCAGCTGGAGGCGCAGGAAAAGGCCGCGCGCCGTTATGCCGAGGCGGTGGCCGCGGGTGGCAATCCGCAGGTGAGCTGGAACGTCAGCGGCAGTGCGGCTGCGGGCAACCACAGCGGCAGCGGAGGTGGCAACAGCGGGCCGACACGCAGCGGCTCCTACTCGCTTGGCCTGGCCGTCAGCCTGCCGCTGCTGAGCCCGGGCGTCGAACCCGCCACGGGTGCGGCGCGCAAACGCGCCGAGGCTGCGCGCCTGCAGCGCGCGGAGGCGCTGGAGTCACGCCGCTTCCGCGTCGCCGAAGTTCACGAACAAGCCCTGGCCGCGGTGGGGCGTGCGCGCCGCCTGGCCGAAGTGCTGAAGAACAGCGAGCAGGTGCGCAGCTTCACGCTGCAGCAGTGGCAGCAGCTGGGCAAGCGCAGCCTCTTCGACGTGATGGCCGCCGAGGCCG
>JANMMD010000159.1:0-7275 GCA_031372905.1 Betaproteobacteria bacterium
GGGGCCGCGCCGATGTGGATGCGTATGCCCTGAACTCGCATCGCAAGGCCGCAGCGGCGCGCGCGGCCGGCCACTTCAACAGGAGCGTGGTGCCGGTGCGCGACATCGCCGGGCTGCTGATGCTCGACGTGGACGAGACGATCAGAGAAAACGCCAGCGCGGAAGCGATGGCCAAGCTCGACGCCAGCTTCGCGATGATGGGCCGCATGGGCTTCGACGCGACGGCCTTGCGCAAGTACACGACGGTGGAGCGCATCACGCACATGCACCACGCGGGCAACAGCAGCGGCATCGTCGATGGCGCGGCGCTGTTGCTGGTGGGCAGCCGCGAAGGCGGCGCGAAGACGGGGTTGAAGGCGCGAGCGCGCATCCGTGCTGCAGCCGTCATCGGCAGCGAGCCCACCATCATGTTGACCGGCCCCACGCCCGCCTGCCAGAAAGCCCTGCGCAAGGCCGGCATGCAGGCCGCGGACGTCGACCTGTGGGAAGTCAACGAAGCCTTTGCCGTGGTGCCGATGAAGACGGCGCGCGACCTGGGCGTGAGCCTGGACCGCGTCAACGTCAACGGTGGCGCCATCGCGATGGGCCATCCGCTGGGTGCGACAGGCTGCATCATCCTCGGCACGTTGCTGGACGAACTGGAGCGCCGTGATCTCTCCACCGGCTGCGCCACCTTGTGCGTCGGCGGCGGCATGGGCATCGCCACCATCATCGAGCGGGTGTGAAGATGACGAACGCTTACGACACCCAAGCTGTGACCCTGACGACGGGCGACGACGGCGTCGTCATCGCCACGATGGACCTGCCGGGCCGACCGATGAACGTGGTGGGTGATGTGCTGATGGCCGGCATCGCCGCCGCGGCCGATCGCCTGGCGCAGCCGGATGCGAAGGGCCTGGTCCTCACCTCGGCCAAGGCTGACTTCTGTGCCGGCGGCGACCTCGACCGCATGTCGACGTGGACCCGGCCGGAGCAGGCCTTCCAGGCCAGCATGGCGATGAAGCAGGTGCTGCGCCGGCTGGAGACCCTGGGCAAGCCGGTGGTGGCGGCGCTCAATGGGCACGCCCTGGGTGGCGGCCTGGAGATCGCGCTGGCCTGCCATGCCCGCTTTGCGCTGGACGACGCACGCTTGAAGATCGGCCAGCCCGAAGTCAAGCTGGGCCTGCTGCCGGGCGGCGGCGGCACGGTGCGTTTGTCGCGCCTTGTGGGCGTCCAGCAGGCACTGCAGATCTGTGGCGAAGGGGCCGATCTCACGCCGCAGAAGGCGCTGGGCCTGGGTCTGCTGCAGGGGCTGGCCAAGGACCGCGACGATCTGATGGCCCAGGCGCGCGCCTGGATCGCTGCCAACCCGAAGGCGCAGCAGCCGTGGGACGCGCCGAAGTTCCGCTTTCCCGGCGGCGACAGCCGCGCGCCGGCGGTGGCGCAGATGTGGTCCATCGCGCCCAGCATCGCGTCGGCGAAGAGCCAGGGCAACTACCCGGCGGTGCAGCACATCATGAGCGCCATCTTCGAAGGCGGGCTGCTCGGCTTCGACGCTGCCTGCGAGGTGGAAAGCCGCTACTTCGGGGCCTGAGCGATGTCGCAGGCATCGAAGTACATGAACGGCACGCTGTGGTTCCAGCTGAATGCCTTGAAGAAGGGCGCGTCGCGACCGTCCGGGCACGCCGTTTCGAAGGTAAAGAAGCTCGGCATCCTCGGCGCCGGCATGATGGGCGCGGGCATCGCCTATGTGTCGGCGAAGGTGGGCATCGAGGTGGTACTGCTCGACACCACGCAGGCCGCCGCCGACCAGGGCAAGGCCTGTTCGTTGGCGCTGCTCGACAAGGCCATGCAGCGCGGCCGCAGCACCCCAGAGAAGCGCGCCACCGTGCTCTCCCGCATCGAGCCCACCACGGCTTATGAAGACCTGGCGGGCTGCGACCTCGTCATCGAAGCCGTCTTCGAAGACCGCGCCGTGAAGGCCGGCGTCACGCGGCAGGCTGAACGCGTGCTCGGCGAAGGCGCGGTGTTCGCTTCCAACACCAGCACGCTGCCCATCACCGGCCTGGCCCAGGCCAGCGTGCGGCCCGCGAACTTCATCGGTCTGCACTTCTTCAGCCCTGTGGACAAGATGCCGCTGATGGAAATCATCGTTGGCGAGGAGACCAGCGATGCGACGCTCGCGCGCGCCTTCGACTACGTGCTGCAGATTGGCAAGGCGCCCATCGTCGTCAACGACAGCCGCGGCTTCTACACCAGCCGCGTCTTCGGCACCTACCTGATGGAAGGCCTGGTGATGCTGAAGGAGGGCGTGCACCCGCGCAGCATCGAGGTGGCGGGCCTGCAGGCCGGCATGCCGATGCCGCCGCTGGCCTTGCAGGACGAGGTCTCGCTGTCGCTCAGCTTGCATGTCGCCGAGCAGACGCGCAAGGACGTGGCTTCCGAAGGCAAGATCTGCACCGAGCACCCCGGCATGGCCGTGGTGCGCCAGTTGTGCGAAATCGGCCGCCTCGGCAAGAAGGCCGGCCGGGGCTTCTACGACTACGGCGACGGCGACAAGCAGTTGTGGCCGGACCTGACGAAGCTCTACCCGGTGCGCGAGCAGCAGCCACCGCAGGCGGAGCTGACCGACCGCCTGATGTTCGCCCAGGCCAACGAGGCCGCGCGTTGCTTTGAGGAAGGTGTGCTGCGCTCGGTGGCCGACGCCAACATCGGCAGCATCTTCGGCTGGGGCTTCGCGCCCTTTCACGGCGGTGCGCTGCAGTTCATCAATGCCATGGGCGCAGCGGCATTTGTCGCCAGGTCGCGCGAGCTGGCTGCGCAGTTCGGCCCGCGCTTCGAGCCGGCTGCGGTGGTGGTGAAACAGGCCGCCGACGGTGGGCGCTTCGACGATGCCTGAACCAGACATGGCGGCGCGGCGCTGAAGTCTAGTTCTGGACTAGAATCTCAGAATCGTCCGAAAAGGGATTTTCATGAGCGCTGTGCTGGCACCGCGGGCGGGCCCGGCCCCCGAACCCGGCCCCGAACAGATGGCCGCCGCCGGCCTGCGGGCCTTCGCGCGCATCGCCGCGGCCTGGGGCTTAAGCGTCGACGAGCAGCTGGCCTTGCTGGGCCAGCCACCACGTTCCACCTACTTCGCCTGGCGCAAGCATCCGGAGAAGGCCGCGTTGTCGCGTGACACGCTGGAGCGCCTGAGCAACCTGCTGGGCATCTACAAGAGCCTGCAGATCCTGCTGCCGGAACCCTCCGCGGCCGACAGCTGGGTGCGCCAGCCCAACAGCGCCGCGCCCTTTGGCGGGGGCAGCGCCCTGCAGCGCATGCTGGCGGGCAATGTCAGCGACCTGAATTTCGTGCGGCGCTACCTCGACGGCGCGCGCGGCGGGGGCTGGTCCTGATCACTGCAGAGCCGGAGGTCCGGCGCGTGCGCTGGACGCAGGCCTGCCGCATCGTGCCCACGCGCTACCCGGCGGTGACGCTCTTCGACCGTGTGGCCGATGCCGCCGATTTCGATGCGCTGTATGCCCTGGAAGCGCTGACCAACGAACGCGTGCGGGACGAGATCGGGCAGATCGGCCTGGTGGCGCCCGAGCACCGGCTCTACGGCCCCGGCAGCGGGCCCATCATGGCCGCCTTCACCCACGTGAACACGCTGGGCAGCCGCTTCTCGGCCGGCCAGTGGGGCGTGTTCTACGCGGCGCATGAGCGCGCCACCGCGATGGCCGAGACGCGCCACCACCACGCGCGTTTTCTCTCAGCCACGAAGCAGGGGCCGATGCACTTGCCGATGCGCCTGTACTCGGTGGCTATCGACGCGCGCCTGCACGATCTGCGGCCTGCCGGCGCAGTGCCCGATGCCGTCTACGACCCCGATGACTACAGCGCCTCGCGGGGCCTGGGCGCCCGCCTGCGCGCGGCAGGCTCGGCCGGTGTCGTCTACCGCAGCGTGCGCCATGCGCGTGGGCACTGCGCGGGCCTGTTCCGACCGCTCGGCGCCAGCGCTTGCGTGCACGCCGCCTACCTGCTGTACGCCTGGGACGGCGCACAGTTCACCGACGTCTACGAGAAGACCGATTGAACACGCCGGCCGGCCTGCGTTTCGACCGCCTGGACGCGCTGCGCGGGGTGGCCATCGTCTGGATGGCGGTCTTCCATTTCTGCTTCGACCTCAACCATCTCGGCCTGTGGGAGCCACGCCAGTTCTTCACACGCGACCCGTTCTGGACGACGCAGCGCACCGCCATCGTCAGCCTCTTTCTGCTGTGCGCCGGGCTGGGCCAGGCGGTGGCGCTGCAGCATCTCAGCGGCGGGTCGTTGCAGAGCCGTTTTGATGTCCGTTTCTGGCGCCGCTGGGCGCAGGTGGCCGGCTGCGCCGTGCTGGTCAGCGCGGGCTCGGCGCTGATGTTCCCGAGCAGCTGGATCAGCTTCGGCGTCCTGCACGGCATCGCCGTGATGCTGCTGCTGACCCGCCTGGCCGCGCCGTTGCGCGCGTGGTTGTGGCCGCTGGGCGGCTTGTGCCTGGCACTGCCGCAGCTGTATCAGCACGCCTTCTTCGACACCCGTGCCACCAACTGGCTGGGCCTGGTGACGCGCAAGCCCTTCACCGAAGATTTCGTGCCCGTGCTGCCTTGGCTGGGCGTGATGCTGTGGGGCCTGGCCGCGGGCCAGTGGCTGCTGCAGCACCGCGGCAGCGGGCTGGCAGGCGTGCTGGCAGGCCCGGTGCCGGCGTTGCTGCAGCCGCTGGCCGTGCTGGGGCGCTGGTCGCTCAGCTTCTACATGCTGCACCAGCCGCTGTTCATCGGCGCGCTGACGGCCTGGGTGGCCTTGCACCGATGACGGCCAGCTAACATCGGTCGCCCTTGCGAGGCGCCGGCGCCCCGGTTTTCCTGAGAACCCCATGAGCAGCAAAGTCCTCTTCGGCTTCCACGCCGTCACCGTGCGCTTGAAGACCGCGCCCGAGTCCATCACCGAGATTCACGTCGATGCGGCGCGACGCGACGCGCGCATGCGGGGCTTTGTCGAGCGTGCACGCGACGCCGGCGCCAAGATCGTGGACAGCGACGACACCGCGCTCACGGCCCTGGCGGGCGGCACGCGCCACCAGGGCGTGGTGGCGCGCGTCAACGCACTGCCGCCGCGCCATTCGCTGGACGAGGTGCTGGAAGAAGTGGCAGGCCCGCCGCTGGTGCTGGTGCTGGACGGCGTGACCGACCCGCACAACCTCGGCGCCTGCCTGCGCGTGGCCGATGGCGCCGGCGCGCATGCCGTGGTGGCGCCGAAAGACCACGCCGTGGGCCTGAACGCCACCGTGGCCAAGGTGGCCAGCGGTGCGGCCGAGACCGTGCCCTACCTGATGGTGACCAACCTCGCGCGCACGCTGGGTGAGTTGAAAGAGCGCGATATCCGCGTCATCGGCACCAGCGACGATGCGGAGAAGACACTCTACGACGTCGACCTCACCGGCCCCGTGGCCCTGGTGCTGGGCGCAGAAGGCAGCGGCCTGCGCCAGCTCACACGCCGGCATTGCGACGAGTTGGTGCGTATACCCATGGCCGGCGCGGTGGAGAGCCTGAACGTCAGCGTCGCTGCGGGCGTGTGCTTGTACGAGGCGCTGCGCCAACGGCGCAAGTCCTGAAGGGCGACATTCAGCGCGAGAGCGCCGCGGCCAGGCCGTCCAGGTAGGCGGCATGTTGATGGATGTCGCCATGCCCCGCCTCGGGCACCCGCAGCAGCTCGGCGCGCGGTTGCAGCGCGCGCAGACGTTCGCTGTGCGCTGGCGGTATCAGCGTGTCGCGGCCGCCGTGCACCAGCATCACGCGGCCCTGCACCTTGGGCAGTGCGGCGTCGGTGCGCAGCGGGTAACGCAGCGCCGCACCCGGCACCCACGGGTACTTTTCGCCAGCCAGTGCCGCCATGCTGGTGTAGGGCGAGACGAGCACCGTCAGCTCGGGTTGCAACTCCGCCGCCAGTTGTGCGGCCAGGCCCGTGCCGAGTGAGCGGCCGTAGAAGATGCGCTGATGGCCGGCGTACATCGGTGCCACCTGCGCCCATGCCGCGCGTGCATCGGCCAGCAGTTGCATTTCGTTCTCGATGCGGCCGGTGCTCTTGCCGAAGCCGCGGTAGTCGAGCATGAAGAGGTCGAGGTTCAGGCGCCGGTAGTAGCCGGTGTTGACGAACCAGCTCTGCAGGCTGCCGGCATTGCCATGCAGGAAAAACACCACGCCGCGCGGCTGCGGCAGGCGCAGGTGCAGTGCGTGCAGGCGCGCGCCGGGCACGTCCACCCATGCGTCGTGGGTGTCCGCAGGTACGTCGAAGCGGTGGTCTTGTGCCAGCACCTGCGGGTGGAAGAGCAGGGCTTCCTGGCGCCACCACAGCAGCGCCACCACGGCGCCGTACAGCGCCAGCGCCAGCAGTACCAGGCCTGCGAGCCGGCGCGGCCAGCGGGCCTGCGTCTGGGTGGGCGGCGGACCCACCGAGTTCAAACCCATCCCATCACGCCAGCCACCGCGCCGGCCGCGATGGGCCACATCGGGCTGAGCTTGGTGCGCAGCATGAACAGCAGCGTGGCCACCACCAGCCCCACGGCCGGTGCGTGCAGGCCCACGGGCTCCAGCAGCACCCAGGCACTGGCCACCAGCAGGCCGATGCTGATCGGCGCCATGCCGGTGGTGAAGGCGTTCAACCACGGTGATTGCGCGTTGCGCGCCGACCAGCGCGCTGCGCTCAGCGCCAGCGCGGTGCTGGGCAGCAGCGTGCCGCTCATCGTGGCCAGCACACCGGCCAGGCCGCCGACGTTGAAACCCAGCACGGCCACGAACAGCACGTTCGGCCCCGGCGCGGCCTGGGCCAGCGCCACGCTGCCGCTGAACTGCACGTCGCTCAGCCAACCCTGCTCACGCACCAGGTAGCGCTGCATGTCGGGCGCGGTGGTGATGGCGCCGCCCACGGCCAGCAGCGACAGCACGAGGAAGTGCATGAACAGCGACAGCCAGTCGCCGGTCTGCAGCGGCAGCGCGCCTACCAGCAGGGTGTGCAGCCAGGCGGGCATCAGCGGCCCCCGCCCTGGCCCTGGCGCCAGGCCAGCGCCATTGCCAGCGGCCCCAGCGCCAGCACCACCGCCACCAGCGGCCAGCGCAACACGGCGATGCAGGCCACGGTCGCGATCAGCAGCGCCGCGCACAGCGGCAGGCCCAGGCGGTTGCGGTGCAGGCCGCTGCCCAGCCGCCAGGCGGTGGAGAGAATGAGCCCGGCCGCCACCACGCCCATGCCGCGCAAGGCGCCCTGCATCGCGGGCAGGCC
>JANMMD010000191.1:0-8910 GCA_031372905.1 Betaproteobacteria bacterium
ATTTTAGGCGCGCCGGCCCGCCGGCGCCGGCCTTGTGGGCTAGCGACTGTGTGAAGTCAGGCGCGACAGCGGCCCCGAGGTGCTGATGCCCGGCCCGGCACGCCGCGCCGTGGGCATCACGGCGGTGGCTGGCGCCTCACCCAGGTCGACACCCGCCAGAACCACATCGTCAGGCAGCGCGGCCACGCTCTCGGCGCCGCGCCGCATCGCCAGGCCCACGGCCAGGATGTCGATCACCAACAAGTGCAGGATGCGGCTGACCATCGGCACATGCGTGGCCAGGTCCTCGACATGGTCGATGATCAGGGCCACGTCGGCCTTGCGCGCCAGCGGGCTCTGGCTGGCGGTGATGGCCACCACCGGCGCGCCGCGGGCTTGCGCGGCTTCGCAGACGTTGAGCAGGTCATCGACGCGCCCGCTGCTGCTGATGATGACGACCACGTCGCTGGGCCGCAGCACCTTGGCCGCCAGCAGCTGCAGGCGCGGGTTGGTGACGCTGGCGCTGGGCACGCCGAAGCGCAGGAACTTGAACTGCGCGTCGTCGGCCACCACGCCGTAGTGGCCGATGGCGTAGAACTCGATGCGCTCGGCGGCGTTCAGCAGCTCGATGGCGCGCACCAGCGTGTCGCGGTTGAGCTGCTCACGCACCTGCAGGATGGCGCTGGCGGTGTTGCCCAGCACCTTCACGCCCAGCTCCAGCACCGAATCAGACCCCGTCACCTGCGTGTGTGTCAGCGGGATGGTGCCCGACAGGCCCGAGGCCAGGCGCAGCTTGAAGTCGGACAGGCCCTCACAGCCCAGGCTGCGGCAGAAGCGGATGACCGTGGGCTGGCTCACCAGCGCGGCCTTGGCGATCTCTGCGATGGGGTCGTTCAAGACCGAGCGCGGGTGTGCCAGGACGTGGTCGGCCACGCGCTTCTCGGCCGGCGAGAGGCTGTCGCGCGCGCGCTGTATCTGCCCCAGCAGCGCCGAACCCGGGTCGCCCTTCAGCGCGCGCAACTGCGCCGTGAGGATGGCGGCCACACCGTCGAAGGTGGCGTGCTCAGCCGTCACCACGAAGGTCGGGATGCCCTTGACGTAATCGCTGAAGCGGCCCTTGTCCTCGAAGCGTGCGCGGAAGGCGCTGCGGTCGAAATACTCGCCCAGCCGCGGCACGATGCCGCCGCCGATGTAGACGCCCCCCAAAGCGCCCAGCGTCACCGCCAGGTTGGCGGCGGCCGTGCCCAGGATGCTGCAGAAGGCCTGCAAGGTTTCTTCGCACAGAGGGTCGGCGTGGTCGAGCGCCCGCCGCGTGATCTCAGGGGCCGAGAGCGGCTCGGCTGCTGCGCCCACGCGCCCGCAGAGCGCGCGATGGATGAGCTCCAGCCCCGGCCCGGAGAGCAGGCGCTCGAAGGACAGGTGCGGGTAGAGCGTCAGGCCGTGGCGCAGGATCGCGATCTCGCGCTCGTCGCGCGGTGCGAAGCTGGTGTGGCCGCCCTCGGTGCCCAGCGCCACGTAACCATCGTCGAGCGGAATCAGCCCGCTCACGCCCAGGCCGCTGCCGGCACCGATGACGCCGATCACGCTGTTCTCGCGCGCCTGCCCGCCGCCCACCTGGCGGCGCTGCGCTGGCGCCAGCCGCGGCAAAGCCATCGCCAAAGCGGTGAAGTCGTTCACCACCACCAGCGTGGTGAGGCGCAAGCGCTGGCGCATCTGCTCGATGCTGAAACGCCAGTGGTAATTGGTCATGCGCACCTCGTCGCCTTCCACCGGGTTGGCGATGGCGATGGCGGCGTGCTCCACGCTGGCCGCCAACCCGGCAGGCAAGCCGTCGAGGTAGGCGCTGACGGCAGCATGGAAATCAACGTGCTCGGCGCACAACAGCGAAGCCGTGTGCGCGAAGCGGCCCGGCGCCAGCTGCAGCGTGAAACGGGCGTAGGTACCGCCGATGTCGGCGAGCAGGCGCGGGCTGTGAGGGGGCGTCATGGGCGGCGGCAGTGGGCGAACAGCAGGGCAGGCAACGAGGCGGGTGGCAGGGCGGGCAGCAGGCTCGGCGCGACGCACACAGGTGCCGGCACGCATTGTGCGTGACCGCCCGGCGCTCACCCATGGTGGACGACGCGCGGCGAGAGCGGCCCGCCAAGGCTGTAGCTTCACTACAGGTTATCCCGAACCCTGGCTCGATGCCATCTATGGTTTGCCGGGAGTCGCCTGAAAATGCGGGAGGTCAGGGTGTTAGAGCCCTTGTTGAAGCGTTGTAGTTTTGCTACCGTGACCGCGTCTCCCCAAGTAGCGCCGCGGTGTTGTCTGCCGTAGACCTTGCCCTTGCCATGCCCGAAAGTGAAGTTCTCGCCCCAGCCTGCGCGACGCTGACGCACGGCCTCGATGCCGCCGACCTGCCGCGACCCTGGTTGGTGGCCGACATCGGCGGCACGAACGCCCGCTTCGGCTGGCTGGCGGAAGGGGCCCGCGAGCTCGGCCACGTGGCAACGCTGCCGGCGGCCGGCTACCCGGGGCCGGCCGACGCCGCTGCTTCCTACCTCGCCGCCCTGGCGCAGACCCTGGGCGATGTCTACCGTCCGCCGCGCGCGGCGGCTTTCGCCGTGGCCACGGCAGTGGCTGACGACCGCATCACCTTCACCAACAGCACCTGGGCATTTTCACGGCGCGAGGCGCAAACCGCCTTGGGGCTGGACGCGCTGCTGGTGCTGAACGACTTCGAGGCCCTGGCGCTGTCGCTGCCGCGCCTGCAGCCGAACCAGGTGCGCGCCTGGCCGAACAGTCGGGCGCCAGCGCCACTGCCCAGGTCGGCGCTGGCCGTCATCGGCCCCGGCACGGGGCTGGGCGTCGCCGGCCGGGTGCCGGCGCCCGATGGCAGCTGGGTGGCCGTGCCCGGTGAAGGCGGCCACGCCACGCTGGCGGCGGCCGACGATTTCGATGCCGCACTGCTGGCGGCTGTCCGGCGCGAGCACCCGCATGTCTCGGGCGAGCGCCTGCTCTCGGGCATCGGCTTGCCGGTGTTGCACGGCGCGGTGGCGGCGGTGTTGGGGCAGGCGCCTTCAGGGCCGGCCACGCTGCTGACCACCGAGCTCATCGTCGAACGCGGCCTGCGTGGCGAATGCGAGATCTGCAGCCGCACGCTGGACGCCTTCTGCGCATTGCTGGGCAGTTTCGCCGGCAACGTGGCGTTGGTGCTGGGCGCGCGCGGCGGCGTCTACATCGGCGGCGGCATCGTGCCGCGCCTCGGCGAACGCTTCTTTCAAAGCACTTTCCGCCAGCGTTTCGAGGCCAAAGGCCGCTTCCAGACCTACCTGCAGCCCATTCCCACGCTGCTGATCACCGACACCCTGGCGGCGCTGAATGGCGGCATCCAGGCGCTGGAGCAGCACCGACGGTGAGCCGCCGCAGGCAACGACGGCCAGCAATCAAGGGTTTTCCCTTGCGCCGCTCCAACACTCAGAAATTTCTTGTCTGTCTGTCAACGCACCAACATTTGGTGCGTTGTGAGCGTGGCTGGTGATGCGTGCGGCAAAAAATTGCCCCGCCGCTGGCCACTCGGCGCCCCGGAATGGTTCGGGCTGACGAGCATCGTTGAGACCCACCTTTTCCACAGAGAGAGACACCATGACCAAGTTCCTGAGCATGATCGCCCTGGCCGCCTTCGCTTTCAATGCCCAAGCCGCCGCCCACGCTGGCAAGGCTGACGCCGCCAAGCCGGCCGCCAGCGCCGCTGCCAAGAAGGAAGAAATGAAGCCGGCCGCCAAGAAGGAAGAAGCCAAGCCGGCCGCCAAGAAGGAAGAAGCCAAGAAGTAATCTTCTAGGCCTTCACCCGAAAAGGGGCGGGAGCGAACAGCTCCCGCCCCTTTTCCTTTTGGCGCGTGCGGGCGCGATAGCGCCATCACGCAAGGTCGCCATGTTGCTTTTTCGCAATGTAGTTTAGGTACACAACTTCCTTCGGTATGCGTCACGCGCATCTGATGGTGCGTGTGATCTGGCCGAGAAGCCCGATTTTGCTCCGTAGGCCGCTCCAAGAGCGCCAAATGGGAGGCCGCACGCACCGCTCTAGGGTTTTCGCAGGGTACTGATAGATCTAGTTTTAGTACAAAGTACCGCCACTGATGCCATACCCTTGCCCCGTCCGGCGCGCGCACGCTGCCTGCGCTGGCGGAAGTTGTTGTGACCATTCGCGACCCAGGAGACAAAAATGAAGCCCTCGACACGCCGCCGTATCGCCCCAGTCGCTCTGCGGCAAGCCGCACCGGCAATGAGCCCCGTTGCCGCTGCCGCCGCCACCCTGGCAGTGCTGCTGCTTGGCGCTGGCCCGGTGCAGGCGCAGACCACGCCGGCCGCAGCCGCCACCCCGTCGCAGACCATCACGGTCACCGGCATCCGGCGCGGTATCGAGAGCGCCATCAACGTCAAGAAGAACGCCGACGGCGTGGTCGAGGCGATTTCGGCCGAAGACATCGGCAAGCTGCCTGACAACAGCATTGCGGAATCGATTGCCCGGCTGCCGGGCCTGTCGGCCCAGCGCGTGGCAGGCCGCGCACAAGTGATCAGCGTGCGCGGGCTGTCGCCCGACTTCGCCACCAGCCTGCTCAACGGCCGTGAGCTGGTGAGCACCGGCGACAACCGCAGCGTCGAGTTCGACCAGTACCCGTCGGAGCTGCTCAGCGGTGTCACCGTCTACAAGACGCCGGACGCCGGCCTCATCGGCCAGGGTTTGTCGGGCACGCTGGACATGCAGACCGTGCGCCCGCTGAACTTCGGCAGCCGCGTCGTCGCCGTCAATGGCCGTTTCACGCGCAACTCGCTGGGCTCGGCAGCCAACGCCAAGGCCACCGGCAACCGCTTCAGCGCCAGCTACATCGACCAGTTTGCCGACCGCACCGTGGGCGTGACGCTGGGCTATGCACACCAGGAAACGCCGGTGCAGGAAGAACAGGTTGGCCTGTACGAGCCCTGGAAGCGCGTCGACGGCAGCAACGTCAGCCGCCCCGGCCTGGCCAACGGCACCTGGGTGTCCGACGGCATCAAGGCGCTGCGCCGCACCGGCGTGAGCAAGCGCGACGGCCTGATGGCCACCGTGGAAGTGCGCGCCTCCAAGGCCTGGACGAGCACGCTGGACCTGTTTGCCTCCAAGGCCACGCAGGAGGACACCGCCAACCAGTGGGAGCTGAACCTCCAGTACAACGGCAACTTCCCCTGCAACCCCGCGTGTACCTTCACCAACCCGCAGGTCAACGGCAACTCCACGCTGACCAGCAGCACCATCACCGGTGTCTACCCGCTGGTGCGCGGCATGTACAACAAGCGCGAGGACAAGATCAGCGCGGTGGGCTGGAACAACGCCTTCAAGCTCGGCGACATGTCGCTGGTGGCCGACGTGAACTACAGCAAGGCCACGCGCGACGAGGTCAGCCTGGAGAACAACACCCAGCTCGTGCCCTCGCCGCAGTACGACACCGTCGGGCTGAACTTCCGCAGCGACGGCTTCTCGACCATGGTGCCCGGCCGCAGCTACGCCGACCCGACGCGCCTGTTCCTGCGCGGCACCATCTACGGCTCCGGCTACGGCAAGACACCGAGCGTGGAAGACGAGCTCACCGGCTTCAAGCTGGCCGGCAAACTGCCGCTGACCGGCATGTTCAGCGAGCTGGAAGTGGGTGTGAATTACGCCGACCGCTCGAAGCAGAAGCGCCAGCCCGAGAACGACATCCTGGTCGGCGCGCAAGGCGAAACCGCCATCGCGTCTGACCTGCAGTACGGCTTGGTGAACCTGGGCTTTGCCGGTGTCGGCTCCATCCCTTCGTGGAACGTGCCGGCGGCGGTGGCGCGCTACATGGTCTTCAACCCGGTGGACAACAAGGACTACCTGATCAACAAGGCCTGGACGGTGGAAGAGAAGACCACCACCGCCTTCGTGAAGGCCGGCATCGACACCGAGCTCGGCTCGGTCACGGTGCGCGGCAACGTGGGCCTGCAGCTGCAACGCGTGGACCAGTCATCGGCCTCGCGCTACTTCGACCGCACGGCCCCGGCCGGCCAGGAGGTCAAGCCCTTCAGCGACGGCAAGACCGACACCGACGTGCTGCCCAGCCTGAACCTGGCCTTCGGCCTGGGCAACGACCAGACGCTGCGCTTCGCTGCTGCCAAGCAGGTGGCGCGGCCGCGTGTCGACCAACTGCGCGCCTCGGTCGATTTCGGCGTCGACCGCACCTCGGGCCGCCCGGGCGCCAGCGGCGGCAACCCGCGCCTGGACCCCTGGCGCGCCGACGCGCTGGACGTCTCCTACGAGAAGTACTTCGGCAGCAAGGCCTACATCTCGGCCGCGGCCTTCTACAAGAAGCTGAAGACCTACATCTACACGCAGTCGCGCGACGGCTACGACTTCTCGCAATTCGTGGCCGGCTATGTGCCGCCACCCGGCTCGCCGGCCGCCCAGCGCACCGGCACCTTCACCGCGCCCTACAACGGCAACGGCGGCAAGCTCTCGGGCCTGGAACTCGCAGCCTCGATGCCGCTGGACATGCTGACGCCAGCGCTGCGCGGCTTCGGCATCGTCGCCAGCACCAGCCTGACCAACAGCAACGTGAAGATCCGCGACCCCGAAAGCCAGGACAGCGTGGGCGGCGGCGACATCACGCTGCCGGGCTTGTCGAAGACCGTCACCAGCCTCACCGCGTACTACGAAGCCGGCGGCTTCGAGGCCCGCATCAGCCAGCGCAAGCGCTCTGACTTCATCGGCGAGATCGGCAACTTCAACGGCAACCGCACGCTGCGCTACGTGGTGGGCGAGAGCATCGTCGACGCGCAGATCGGCTACAACTTCAACGAGGGCAGCCTGAAGGGCCTGGGCCTGCTGCTGCAGGTGAACAACCTCGGCAACGAGGCCTACCAGACCTACGCCGGCAGCAAGGACCGGCCGCTGGAGTACATCAAGTGGGGCCGCACGGTGCTGCTGGGCGCCAGCTACAAGTTCTGAGGCGGGACGTGCCAGGCTGGAAGGCCGTGCACGCAGGCTTGGTGCCGGCGGCGGTGCTGGCCCTGCTGCTGGTGTTCCACGCCGGCGTCTCGGCACAGGCCCGGCCGCCCGCCGTGGCTGACTTCTTCCAGAACCCCGCCCTCAGCCAGGCCGTGCTGGCGCCTTCGGGCCGACAGGTGGCGTTCCTGGTGGGCGCCAAGGACAGCCGCGACCGCCTGGCGGTGCTCGACCTCGACAGCATGAAGGTGCAGGCGGTGGCTTCGTACAGCGATGCCGACGTGACCGACGTGCACTGGGTGAGCGACCAGCGGCTGGTATTCAGCCTGGCCGACCGCCGCCTGGCGCAGGCCGACCAGCGCTTCGCGCCTGGGCTGTTCGCCGTCAACGCCGACGGCAGCGCGCTGCGCCAGCTGGTGCAGCGCGAACGCGTGTTCGTGCAAGACGGCATCGGCACGCGCCAGCTGCCCTGGAACACATTCCTGCTGCGCCAACGCGGCGCGCAGCGCGGCGACGAGGTGCTGGTGGTGCAGCCCGAGGCCTACTCCGACAAGGGCTTCGACTTCTTCAAGCTGCTGCGGCTGAACACCGTCAACGGCCGCGCCGAAGCGGTCGAGACGCCGTCGAACGCCTTCGACTGGCTGATCGACCACCAGGGCGAGGTGCGCGCCGTGCAGACGGCGCGCGAGGGCCGCTCGGCCATCCACTGGCGCGGCGCCGGCGACAAGTGGCGTGTCTTGCGCGAGTTCGACCGCTACACCGGCGGCGACCTTTCGCTGCGTTTCGTCGCCGCCGACGGCCGCGTCTACGCCACGGCACGCGGCGCGGGCGCCACCGCCAGAGACACCCCGAGCGACACCACGCAGGTCAGCACCTACGACCCCGCCACCGACCAGCTGGGCGCCACGCCGGTGATGGCCACGCCGCAGTTCGACCTGCACCCCGAGTTCATCGCCAGCGATGACAAGCTGCTGGGCCTGCGCGTCACGGTCGACGCCGAGCTGACGCAGTGGCTGGACGAAGGCATGAAAGCCCACCAGGCCGAGATCGACCGGCTGCTGCCCGCCACCGCCAACATGCTGACGCCGCCCCGCCGCGGCAACAGCCCGTGGATGCTGGTGCGGGCCTTCTCCGACGTGCAACCGGCGCTGTACTTCATCTATCACGCGCCGACCAGGAAGCTCACGCGGCTGGGCGGTGAACAGCCCGGCATCCAGCCGGCGCAGATGTCGCCCATGGACGTGGTGCGCTACCAGGCGCGCGACGGGCTGGAGATCCCCGCCTACCTGACCTTGCCCAGCAGCAGCCCGAGCAAGAAGAACCTGCCGCTCATCGTGTGGGTGCATGGCGGCCCCTGGGTGCGCGGCGCCAGCTGGCAGTGGCAGCCCGACGTGCAGTTCCTGGCCTCACGCGGCTACGCCGTGCTGCAGCCCGAATTCCGCGGCAGCACCGGCTTCGGCCAGAAGCACTTCCGCGCCGGCTTCAAGCAATGGGGCCTGGCCATGCAGGTCGACCTGACCGACGGCGCGCGCTGGGCCGTGGCGCAAGGCGTGGCCGACCCGAAGCGCATCTGCATCATGGGCGCCAGCTACGGCGGCTACGCCACGCTGATGGGGCTGGCGAAGGACGGCGACGTGTTCCGCTGCGGCGTGCAGTGGGTCGGCGTCTCCGACATCCTGCTGCTCTTCGACGCCGGCTGGAGCGACATCAGCGACGAGTTCAAGCGCTGGGGCATGCCGCAGCTCATCGGCGATCGGCAGAAAGACGCGGCGCAGCTGGAAGCCACCTCGCCCGTGAAGCTGGCCGCACGCATCAAGAACCCCTTGCTGATGGGCTACGGCGGCGCCGACAGGCGCGTGCCCATCGAGCACGGCCGGCGCATGTTCGACGCCGTGAAGGGCCACAACCCCGGCGCCGAGTTCGTGCTGTACGACAAGGAAGGGCATGGC
>JANMMD010000199.1:0-3461 GCA_031372905.1 Betaproteobacteria bacterium
GCGGGCGACCACCTGCTGGTGGTGCTGCAGAACCGCT
Source organism: Betaproteobacteria bacterium (assembly GCA_031372905.1). Taxonomy (GTDB): domain Bacteria; phylum Pseudomonadota; class Gammaproteobacteria; order Burkholderiales; family Burkholderiaceae_C; genus Rubrivivax. The sequence continues at coordinate 38 of JANMMD010000199.1, forward strand.
GGGAGATGGCGGCCCTGCACTGGGCCTGCCAGTTCGCCGGCATCGTCGTGACGCCGCTGAACTGGCGCGCCAAGGGCGACGAGATCGACTACTGCCTGGCCGACAGCGGCGCGCGCGCCATCGTCTGGGAAGCGGTGGTCGACGCCGCCGTGGCCCAGAGCGAACACTCGCGCTCGGTGCTGCGCATCAGCGTCGGTGCGGTCGACGGCGCACAACTGCAGTTCGAGGACTGGCTGGCCGCACCCGCCGACCCCACGCCCGAGGCCAGCGCCGAAGACCTGTCGCTGATGCTCTACACCAGCGGCACCACCGGCAAGCCCAAGGGCGTGCCGCGCCGCCACCGCGCCGAGCGCGCCGCGGCCCTGGCCCATGTCGCGCAGAACCGTTATGGCGACGCCGAATGCACCCTGGGTGTGATGCCGCTGTATCACACCATGGGCGTGCGCAGCCTGCTGGCGCTGGCCCTCGTCGACGGCCGCTTTGTCTGCATCCCGCGCTTCGATGCGAGCCAGGCGCTGGCCGCGATCGAAGCCGAACGGGTGTCCCACCTCTACCTGGTGCCGACGCTGTACCACGACCTGCTGGCCCACCCGCAGTTCGCGGCCACCGACGTCAGCAGCGTGCGCAAGCTGGGCTTTGCCGGTGCGCCGATGCACGACGCGCTGCTGCAGCGCCTGGACCAGGCCTTCCGCCCCGAGCTCTTCGTCAACCACTACGGCAGCAGCGAGGTCTACACCTTCAGCATCAACCAGCGCGCCGTGGCCAAGCCTGGCAGCGCCGGCCGCGCCGGGCTGAACACGCGGCTGCGTGTGGTGAAGCTGGACAGCACCGACCCCAGCCAGTTGGCAGCGCCCGGTGAAGAAGGCCAGATCATTGCCGACCTCTTGGGCGACGAAGCCTTCGAGGGCTACCACCGCCGCCCCGACGCCAATGCCAAGAGCCTGCACGGCGGCTGGTACTTCACCGGCGACATGGGCTATGTCGACGCCGACGGCGACCTGTTCGTCACCGGCCGTGTCGACGACATGATCATCAGCGGCGGCGAGAACATCTCGCCGGTCGACATCGAGTCGGTGCTCTCGCTGCACCCGGCCGTCGATGAAGTGGCCGTGGCCGGCCTGCCCGATGCGCGCTGGGGCCAGAAGGTGGTGGCCTTCGTGAAGCTGCACGCGAACGCCGATGCCGAGCCCGACGCCGCCACGCTGGACGCGCATTGCCGCAGCAGCGAGCTCGTCAACTTCAAGCGCCCGCGCGACTACGTCTTCGTGCGCGAGATCCCCAAGAGCCCCGTCGGCAAGGTGCTGCGGCGAAAGCTGCAGGCCGGCGAGTACGAAGTCCTGTCCCCCAGTCACGGCTCTGCCAACCAAGGAACACCATGAACCTGCCCGAACTGAACCACCCCGCGCACACGCTGCCCGCTGCCCCCGACGGTTTCCGCGTTGAGATCGACGCCGCCCGCGAACGTGCCGATATCGTGCTCGACCGTCCGCCCTTCAACGTCGTCAGCATGCTCGCGCGTGAGCAGCTGCGCATTGCCTTCGAGGCGCTGGACGCCGACGAACGCGTGCGCGTGATCGTCGTGCGCGGGCAGGGCGAACACTTCAGCAGCGGCGGCGACATCAAAGGCTTCCTGGCCGCCACGCCCGAGAAGGTCAGCCAGCTGGCCTGGAACATCGCCGCGCCGGCGCGCTGCAGCAAGCCGGTGATCGCGGCCGGCCGCGGCTATTGCTTCGGCGTCGGTTTCGAGCTCAGCCTGGCCTGCGATTTCCGCCTCGTCACCGAGACCACGCTGTACGCCCTGCCCGAGCAGAAGCTGGGCCAGATCCCGGGCAGCGGCGGTAGCGCGCGCCTGCAGAAGATGGTGGGCATCACACGCACCAAGGACATCGTGATGCGCAGCCGCCGCATCCCCGGCCGCCAGGCCTTCGACTGGGGCGTGGCCACCGACTGCGTGCCCGATGCCGAACTCGAGCAGGCCACCGATGCGCTGGTCGACGAGCTGCGCAGCTTCAGCCCGCTGGCCCAGCGCACGGCGAAAAAGCTGCTCAACGACACCGAAGACTCGCCGCTGTCGATTGCCATCGAACTCGAAGGCCACTGCTATTCGCGCCTGCGCAGCAGCGAAGACTTCCGCGAAGGCGTCGAGGCCTTCCACAGCAAGCGCAAGCCGAACTTCATCGGCCGCTGATTCCATCACCCCCAACCACAAGCACGGAGACAGACATGAAGAAGACCTTTGTTGCCACCACGCTGGCGCTGGCTGCCACCGCCACGTTTGCCCAAGCTGGCGCGCCCATCAAGATCGGCGTCGTCACGCCGCTGTCGGGCACCTATGCCGGCATCGGCCAGCAGGTGAAGTGGGGCCTGGATCTCGCTGCGGCGCAGATCAACGCCAGCGGCGGGGTGATGGGCCGCAAGCTCGAACTGCTCTACGAGGACGAAGAGGCCAACCCTGCGGTGGCCACGCAGAAGGCCGAGAAGCTGTTCCAGGTGAACAAGGTCGACTTCCTCACCGGCACCGTGAACAGCGGCAGCACGCTGGCGGTGGGCCAGGTGGCCGAGCGCAACAACCGGCTGATCGCGACCACGGTGTCCTTCGCCGACAGCATCACCGCCGACAAGTGCAGCCCCAACGTCTTCCGCGTCAACGCCCGCGCCGGCATGCAGAGCGCGGCCCTGGCCGACTGGCTGGCCACGACGCAGAAGGACGCCAGCGTCTTCTACCTGGGGCCCGACTACGAGATGGGCCGCAGCACCGTGGCTGCGTTCAAGAGCGCGGCCGAAGGCAAGGGCGCGAAGACTGCCGGCGAGGTGTTCGCGCCGCTGGACAACAAGGACTACTCGCCCTACTTCGGGCAGATCCGCGGCGCCAAGCCGACCGTGATCTACACCTCGGTGGCCGGCAACGACACGGTGCGCCTGTTCACGCAGATGGCCGAGTTCGGCGTCAACCGGAACATCCAGGTGGTGGGCGCCTCAGGCACGGTCACCGGCCAGAACCTGGCGGCCATCGGCAAGGCGGCCGAAGGCTTCGTCACCGGGGTGGGCTACTCCACCAGCATTCCCTCGGCCGAGAACCAGAAGTTCGTCGCCGACTTCACCGCCGCCAACAAGGCCGCGCCTGACCTGTATGGCGCCGACAGCTACGGCGTGCTCTTCGCCTACAAGGCCGCCGTGGAAAAGGCCAAGAGCACCGAGACCGACGCGGTGCGAGCCGCGCTGCGCGGCCTGCAATGGAACACCCCGCAAGGCCTGAAGACGCTGCGCGCCGGCGACCACCAGGCCATGCAGGACATGTATGCCGTGAAGGTGAACGGCGGCAAGTTCGAGATCGTCGGCAAGGTCGCGGCAGCCGCCGCCATCGGCGCCGACACCTGCAGCAAGTTCTGAGGCCACGGCGATGCTGGAATGGCTGCAGTTCGTG
>JANMMD010000201.1:0-11295 GCA_031372905.1 Betaproteobacteria bacterium
ATCGACGCGGGCTACGTCACCGTGCTGCCGCGCGACGGCGCCATTGGCAGCACCGCGGTGCTGCTGCGCGGGCCGGTGGTCAACCCTGCGGGCGGCTACCGCTTCTTCTTCGACGGTGCCGGCAGCCAGACGCAGATTCCGGTTTTCTACAACGGCGTGCTGCCGACCACGCCGCAGGTGGAGAGTTCGATCTCGGCCACGGTGGCGGTGTCCGAAGGCGCGCGCAAGGCCGGCTTCGACGACGCCGTGCGCACCGAGAACGTGGCCGTGCGCCTGCGCGCCGGTGTCATTGCCGAGGTCGGCCCCGCGCCCTCTGCCACCCAGGGCACCGAAGGCCTGCGCGTGCCTGCCAGTTGCACCCCTGCCGCCGGGGCCCTGCTGTGCGGCAGTGGCTCCTAGAACCTGCTGCCCATGAAAAACAAACCGGCTCATCTCACCCCGCCCGCTCTGGCGCCGGTCTCAAGCACGCCGCGCGCGTTGCCACGCCGTCGCTGGCTGCAGTGGGCCGGCGCCTGTGCCGCCGCCACGCAGGCGGCGGGCTTCAGCGGCAGTGTGCAGGCTCAGACGTCGCCGGCAGGCTCGCCAAGCGCGACCAGCGGCAACGAGCCGCCGCGCCTGGCGCTGCTGATCGGCAACCGCGACTACCCCGAAGGCGAAGACCTGCCGCCCATCCACAAGAACGTGCGCGACTTGCGCGCGGCGCTGGAAAAGCGCGGTTTCGATGTCACCCAGGGCCTGGATCTGGACCAGGCCTCGGCACGCGCCGCCACTGCAACCTTTGCCGCCAAGGTGCGCGCCGCGCCAGCCGATGCCACCGTGTTCTTCTACTTCTCGGGCCATGGCGCGCAGGTGGATGCCGAGAACCTGCTGGTCTCCGCGCGCGTCAGCCCCAAGGCCCGACCCGACACGCTGGTGCGCACCAGCATGACGCTGACGCGTGACGTGATGGGCGAACTGCCGCGCCGGCCGGCAGGGTTGACGATCGCGGTCATCGACGCCTGCCGAACGTCTTTGCGCGACGTGGCCAGTGGCGACGGCCTGAACCAGGTGGAAGCGCCGCCCGGCTGCCTGATCGCCTTTGCCACCGGCGCCGGCAAACCCGCCATCGCACCCGCCGACGACACCCGCAACACCTTCTACACGGCATCGCTGGTGAAGCTGCTCGCCGATGCTTCCGACGAGATCAGTTTCAGCGACCTCTTTCGCCTGGTGAAGCTCGACGTGCAGAACGTGATGCTGAACCACCCGGTGCAATTGCTGCGCGAGTTTGCGCAGTACCCCTTCATTGCCGAAAACACGCAGATCAACCGCCGCCTGGCTCCGCTGTCTGCGGAAACCGCTGCCGCACCCGCGCCTGCGCGTTTTGCCAGCCGCGACGAAGCCGCCGACTGGGCAGCGCTGGAGGCCGCGGTGTGGCCGCCGGAGATCGCGCGCCTGGCCACCGAGTTCCTAAAGAACCACCCCAGCAGCCGCCTGAACGGCAGCGCCGAAGTGGCACGCGCCGGCGCCACGGAGGCCTCTCAGATCCTGCGTCGGCGCGAAGTGCGCCTCTTCCGCACCGCGTTTCAGCCCAGCGACGAACTGCCGGCGAACGAACTGGTGAAAGCCGGCCGTGGCGACAAGGATGCCGCCGCACGCCTGGCGCGCCACTACGGCCGCGACGGCAAACGCCTCGACATGAGCCGCTACGAAGGCTGGCTGCAGTATGCCGCCGCCCTGGGCAACGGCATTGCCAGCTACGAGCTGGCGCTGCACTACCGGCGTGTGGGCCAGCCGCTGCTGGCGGCCCAGTTCGAAGCGCGCGCCCGTGAGCTGGGTTACACACCACCGCCTTCGCTGGACAACACGCGCAAGTGATCGCGCTGTTGCTGAACGCGATCCGCTAGCTCTCTTCGTGCCAGTCGTCCGGCTCGATACCGACGTCCACCAGCTGCTGGTAACGGTACATCTCGTACACCACCCAGGCCATGCCGGCCACGAAGAGCAGCAGGCCAGTGCCCGGCTCGATCAGCCCGGCCACCACGGCAATCAGGGCCAGCAGCACAGTGGGCGGTGCCACGCCCACGGCCACTGAAGCGCGGCGCGCCTGCAGCGTTTCGCGCGGGGTCGGCTCTAGAAAAGAGGTGTGCATGGCGGGCCTGCGGTGGGGGTGTCCACGAGGCCTTGAAGATAGGCCGTGCGGCCGCCGCGCAAGCGCAGAAAAGCAGGACGAAGCGGGCTCAAACTGCGGCCGCACGCTCCGCAGCGGCAAGGAAGCTCAGTGGCCGGACCCGCGCGCCGCGGGAAGCGGCGGCATGCGGCGGATCGCCCCCCGCGTGACACAGAATGCGGGCGGATGAAGCTTGTCAATGCCCACGCCAGCGCCCAGGCCACCGCCCTGCCGGGAATCACGCTGCTTGAACGCGGTTGGCTGTCGTCGAACAACGTACTGCTGCACAGCGACCTCGAAGGTGAAGGCGCGGTGCTTGTCGATGCCGGCCACGCCGTGCACGCGGCGCAGACCCTGGCCTTGGTGCAGCACGCACTCGCCGGCGAGCGGCTGCGCGGCGTCGTCAACACGCACCTGCACTCCGACCACTGCGGCGGCAACGCCACGCTGCAGCGCCACTTCGGCTGCAGCCTGCACATCCCCCCGGGGCAATGGGCGGCGGTGATGGCCTGGGATGAAGAAGCGCTGAGCTACGCCCCCACGGGCCAGCGTTGTGAACGCTTCGTGCCCGACGGCTGCCTGCACCCGGGCGACACGCTGGTCGTCGGCCGCCAGCAATGGCTGGCTTTGTCTGCGCCGGGGCACGACCCGCATTCGCTGATCCTCTTCAATGCCGCGCTTGGCGTCGTCATCACTGCCGATGCGCTGTGGGAGCGTGGCTTCGGCGTCGTCTTTCCCGAGCTGGAGGGCCCGTTGGACGACACCCGCGCCTTCGACGAAGTCGCGGCCACGCTGGACCTCATCGAAAGCCTGGGCGCGGCCGTGGCCATCCCTGGCCATGGCGCGGCCTTCACCGACATTCCCGGTGCACTCGTGCAGGCGCGGCAACGCCTGGCCGCCTTTCGCGCCAGCCCGGTGCGCCATGCGCGCCACGCCCTGAAGGCGCTGCTCAAGTACCACGTGCTGGAAGTGGGGCAGCAGCCCTTGCCGGCCGTGCTGACCTGGCTCACGCAAGGCGCGCTGTACCAGCGTGTCTGGCAGCGCCTGGGCGCGCCGGCTGGCAGCTTGACGGCTTATGGGGAAGCCGTGGTTCAGGAGCTCTGCGCGGCCGGCGTGCTGGGCATGAAGGACGGTGTGGTCTTCAACCCCTGACCCCGTCGCGGCGCTTCAGCGGAACCAGATGCTCCACAGGCCATAGATCACATGGCCCCAGACGAGCAGGTTGAAGCCGAGCAGCGAAAACACCCGCGAGATGTTCCACAGCGCCTGCGCGCGGCGCAGGCAGGCCTGTTCGCCCGTGGTCGCATACAGCAGCATGTACAGCACCGAAGGGACAAAGGTGCCGACGATGAGCACGCCCATCACCCAGTAGAAAGCTCTCATGCAGCAATTATCAGGACAGAACCACGGCCCCTGACCAGTGCCACTCGGCCACCCTCAGCGCTCGCCGTCAACACGCACTGCGGGCGAGCCACGCCATCACCCGGGCCGCTGCGCCCTCCACCGACAGCTCATCGGCGCGCAGGTGGATCTCGGGCGCTTCCGGCGGCTCGTAGGGCGAATCGATGCCGGTGAAGTGCGGCAGCTCGCCGCGGCGCGCGCGCGCGTACAAGCCTTTCGGGTCGCGCGCCTCGGCCACCGCCAGCGGCACGTCCACATGCACCTCGATGAACTCGCCCGCTTCCAGACGGCTGCGCGCGAGTTCACGCTCGCTGCGGAAGGGTGAGATGAAACTCGCCAGAACGATCAGGCCCGCGTCCACCATCAGCCGCGCCACCTCGGCGACACGGCGGATGTTCTCGACACGGTCGGCATCGGTGAAGCCGAGATCGCGGTTCAGCCCATGGCGCAGGTTGTCGCCGTCAAGCTGGTAGACATGGCGGCCGGCCGCGTGCAGCTGCCGCGCCACCTCGTTGGCGATGCTGCTCTTGCCCGCCCCCGACAGCCCGGTGAACCACAGCACCAGCGGCCGCTGGCCCAGCAGCGCGGCGCGCGCCGCCTTGTCGAGGTGGGTGGGCTGCAGGTGGATGTTCTGCGAGCGGCGCAGCGCGAAGTGGAGCATGCCCGCCGCCGCTGTCTGGTTGCTGAGCCGGTCGACGAGGATGAAGCCGCCCATCTCGCGGTTCACGGCACCATGCGCGGCATAAGGCTCGAAGGGCACTGGCGCGTCCAGCGCGAGATTGCAGACGCCGATCTCGTTGAGCGCCAGCGTGCGCGCCGCCATGTGCTCCAGCGTGTGCACGTTGAGCCGGTGCTTGATCTCGGTGACGCTGGCGTTCACGGTGCGTGTGCCCAGCATGAAGGCGTAGCGGCGGCCGGGCAGCAGCGGCTCGTCGTCCATCCACACCAGCGTGCATTCGAACTGGTCGGCCACCTGCGCCGGCGCCGCTGCGCTGCAGATGACGTCGCCGCGGGCCACATCGACATGGTCTTGCAGCGTGAGCGTGACGCTCTCGCCGGCCACGGCGCTGGCACGGTCGCCCTCGAAGGCGACGATGCGCGCCACGATGCTTTCGCGCCCCGAGGGCAGCACGCGCACGCGATCACCGGGGTGCACCTGGCCAGCTGCGATCAGCCCGCAGAGCCCGCGGAAATCGGCATCGGGCCGGTTCATCCACTGCACCGACAGGCGCAGGGGCCGATGCTGACGCCCGGCGTCGCTGGTCTCGCAGGTTTGCAGAAACTCCAGCAGCGTCGGGCCGGCGTACCAAGGGGTGTGCGGGCTGCGCTGCACCACGTTGTCGCCGCGCAGGCCCGAGACCGGGATGGTGGTGACCGCGTGCACGCCCAACTGTTGCAAGAAGACGCGGAACTCGGCGTCGATGCGCGCGAAGATGGCCTCGTCGAAAGCCACCATGTCCATCTTGTTCACCGCCAGCACCAGCTGGCGCACGCCCAGCAGGCTCACCACGCAGCTGTGGCGGCGCGTCTGCGTCAGCAGCCCCTTGGTGGCATCGACCAGGATCACCGCCACATCGGCGGTCGATGCCCCGGTGACCATGTTGCGCGTGTACTGCTCGTGGCCCGGCGTGTCGGCGACGATGAAACTGCGCCGCGGCGTGCCGAAGTAGCGGTAGGCCACGTCGATGGTGATGCCCTGTTCGCGCTCGGCCGACAGGCCGTCCAGCAGCAGCGCAAAGTCGAGTTCGCCGCCTTGTGTGCCCCAGCGTCGCGAGTCGGCGTGAAGCGTGGCCAGCTGGTCCTCCGGCAGCGCCTGGCCATCGAAGAGCAGGCGCCCGATGAGCGTGCTCTTGCCATCGTCCACGCTGCCGCAGGTGATGAAACGCAGCAGGCCGGGCGCGTCCATCGCAGCCATCAGAAGGCAGCCATCAGAAATAGCCCTCCTGCTTCTTCTTCTCCATCGAGGCCTCGCCGTCGCGGTCGATGACACGGCCCTGGCGCTCGCTGGTACGCGCAAGCCGCAGCTCTTCGATGACCTTGGGCAGGGTGTCGGCGTCGGACTCGACCGCGCCGGTCAGGGGATAACAGCCCAGGGTGCGGAAGCGTATGCGGCGCGGCACCGGCACCTCGCCTGGCTGCAAGGGAAAGCGTTCGTCGTCGACCATGATCAGCGCACCGTCGCGCTCGACCACCGGGCGCGTGGCGGCCAGGTACAGCGGCACCACGGCGATGTTTTCCTGGTGGATGTACTGCCAGACATCGAGCTCGGTCCAGTTCGACAGCGGGAAGACGCGCAGCGATTCGCCCGGCCGCTTGCGCGCGTTGTAAAGCTGCCAGAGCTCGGGGCGCTGGTGGCGCGGGTCCCAGCGGTGCTCGGCGTTGCGCAGCGAGAAGATGCGCTCCTTGGCGCGCGAGCGCTCTTCGTCGCGCCGGCCGCCGCCGATGGCGGCGTCGAACTGGTGCTGGTTCAGCGCCTGCTTCAGGCCTTGCGTCTTCCAGGTGTCGGTGTGCACCTGCGAGCCATGCTCGAAAGGGTTGATGCCGCGCGCCAGCGCGTCGGGGTTGTGGTGCACCAGCAGCGGCGTGCCGGCCTGCTGCGCCATCGCCTCGCGCATGGCGTACATGGCGCGGAACTTCCAGGTCGTATCCACATGCAGCAGCGGGAACGGGGGCCGCGCCGGATGGAAGGCCTTGCGCGCCAGGTGCAGCATCACTGCGCTGTCCTTGCCGATGGAAAACAGCATCACCGGCTTGCTCGCCTGCGCCACCACCTCGCGCAGGATGTGGATGCCCTCGGCCTCCAGGCGCTGCAGGTGGGTGAGCGTCATGACACCGGCGCCGCAGCAGGGTGGCAAAGAAAAAACGCCTCAGAAGCGCTGGCTTCCGAGGCGTTGTTCAAAGCGTAGGTTTGGTGCGGCTGGCAGGAATCGAACCCACGACCCCTTGGTTCGTAGCCAAGTACTCTATCCAGCTGAGCTACAGCCGCATCAAGCCTTGCAGTATAGCACTGCGCGGGCCGCATTCAGTCCACCCCCGCCGCAGCCTGCTCGCACTGCACGGCGCGCGCCTCGTCGCCTTCTTCGCGCGCCAGCGCAGCCAGCTGGCGCCAGGCCATGCGGCGGGTGCGCGCCGCCAAGGCCGGTGCGGCCGCGGCCTGCTCCAGCAGGCGGCGCGCCTTCCCCCAAAGCTGGCGCTCGGCGAAGACCATGCCCACGGCCGCGACCACCGCCGCTTCATGGCCGTAGGCCTGGGCTGCTGATTCCAGGCGCGGCAGCCAATCGGCGCCGATGCCACCGCGCGCCTCGATCAGCGCCAGCGCCACCTGTTCGCGGTCTTCACGCGGGAGTTCCGACAAACGTTCCCAGAACGGGCGCAGCCACAGCCGGGCGTCGGCGGCGGCATCCAGCTGCACAGCGCGCGATGCCGCGCGCGCGGTGACGGTGGCATCGCGCCGATCGGCGGGGTCGAACTGGCCCCAAAGGCGGCGCAGCTGCTGCGCGTCGTGCGCAGCTTCCAGGGTTTCAGCCGCCAGCGAGCGCAGCAGGCTCTGCGCCACCACCGGAGAAAACGCCTGGTGGTTGGCCAACAACCGTGCTGTCTGCAGCGCCGCCAGCGGCTGGCGCGCCATGCGCAGGGCCTGCAGCTTCAGGCGCAGGGCATGGGTGCGGCGGCCGGCACCGGGCGGCAGGGCTTCCAGCGCTTCCAGCGCACGCGGCGCATCGCGGTCTTCCAGCGCCCACTCGGCGGCCAGCAGCTGCGCAGCCTCTTCGGCGTTGCGGCCACCGGTGCGCAAGGCCTTGCCGCCGCGTGTGGCCTTGAAGGCCTGCCGCAGGGCCTCGTCGCGGCGCGGGCGGTCTTGCAGGCGATGCAGGCTGCCGGCGGCCAGCAGCCGCGCCAGCACCACGAACTCGGCGTCGGCCTTCAGCGTGGGCGCGTCATCGGTGATCAACAGGGCGCGCTCGGCGGCCTTGCGGGCGCGGCCGTAACGCGCGCCGAAGTACTCGGTCAGGGCCTCGCGCAGCGCGCCCTGGGCGGCGCGTTCGCGGCGCAGCGCGCGCCATTCGCCGGCACGCTGCGGCAGGCTGACGAGCGCATTCAGGGCCTGCACCGCGGCCATCAGCACGAAACACGCGCCGAGCACGACGATGACGAACAGGTTCAGCGAAAAATCGCTGCGCCAGCCGCCCCAGTAGATGCTGACAAGGCCGTCGTTGCTGCCCAGCGTGGTGGCAGCCACCACGGCCACCACGAACAACAGGATGAGGAGGATGACGCGGCGCATCGAGCTCTAGGGCCAGGCTGGCGGCCGTGCCTTCAGCGCCCGGCCGCGGCCGTGGCGATGGCGGCCAGCGTCGCATCGGGCCGCGGCACGTTCACCAGCCGCGCCTGCCCGGTGACCCCGCGCACCATCTCGCTGACCGCAACGACGCGGCGGCTGCTGCGGTCGAAGTACTTGTCGAGCGCCCGCTGCGCATCCTGCAGGTCGCTCTGCGCGGTGTCGAACTGGCGCGAGAGCAAGGCCAGGCGCGCGTTCAGGAGGCGCAGCTTCAGGTTCTCGCGCAGGAAGAAAGCCTGGTCCGGCGCCACCAGCATGGCCTCGGGCTGGTCGATGCGCGTCACCCGCACCAGGCTTTTCACCTCGTTCCAGAAGCTCACGCCAAACAAGGCCCAGCGCTGGCCGATCAGGCCGGCCAGGCCGGCGCTGCTGGCTGCGGAGGCCGGTGCCGCAGGTGTGGCAGCAGCAACGGCCGCTGAAGATGCAGAACCGGCCGCCGCCAGCTCCGCGCTGCGCGTGGTGCTGCGGCGCTCCGGCGCCGAGACCAGCGGCAGTTCATCCACCTGGCGGATGACCTCGTCCAGGCGGATGGTGAGCACGGTGATGTCGGTGACGCCCGCGCTGCGCGTGCGTTCCAGGTCTTGTGCCAGCGCGCGACGCACGCGTTCCAGCCGCGGCTGGTTGAAGCGCGCCAGGCGCTCATCGGCTTGCTTCAGCGTCAGTACCAGGGGCTCGGCGCTGCCGGTGATGGCCGATTGCTGCAGGGCCACGCGCAGCGCAGCGTCGACATCCGCCAACACGTTTTCATCGCGCGAACGCGCCAGTGACTGGATCAGCTCTTCGAGCTGCGTGCGCTGCATCGAGGTCTCGGCCACACGCGCCTCCAGCAGGGCCAGCTTGGCCGCAGCTTCACGCGCCGAGGTCTCGGCCTGGCGCGCCAACGTGCGCGCTTCGGTGGCCTGGCTGCCGCTGTCCTGCTGGCGCTTCACCAACTCGGCTTCGAGCGACTTCAGGCGCTGCTGCGTGTTCCAGGCCAGCACGATGGCTGCTGCGGCCAGCGCCGCCAGCACGGCGGCACCGACGGCGATCCAGCGGCCGCTGCCAGATGGTGCCGCGGCGGCGATGGGCGCAAGCGCGGGGATGGCGACGGGCGCAGCTGCCGGGGCAAGACCAGGGTCGGATGGGGGTGCAGGCGTCTCGCTCACAGGTCTCGCTCGGTGGGCCGCGATTCTATCGGCGGCCCACCGTGGGCTCTATCGACGACCCCATCGCTGGCCATATCGCCGGCCACGGCTGGGAAGCCGCCGCGGCCACCGCAGCCGGCGTGGGTGCGGGCAGCAGCAGCACCTGGCGCAAGCCCAGCTCACGCGCTGCTTCGGCAATGCGCGGGTGCGAGGCCAGCGCGCGCGCAGCGTGCCAATCGGCCGCCGGCGCCCACTGCCGCAGGTTCCCCACCGCCTCGCTGCTGCTGAAGACCCAGAGGTGGGCCGCAGGCTCGGCCTGTGCGCGCACCAGCAGCGCAGCGCCCTCGGCATTGGGCTGGGGCGCCAGGCGGCGGTAGGCCGCCACGAAGGCCACTTGTGCCCCGCGCTCGCGCAGCGCCTCGGCCAGCCAGTCACGGCCTTCTTCGCCCCGCACCACCAGCACCCGGCGGCCGGCCCAGGCGTCGTCTTTCAGCTGCGCCCACAGGGTTTCGGAGTCGAAACTCGCGGCATCGGCGGGCGGCTGCACCACCTGCCCAGGCGGCACGCCGGCCTCGGCCAACGCTGCGGCAGTGCCAGGGCCGGTGCAGCCGGCGCGCAAGCCTGCCGGCCAGCGCGCACCCACCGGGGCGAGCGCAAAAAAATGCTGAACCGCGTTGGCGCTGACAAACATCACCAGCGCCAAGCCAGACAGCGACAACCAGGCCGCGCGCAGCGGTGCCGGATCGTCCGGCGGGGCAATGGCGATCAGCGGCAGCGCCTCAGCGTCCTGCCCCAGGGCGCGCAAGGCTTGCACCCAAGCAGCAGCCTGCGCGGCGGGGCGGGTGACGATCAGGCGCATGCCGGCGTGGCCGGGCGGGGTGCCGTCACGTAGACATCACGCAGCGGTCAGGCCGCGGGCAGGTAGCTGCCGGCGCCGGCCGCGCGCAGCTGCGCCGCAGCCTCGTTGCCCAGGGCGCGGGCGCCGGCCTCGTCGGTGACGATTGCGGCCAGCCGCGTGCGCAACAAGGGCCGCGTCAATGCGTTGGCATCGCCCAGGGCGGCGTCGATGCGCAGCGTGCTGCCCTCCCACACGGCATGCGCGGCCAGCGGCATGCTGCAGCTGCCACCCAAGGCGCGCGAGACCGCACGCTCGGCATGGCAGGCCAGGAAGGTGGGCAGGTGCAGGGTCTGCGTGAGCAGCTCACGCAGCGCGGTGTTGTCTTCGCGCACCTCGATACCGAGCGCGCCCTGGCCAGCAGCCGGGATCATCAGCTCGGGGTCGAAGGTGGCGCGGATGCGCGAGGCCAGGCCCAGGCGCTTCAGGCCCGCGGCGGCCAGCACGATGGCGTCGAAGCCACCTTCGTCGAGCTTGCGCAGGCGCGTGTCGAGGTTGCCGCGCAGCGGCTCGATCACCAGGTCGGGCCGGCGCGCGAGCAGCTGCACCACGCGGCGCAGGCTGCTCGTGCCGACCACGGCGCCCTGCGGCAGGGCGTCGACGTTGTCGTACTTGCTGGAGACGAAGGCATCGCGCGGGTCTTCGCGCTCCCAGATGGCCGCGAGCGTGAAGCCTTCGGGCAGCTCCATCGGCACGTCTTTCAGCGAATGCACCGCCAGGTGGGCACGGCCTTCTTCGAGCGCCGTTTCCAGCTCTTTGACGAACAGGCCCTTGCCGCCGACCTTGGACAAGGCGCGGTCGAGGATCTGGTCGCCGCGCGTCGTCATGCCCAGCAGTTCAACGGGCAGACCGAAACGCGCGGTCAGCGCGTCGCGCACATGTTCGGCCTGCCAGAGGGCGAGGCGGCTTTCACGGGTGGCGATGATCGTGGCTTGGCTCATGCAAGGATGATAGCCAGGGCTCGCGCAAGCCCCGCCAGCGCGCAGCAGGTGCCCGTCACGGCACGCACCTTGCTGCAACATCGGCACACATCCGGTCACCCCGCTGACCGCGCAGGAGCCTCCATGACACGCAGCGCCGCGACAGGCACAAATACCCAGCGCAGCAAGACCCGCCGCGGCCCGCCTGCGGCCGATGCGGCGGCGAAGAACAAGCCCTTGGTCGATGACATCCGACTGCTCGGCCGCATCCTGGGCGATGTGATCCGCGAACAGGAAGGCGAGCCCGCCTTCGAGCTCATCGAGCGCATACGCCAGCTCAGCGTGGCCTACCGGCTGAAGGCCGACGCCAGCGCCGGCCGCATGCTCGACCGGCTGCTGAAGAACCTGACGGCCGACCAGACCGTCACCGTCATCCGCGCCTTCAGCTACTTCAGCCACCTGGCCAACAT